>JBBTFF010000053.1:0-9946 GCA_038041995.1 Gemmatimonadota bacterium | reverse complement strand
ACACATGGCTGCCCGATGCCATGGAAGGCCCGCCGCCGGTGAGCGCGTGATCCACGACGGGCTGCGTCCGCTCGTCCTCGTCGGGCTGATGTCGGGGACGTCGCACGATGGCATCAGCGCCGCCGTGGTGCGTTTCTGGCCCGGGGATGACGACGACCGCCCGACGCCGGAACTGCTGGCCTTCGTGCAGCAACCGTACGACGATGCGTTCCGCGAGCGGCTGCTTGCCGCCATCGCGCACCCCACGCATCCCGGCGACTACACGCGCCTCGACTTCGAACTTGGCGATCGACTGGGCGCGGCGGCGGTGAGCGCCATCGCCGAGAGCGGGTTGGGGCGCAATGAGGTCGACGCCATCGCTTCGCACGGACACACCGTCTGGCACGACGCGCCGCGGGCCACCTGGCAATTCGGCCAGCCGGCGGTGATCGCCGAGCGCACCGGGCGGCCGGTAATTGCGGACTTCCGCACGCGCGACGTCGCGGCGGGTGGGCAAGGCGCACCGCTGGTGCCCATTGCCGACGCGCTGCTCTTTGCCGGCAGCGGCTGGCGCGCGCTGCAGAACATCGGCGGCATCGGCAACGTGACCGTGGTGCCGCCCGGGGGCGGCGTGGCAGGAACGCGCGCGTTCGACACCGGCCCCGGCGTGGGCGTCGTGGACGCGGTGACACGTGCCGTGCGCCCCGATCTTCGGTACGACGTGGACGGACAACTCGCGGCACAGGGGACAGCGGCACAGAACGTAGTGAACGAGCTGCTCGCGCACCCGTACTTCAGCGCGCCGCCCCCCAAGAGCACGGGGCGCGAATTCTTCACGGCAGACTACGTTGCCGACCTCATTGCCAGGTGCCGCGCCGCGCGCGACGGATGCAGCGATGCCGACCTGGTGGCCACCGCCGTGGAGCTGACGGCGCGCAGCATTGCGCTGGCGTACGACCGGTTCATTCCCGAACCGATTGCCGATGTGGTGATCTCGGGCGGCGGCGCGCGCAATCCCGCACTCGTCAAGCGGCTGGTCGGCCTGCTCGCGCCACGTGTGGTGGTGCAGTTCGACAAGCTCTTCTTTGACGGCGACGCCAAGGAAGCCGTAGCCTTCGCGTTCCTTGGCTGGCTGCACCTGAAGGAACTGCCGGGCAACGTCCCCGCCGCCACCGGTGCGCGCGGGCCGCGCGTACTCGGCACCTTCACGCCGGCCTGAACGCACCCTGATGAAGGACCTGGGTCAGCACGTCATCGCGACGCTCGGCTGGGACCGTGACGTGGGCTGGGCGGGAACGCGCGAGGCCATCGACCGCGCGCTCGGTGTTGGCGTGGGTGGCTTCATCCTGCGCGCAGGTCCGCGCGACGAGGTGGCTCAACTCACGCGCGCGCTGCACGCCCACGCGCCACACGCCCTGCTCATCGCCGCGGAAGTCGAGCGCGGGGCGGGGGAACGCTTCGACGGCGCCGCCGCGCTGCCACCGACCGCCGCGCTGGCGTCACTCGCCGACGCCGACGTGGTGCGCCGATCGGCGCGACTCACGGCGCGCGATGCGCGGTCGCTCGGCATCAACTGGGCGCTCGGTCCCGTGCTCGACCTGGATCTCGACGGCACCAGCTCCACCATCGGCACGCGGAGCTTTGGTGCCGACGCCGCGCGCGTCGGCGAGCTTGGCGCCGACTGGATTGACGCCTGCCAGGCGGAAAACGTGCTGGCGTGCGCCAAGTACTTTCCGGCGACCGACGTTGCACCCTTCCGTGCGGCCGTCGATGCCGGCGTGGCCAGCATCATGACGGCACACGCGGCCATTCCGGCGCTCGATCCAGCGGAGCGCGCCGCCACATCTTCGGCACCGGTCACTGCGCTGTTGCGCGATGAGCTCGGCTTCAGTGGACTGATCGCCAGCGACGCGCTCGACAGGCACGGCGTCGCTGCCTCTCGCGACGAAGCCGAGGCGGCGGTGCGTGCGCTCGAGGCCGGCTGTGACCTGCTGCTCGCTCCGCTCGACCCGGTGCGCGTGGTGCGCGCGCTCGAGGAGGCCGTCGCCTCCGGGCGACTCGACGCCCAGCGGCTCGCCGCGTCGCGCGAGCGGCGCGACTGGTGGGCCACGTGGGGGCGATGGACGCGTGATGCGCGCGCGCTGACGCTCGACGAGCGCACGTGGGCCAAGCAGGTGGCCGACAAGGTGCTGCGAGTCGAGCGCGGGCGCGTGCCGTGGCTTCCGCCGCGCGCCGAGGTCGTGCTGGTGGACGACGACCCGCCGACGAGCGCGCCGTCGCGCGGTCCGTTCATTCACGCGTTGCAGGCACTGGGACGTCAGGTGCAGGTGGTGGAGAGCGCCACGCCCGAGGGTGAGGGAGTGCTGGTGATCGCCGTCTTTGCCGACGTGATGGCGGCCAAGGGCCAAGCCGGCATCTCGCCGCAGGCGCGACTGACGGTGAAGCTCGCGGTGCAGGGTGCCAGGACGCTGCGGCGCGACGCGCTGGTGGTGCTGTTCGGGCACCCGCGGCTGGCGGCGGAGCTGCCGGACGCGCAGCACGTGCTGTGCGCGTGGAGTGGGGACCGGGGGATGCAGGAGGCTGCGGCTCGGGCACTCTGCTCCTGACTTCAACAACAAAAGAACCTGTAAGCTGTACGCCATACGCTGTACGCCGTCCGCTGCGGGCAATGACTGCTCGCGGCGGACGGCGTACAGCGTAGAGCTTACAGCTTCGTTTGCAGTTGAACGGACGGCGTACGGCGGACGGCGTAGAGCCTATAGTTTCGTTTGCAGTTCAGCAGATGGCTTACGGCGTACAGCGTGCAGCTCACAGCTTCTTTTCAGAGCCGTTCTACGGCCGCACTGCCCCCGCCGCCTCTCCCGGCAGTTGCGCGATCAGCCGGTCGGACGGCACGCTGTACACTATGCGTCCAGCGGCTGCCGTCGGCCCGCCGTAGACGACGCCGACCACGAGCCCGCGCTGGTTGAACACCGGCGATCCGCTCGATCCGTGCGCCACGTACGCGTCGACCTGCAGGATGTCGTTCACCGACTTGCTCACGATCCCGGCGGTCAGCGTGGCGCGCGCAGTGACGGTGTCGATCGACCCGCCCATGCCGGCGATCTCGTTGCCCAGCGGGAAGCCGACGATGGCAATCGGCGCGCCCGCTCGCACGGCGCCGCTGCCACTGATGCCGACGACCGTGGGGTAGGCGCCCGGCGCCTCCACTTTCAGGAACGCGAGGTCATCCGTGGTCGACACCTTCAGCAGTCGCGCGGAGAGCCACTTCCGAGTGCCGTGATACTGCACGGCGATCTTTGCCGGCGTGCCGGTGGGATCCTCCACGACGTGTCGATTGGTGACGATGATTCCGTCGCGCGTCACGCCGAAGCCCGTGCCGCCCTCCACGCCGTTGGCGAACTGCACCACGATGAATGCCACGGCGCGCGTGTTCTGCTCGCCGATCCTCTCGTAGTCCACCTTCGATACTTCGCCGGCGGCGCTCTGTCGCTGCGTCAGTTCGGCCATGCGTCCGCTGATGTCCTGCGCGCTGCCGCCCTTGCGCAGCGCCGACAGCAGGGCGTCGCGTTCCTGGCGAATGCGACCCACTTCGTCGGCAAGGCCGCGCGCACCCGAGCCGCCCTGTAATAGGGCGATGGCCGCGTTCTGGTCCTGCAGCTGTTTCAGCAACGCCTCGATGGTCGCGCGATCGGCCGATGAGTTCTGCCGGCTCATCCACGCCAGCGCAAGTACCACGACGATGACGGTCGCACCGAAGCCGTACAGCACACGCCGCATCCTGCCCGCCTGTTCCTCCACCGCCTCGGCGATGCGTGCGATCGTGTTGCGCCGCGGTCTTGCGCTCTCCGCCAGGGGAGCGGCAGGTGCCGGCGGGGCGTCCTGCTTCGGCGGGCGCGAGACGGGCGCCGCGGCGGCGACGTCATCGAGCACGTGAAACTCGAGCGAGGCGCCGACCGCGCCGCCGAGCGCAATCACGTCACCGTCGAACAGCGCGCGTTCGCCCACGAGGAGCTGCCCATTCACCTTGGTGCCGTTGCTGCTCCCCAGGTCGCGCACGGTCGCCTTGCCGCCCACCACGCGGATCTCGGCGTGCCGTCCCGAGACGTCGAGGTCCTTCTCGGTGTCGAGGCGCAAGTCGTTGATCGGATGGCGCCCGATGGCGATGATCGACTTGTCGAAGATCTGTCGTGCGCCGGCGCGCGCGCCGCTGGTGATGCGGAGCTCGATACGCATGGTGGTCTCAGGCGCGCAGCAGGTACAGCCAGGCCAGCCAGGCGCCAACGACCACGGTGATGCTGCCGAAGATCAGGCGCACCTGGGTGACGCTCAGGCGCTGGGTCCCGACCACGACCGGTTCCGGCACGAGGGGCGCTGTCTCGCGGCGCGGAAAGTCACCCGACGCGTATCCGTGCGGTCCCCGTGTTGCTTCCACTTCCGCCGTGGGCAGCTTGGAGAGTTCGAGCTCGTCGAGCGCCGCCATGGACTTCCGCACATCGCCCGCATCCACCGGCATCGTGGGTCGCGCATCCGACGGCGACACGTACGGACGGTACCCCACGTCGTCGTGCGCACCGGGTGGCTGCAACCCGTCGCCCTCGAAGCGCGCGATGATCACCGTGATGTTGTCGGGGCCGCCATTCTCGTTGGCGAGGTCAATGAGGCTCTTGCAGGCGCTCACCAGGTCGGGCGACTCGCTGACGATGCGCGAGATGTCGGGGGTGCGCATCTGCCCGGACATGCCGTCGCTGCAGAGCACCAGCGTGTCGCCACGGCGCAGCTGCTGCACGGTGACGTCGACCTTCACGTTCGCCTCGGGGCCGAGCGCCTGCAGGATGATGTTGCGCCGTTCGCTGACCTCGGCTTCCTCGGGGGTGAGTTCGCCCGCGTCGATGAGGCGTTGCACCAGCGACTGGTCCTTGGTGATCTGCGTGGCCACACCGCCGCGCACCAGGTAGCCGCGACTGTCGCCCACCTGGCACAGGTAGAGCGAGTCGCCGAGGATGCCGGCCACCGTGGTGGTGGTGCCCATCCCGCGATTCTCGGGATGCTCGATGGCGTACTTGTGAATGCGCGTGTTGACCGTCTCCACCGAGGCGCGCAGGGCCATCGCAAACGTGTCGGCGTCGGTGGCGTCGGCGTGGCGCCAACGGGCGTCGAGATCCTCGAGTACCACTTCGGTGGCCATCTGGCTGGCGATTTCGCCGGCGGCCGCGCCGCCCATGCCGTCGGCCACCATGAACAGCGACCCGCGCGCCCCGGGGCGGTGCTCGCGCACCTCGGGCTGCAGCGTGGCGTTCATCGTCGTCAGGTCGGCGACGACGAAGCAATCCTCGTTGTGTTCGCGCGTGCGGCCGACGTCCGTCCGCCCGAAGACGTGGACGATGATGTCGCCGTTCGAGGCCTGCCGGGGAGCTGTCACTTGCACGCGTCGAGGAAGGGGGTGAGCTGGTCGCGCGCCAATCCTTTCACCAATGGCTTCGCCTTTTCCGCCATGGCGCAACCATCATCGGAGTTGCCGAGCTTGAAGTACGCCATGGCAACCACGAGATAGGCGTTGCCCTGGGTTTCGCCAGAGAGCGAGCCGATCACCGGTTCGACCTCGTTCAGCACCTGCTGTGCCGCGCCCGCCGTGAGGTCAAAGGCGCGCGGCATCCATTTGGACACCAGCGCCGCAGCGCCGCCACCAGCTGGCGTCGCATTCCCAGCCGGCGCGTTATTCCCCTGCGTACGGCCACCACCACCCTTCGGATTCACGGGTGCCTTCAACCGATCCACTGCATTGCCACCCTTCTGCACCGGCGCGCCAGGCAGCGTGCCCGATGGCGCCGGCGCCGCTGCCTGCGAGCTGTCCGCAGCGGCAGGGACAGCCACCCCGCCGCCGAGGTTCAAAATAACGTAGCCACCCCCACCGAGAACTGCGATCCCGATCACAGCGGCGGCGATCATTCCCGTGTTCGATTTCTTGACAGGCACTGGGGCCGGACCGGCTGCAGCTGGTGCGCTGCCCTTGGCCGGCGCGGCGACCGTCTTGCCACGGTCACCGGACCCGGCCACGCGGGTGGCCGGCACGTTGCCCGCCACGGGGGCGCTGATCACCTGCGTGCCGGCCTCGGCCGCCTCGGTCGACGGCATGCTCTCGCATGCCGCCCACAGCTCGCGCCCGAATTGCGCGGCACTCTGGTAGCGTTCGTTGGCATCGCGCGCGAGCGCCTTGTCCATCACGCGCTGCACCTCGTCGGGCCACGCCGCGTCGGGCCTCATCTCGGCCAGCGTCTTGGGCTGCTCGATCAGGCGCGCGATCATCGCTTCCTGTGCCGACGACCCGGCGAAGGGCAGCGTGCCGGTGAGGCAGTTGAAGGCCACGAGGGCCAGCGAGTAGATGTCGCTGCGCCCGTCGAGCTTGTCGCCCGACAGCTGCTCGGGGCTCATGTACTCGGGCGTGCCGACCACCAACCCCGTCTTGGTGACCTTCTGCGCGTCGCTGCTGTGCGCCTTGGCGATGCCGAAGTCCACCACCTTGGCCAAGTCGGTGCCATCACGATTCCTGGCAATCATGATGTTGTCGGGCTTCAGGTCGCGGTGCACGATGCCGGCGTCGTGGGCCACCTGCAGCGCGTCGGCGCTCTGGTGGATGATGCTGGCCGCACGCGCCGGGGGAAGCGCCCCAGACTTCTCCACCAGCGACGACAACGACTGCCCCTCAATGAATTCCATGGCGAGGTAGATCAGCCCGTCGGGCGTCTCGCCGAAGTCGTAGATGGCGCAGATGTTGGGGTGGTTCAGCCGGCTGGCGTTGGCCGCCTCGCGATTGAACCGCGCAATGGCGTCGGCGTCCTGGTTCATGCCGGGGTTCATCACCTTCAGCGCGCTCTTGCGCCCCATCTTCACGTGCTCGGCCAGGTACACCTGCCCCATGCCGCCTTCGCCGAGCTTCTTGAGGATGTGGTAACGATCGGCGACCACGGTGCCCATGAGGTCGCTGCCCGCCGCGGTAGCGCGCAGCGCGGTGCCGTCGCGCGGGCAGAACCGCTCGCTGAGCGGATACTCCGTCCCGCAGGTCGGGCAGATCTTCTGATCGCTCAAATGCTCTCCACGCGCAGTATCTGGTCGCCCATCAGCACGCGCTGGCCCACCTTCACGGCGCGTTCGCCACGCACCGACACGGCCACGCCGTTGCGGCTGCCGGCGTCGAGGAGCACGAAGTCCATGTCTTCGCTGCGAATCTCGGCGTGCGTGCCGCTCATCGTCTGATCGTACGAGAACACCCAGTCGCCCTTGTCGCGCCCGAGGAAGACGCTGCGTCCGGGGCTCAGGTGCATCGAGTCACGCACCGAGGCGTCGGCGCGCAGCTGCTGCAGCACGGCGACGTCGGTGTGCGGAAGCAGCGACCCGAGTCGGCGCGTGGCGTCGGCCTCGGCCGGGTTGGGCCCAGGGTAGCCGAGCCGCTTGAAGCGCAGGATCTGCGATCCCACCAGGATCATGTCGCCATCGCCGAGCTTCTGCGGCGCCTCGAGAAAGACCCACGTGCCATTGCGCGACCCGAGGTCGCGCACGAACAGCAGTCCGTCGCGCGTGGCAAACTGCGCGTGCACCGGGCTCATGAAGACGTCGTCGGGAAAGCGCACCTCGCCGTCGTTGCGGCCCACGATGCCTTCGCCCGCACCGAGCGAGAAGTTCTGGGTGGCCTGTCCGCTGTCGTCGAGGAGCGCGAGCTTGGGGCCCTGCTGGGCGCCGCGCGCCGAGAAGACCTGCGTGCCGCCGACGACGGGCGGCGGAGCCGCGCCCGCGCGCTTGGCGCCGCACCGCGCGCAGAACTGGTCGTCGGCCCGCACGGGCTTGCCGCACGAGTCGCAGGTAAGGTGCGTGGCGGGATCGGGCTGCACTTCATTGTTCATCCGCCCGCCGCACTGCGGGCAGAACGGCAAGCCGCTGTGCACCGCGGCGCCGCACAGCGGGCAGCCGATGCCTCGCGCCGGCGGGCCGGCCGTTGCCGACACGCGGGTGGCCGGAACGCCGCGGGCGGCCGGCGTCGAGAGCCGCGGGCCACCCGGACTCAATATCGAGGCCACCTCGATGACGCGCGCGCCACCGCTGACGACCGGCTTTCCGCAATCAATGCAGAAGCGCGAATCGCCCTCATTTTCCCGTCCACAGAAGCCGCAACGGTTCACGCCCGCTCCTCGTGAAATCGAACCAGTCAGTGAAGCTCGCGAATAATAGGATTATGAAGGGGTGGTGGCTAGGCGCGAGCCTCCCCCGGGGGGGCGGCCCGGCACGCCCATAAGGTGGCTCAGCTATTACCTTTGCGGGCGACGATGCCCTCCCTTCGACTCTCCCGCGTCACCCTGTCCGCGGTCCTCGGCCTAGCCGCCTGCCGCGGTGCGCCGCCGGCCCGGCCCTGAATGGCGATAGCGCCACGGAAATACTGCGGCACCGAACGACGTTGGCCACAGACGAACACAGACGAACACGGAAACGGCGGTGGCTGATCTCTGGCCCGTTGATACAAGGGCAAACCCATTCCTGGGATTTCAACCGGCAATGACACGCGCATCCTCACCAACTCGAGCTTCATCGGTGTTCTTCCGTGTTCATCTGTGGCGTCGTTCGTCCTTTTTGGTCGCTTTCTCGGCGATTGCGGCGAATGCCCAGGCCCCCGACGAGAAGTGGCGGACCATCACTACGCCGCACTTCTTCGTGCACTTCGCTGCCGACCTCGAGCCGGTGGCCCGGCGCGCCGGCGGGAGCGCTGAGCGCGCGTACGCGCAGCTGATGCCGCTCATCAGGGCGCCCAAGGGGCGCATTGACCTCGTGGTGACCGACCACGCGGATTTTTCCAACGGCTACGCCTACGTGTCGCCGTCGCCGCGGATGGTCGTCTTCGCCCGACCGCCGGTGGACGACCGCACGCTGCGCTTTCGCGATGACTGGCTGGACCTCGTCATCCAGCACGAGCTGGTGCACGTGTTTCACCTCGACCGCACGCGCGGCTGGTGGCGCGCGGCGCAGGCGCTGTTTGGCCGCCAGCCGCTGCTGTTTCCCAACGCGTGGGCGCCGTCGTGGATGCTCGAAGGACTCGCCGTCTACTACGAGTCGACGCTCGGCGACGGCGGACGCCTCGAGGGGCTCGCCCACGTCCAGTACGCCAACGCGCTGGCCATCGACGGCCCGTTTCCACACATCGGCCAGTGGTCGGTGGCCACGCTCGCCTTTCCAGGTGGCGCCACGCCGTACGTCTTCGGTTCGCTCTTCATGCGCGAGATGGTCAGCCGCGGCCGGGCCGGAAGCATGACGACGTTCATCGAGAAGTCGAGCGCGCGCCTCAATCCCTTCGCGTTCGACGGCGACGCCCGCCGTGCGTTCGGCGTGACCTTTTCGGCGCAGTACGCGGCGTGGCGCGACTCGCTGCTGGCGGCGGCGCGGGCACAGCCCGCGTTTGCGGGACGGGCGCTGACCAGCGCCAGCTGGTACAAGCGCGCTCCGCGCCTGACGCCCGACGGCCGAGTGCTGTACGTGGCGTCCGATGGGCGCGACGTCGCCGGGTTGTACGAACTGAGCGCCTCGCTGCAGGGCCCGGCGCGGCGGATCGCACGCCGCAATTCTCTGGAGCCCAACGTCGCGCTCGGCGACGGCCGCATCGTCTTTGCGCAGTCGGAGTGGACGGATCCGTGGCGCCTGAGAACCGACCTCTGGATGCGCGAGACCAACGGCCGGGAACACCCCTTCACGCGCGGCGCACGGCTGTTCGCCGCCGACGCGCGCGCGCGCGACGGTGCGGTGCTGGCGGTGCAGAACGTGGCCGGCACCACGCGGCTGGTTCGGGTCGGCGCCGACGGCGCCGTTACACCGATCACCTCGGCGAGCATCGACACCAACTGGAGCGCGCCGCGCTGGTCGCACGACGGCGCGCGCATTGCCGCCACGCGCTGGGTGCGCGGCGGCACGATGAGCATCGTGGTGCTCG
>JBBTFF010000052.1:0-8884 GCA_038041995.1 Gemmatimonadota bacterium | reverse complement strand
CGCTCGACGCGTACCGCGTCGCCCAGGCACAACAGGCGCGACTCGCCTGCGAACTCGGCGCCGAGACGCGCACGGCACTGACCGCCGCCCAGGTGGCCTACACCGAGGGCGAGATCACCCTCGTGGAATGGCTGGACGCGGTGCGTGCGTACCGCGAGACCGAAGCGAGCTTCGCCTCGCTCGGAGCCGAAGTGCTCATTCGCCGCGCCGCTCTCGAACGCGCCGTCGGCGCACCGATCGTCGCCACGCCAAGGAATTGACCATGATTTCCTCGCGCATCTCTGATCGCGCTGCTGACCGCCTCGTCGTCCGCTGCGCTCGCCTCGCCGGCCTCGTAGCCCTGTCCCTCTCGCTGGCCTGCACAGGCGCCACCGGCGGTGATGCCGCGGCGCGCGCCGCCGGCCCCGTCGGCGGAGCCGTCACGCTCTGGACCGCGCGCACCGAACTCTTCATGGAGCATCCGGCGCTCATCGTCGGTGCGCCCGACAAGTTCGCGGTGCACCTCACCGCGCTGGCCGACTTCTCGCCACTGCGTTCGGGTCGCATCACGCTGCGCTTCGTGCCGCGCTCCGGGGGCGCGGCGCTGGTGGTGACGCAGGACGCACCGCGCGCGCCCGGCATCTACGGCCCGGCGCCCGCGTTCACCGCCGCGGGCGACTACGACCTCACGCTCATCGTAGACAGTCCGCAGCTGCGCGACACGATCCGAGTGCCCGGCTTGCGCGTCTACGCCTCGACCGACGACGCGCCCCGTGACGAAGGTGAGGGTGACGCCGGTGGAATTCGCTTCCTGAAGGAACAGCAATGGAAGACACCCGGATTCCGCACGGCCGCCGCAGCAATGGGCGTGGTGGCGGGAACCGTCAGCGCCCCTGGTACCATCGACGCCCCCGCGGGCCGCTACGCCGAGATCACTGCGCCGGTGAGCGGCCTCGTGGACATTGGTGGACTCGACCGCACCCCGGCACCGGGTGCCCGCGTCACGCGCGGCCAGCTGCTCGCCACCCTCGCGCCATCCCTCGGCGACGGCGGCAGCGCCTACGCCGACGCTCGCGCCCGCCTCCGCGAGACCGAGGACGAGTTCTCCCGTGCGACGCGTCTGGTGCGCGCCGAGGCTGCGCCCGCGCGTCGACTGCGCGAAGCCGAGATCCGGCTCGAAGCAGCGCGAGAGGCCATGGCTGGCGTCGGCGGTGCTGGCGCCGGTGGGCGGATCGAAATCCGCGCGCCCTTCGCCGGCATCGTCGTGCGACGCACTCTCGTACCTGGAGCCCGGGTCGAGGCGGGCGCGCCGCTCTTTACAGTGGTCGATCCGTCGGTGGCCTGGCTCACCACGCACGTACCGGCGGCCGCCGCATCGATGGTCGATGCCGCAGCCAACGCCAGCTTCGTGCTCGAGGGCAGCGACCGCCGCGTCAGCACCACCCGCCTGGTGTCGGTGGGACGAGTGATAGACGCCGATACGCGCACGCTGCCCGTCATCTACGAGATCGCCAACGCCGATGGGTTGCTCACCATTGGGTCCAACGCCGTGGTGCTGTTGCGCACCGGTCGGCGCGAACGCGGCGTCGTGATCCCCGAGTCGGCCGTGCTCGACGACGACGGGCGCGCCATTGCCTACGTGCAGGCGGGCGGCGAGCGATTCGAACGACGCGAACTGAAGCTCGGCGCGCGCGACGGCGCACGGGTGCTCGTCCTCGAGGGAATCGCGGCGGGCGAGCGCGTGGTGACGGGAGCGGCGTACCAGGTGCGCCTCGCGTCGCTCTCCAGCGCCGTGCCAGCGCACGGCCACGAACACTAGGACCAACTCATGCTCAACGCATTGATCGCGTGGTCGCTCCGCAACCGGGTGGTGGTGCTCGCCGCCGCCGCCCTCCTGCTGGCGACGGGCGCCTGGACGGCCGCGCGCATGCCGGTGGACGTCTTCCCTGACCTGACGGCGCCGACGGTGACCGTGCTCACCGAGGCACATGGCATGGCGCCCGAGGAGGTCGAGGTGCTCGTCAGCTTTCCCATCGAAACCGCCGTGAACGGCGCCACCGGCGTGCGGCGGGTCCGCTCGTCGACGGCGCAGGGCATCTCGGTGGTCTGGGTGGAATTCGAGTGGGGCGTCGACATTTTCCGCGCCCGCCAGATCGTCGCCGAGAAGCTGCAGAGTGTCGCGAGCGCGCTCCCCGCGGGAGTCAACGCTCCCCTGCTCGCCCCCGTGTCGAGCGTGATGGGCGAGATCATGATGATCGGGCTTTCGGGCACTGCGTCACCGCAGGCGCTGCGCACCACGGCGGACTGGACCATTCGCCGGCGCCTGCTCGCGGTGCCCGGTGTGGCGCAGGTCATCCCGATCGGCGGCGAAGTGCGGCAGTACCAGGTGCTAGCCGACCCGGCGCGCATGCTGACCGCGCGGGTGACGCTCGCCGACGTGCTCCGCGCCGCTGAAGGCTCCAACGCCAACGCCTCCGGCGGCGTGTACATGGATCGCGGGCAGGAGTACGTCATTCGCGGCCTCGGCCGCGTGCAGAGCGTCGAGGACATCGGGGCAAGTGTCGTGGCGGTGCGCGGCGGCGTGCCGGTCGTGCTCAGCCAGGTGGCCGACGTGCGCATCGGCGCAGCGCCGCGCTTCGGCGAGGGGTCGGTGAACGCCGCTCCCGCCGTGGTGCTCGCCGTGCAGAAGCAGCCCGGGGCCAACACCCTCGAGCTCACACGGCGCATCGAGGGTGAACTCGCGGACATGCAGCGCACGCTCCTCGCGGGCATGACGATTCACACCCAGCTGTTCCGTCAGGCCGACTTCATCACCGTGGCGGTGCGCAACGTGCTCGCGGCACTGCGCGACGGCGCCGTGTTCGTGGTGATCATCCTCTTCCTGTTTCTCTGGAACTGGCGCGCCACCGGCATTTCCATCGTGGCCATACCGCTCTCGCTGGCGGTGGCCATCTTCGCCATGCGCCTGCTGGGAATCACCATCAACACGATGTCGCTGGGCGGCATGGCCATCGCCATCGGCGCGCTGGTCGACGACGCGATCATCGACGTCGAGAACGTCTTCCGGCGCCTGCGGGAGAACCGGCACCGTCCGGTGGCCGAGCGGCAGCCGTCGCTCGTCGTGGTGTACACGGCGTCGCGCGAGATTCGTTCGTCCATCGTGAACGCCACGCTCATCATCATTGCGGTCTTCCTCCCGTTGTTCTTCCTCGGCGGCGTCGAGGGGCGCCTGCTGCGGCCGCTCGGCGTCGCGTATGTGGTCTCCATTCTCGCGTCGCTGCTCGTGGCGGTGACGGTGACCCCGGTGCTGTGCAGCTACCTGCTCCCCGAGTCGCGCGCCGTGGAATCGGAGAAGGACAGCGCCGTGGTGCGGTGGCTCAAGCGCCGCTACGCGCGCACACTCGACATCGTCGTCGCGCGGCCGCACCGCGTGCTGTGGGCGGCACTCGGGGCGCTACTCATGGCCTTGGCGGCCCTCCCATTCCTTGGCACGGCGTTCCTGCCCGAGTTCAACGAGGGGGCGCTCACCGTGTCGGTGGTCACCGTCCCCGGCACTTCGCTCACCGAAGCCGATGCCATTGGCCAGCGCGTGGAGCAGATGCTCCTTGCACACCCCGAGGTCACGTCGACCGACCGGCGGCAGGGACGCGCCGAGCTCGACGAGCACGCGCAGGGCGTGAACGCGGCCGAGATCGACGTTACCCTGCGACCCGAGACCGAAAAGGAAGCGCTGTTCGAGGCTCTGCGCGACGAGTTCTCGGTGCTGCCCGGCACCAACGTCACCATCGGGCAGCCGATCGGGCATCGAATCGACCACATGCTCTCCGGCACGCGTGCCAACATCGCGGTCAAGATCTTCGGCCCCGACCTCTACGAACTGCGGCAGGTCGGGGCGAAGGTGCGCGCCGCCATGAAGGACGTCCCGGGCGTCGTCGACCTGCAACTGGAGCAGCAGGTGGACGTGCCGCAACTGCGCATCCGGGTGGACCGGAGCGCGCTGGCGCGCTACGGCATGACGGTGGGCCAGCTCGCCGAGGCGATCGACGTCGCCTTCAACGGCGAGGAAGTCTCGACCGTGCTCGAGGACGGGCGGAGCTTCGACCTCGTCGTCCGCTTTCCCGACGCGGCGCGCCGCGACGCCACGTCGATTGCGCGCGTGATGTTCGACACGCCCACCGGCCAGCGCGTGGCCCTCGGCCAACTGGCACGCATTACCGTGGATCGCGGGCCCAACACCATCAGCCGCGAGAACGTGCAGCGAAAAATCGTGGTGCAGGCCAACGTGGCCGGGCGTGACCTCGGGAGCACCGTGGCCGCCATCCGTCACGCGGTGGCGCAGCAGGTTCGGCTGCCGGCGGGGTACCACCTGGAGTACGGAGGCCAGTTCGAGGCGCAGGAGGAGTCGACGCGCACGCTTGGCGCACTCTCGCTCCTCGCCATCGCCGCGATCTTCGTGGTCCTCTTCGCCGAGTTCCGCTCGGCGCGCACGGCCGGGCTGGTGATGGCCAACCTGCCGCTGGCGCTCATCGGCGGCGTGGCGGCGGTGCTCCTCACCGGGCGCGTGGTCAGCATTGCGTCGCTGGTGGGCTTCGTCACGCTGTTCGGCATCGCCACGCGCAACGGCATCCTGCTGGTGGCGCACTACCGCCAGCTCCTGGCCGAGGGGGCGACATTCCGCGATGCCGTGGTCCGCGGTTCGCTCGAACGGCTGTCACCGATCCTGATGACGGCACTCACGGCAGGGCTCGCGCTGATCCCGTTGGCCGTAGGCGGCGGCGAACCGGGCAACGAGCTCCAGACGCCCATGGCGATCGTGATCCTCGGGGGCCTGATCTCGGCCACCGCGCTCAATATGGTGGTCCTGCCCGCATTGTATGTTGTGTTTGGCGAGCGCGCCGTTCCCGACGATGCCCATGCGGCGGCGTACGCACATCTCTCCTCCCAGTCATGACACTGAATCGCCCTCCTCGCGTCCACCCCGCACGCCCCCGGCGCATCTGGCCGCTGCTGATGGCAGCGCTGGTCTTCGCCGGCTGGCCCGCCACAGCCCTGGCCCACGGCGTCGCCGCCGGCGACAAGGGCTTCATCCTCGAGAGCTCCGGCGTGCTCCTCGTGCCCTTCGCGTACCTGGGCGCCAAGCACATGGTCACCGGATACGATCACCTCCTGTTCCTCTTCGGAGTGATCTTTTTCCTGTACCGCCTGCGCGACGTGGGACTGTACGTCACGCTCTTTGCCGTGGGGCACTCCACCACGCTCCTCGCCGGCGTACTGCTTGGCGTGCACGTCAATCCGTACATGATTGACGCGATCATCGGGCTCTCGGTGGTCTACAAAGCGCTCGACAATCTCGGCGCCTTTTCGCGCTGGTTTGGCGTCGCCCCCGATGCGCGCGCGGCGACGCTCGGGTTCGGTTTCGCGCACGGCCTGGGACTCGCCACCAAGATCCTCGACTTTCAGATCTCCCCCGACGGGCTCGTCGCCAACCTCGTGGCCTTCAACGTGGGCGTCGAGATCGGCCAGCTGACCGCGCTCGCCGCCATCCTGATCGCCATGGGGTACTGGCGGCGGACGCACAGCTTCCACCGTCACGCGTACGCCGCCAATGTGGTGCTGATGACAGCAGGGTTCGTGCTCATGGGCTACCAGCTCGCCGGCTTCTTTCTTCTCTCCCTCTCCTGAACACCATCACCATGACTGACGCACATCCCGGCGCCAACCCGGCACCACATCCGACGAGCCGCCAGCTCCTCCGTTCCTCGGTCATCGCGGTGGCGGGGGCCATCCTCATTCTCGCGACGGTCGTGCTCCCGGCCGAGTATGGCATCGACCCCACCGGGGCGGGTCGCGCACTCGGCCTCACCCGGATGGGCGAGATCAAGCTGCGCCTCGCTCGAGAGGCCGTGGCGGACGCGGCGGCCGACGAGGCGGCGGCAAAGGAAGAAGAGACCGCCGAGCCGGTGGCGGCGCCACGTTGAGTTTGCACATCTTCGTCCGTATCCGCGGACGGCATCAGCCCGGACACTCGACCCGTCCGGGGCACATTTCCTCCACCCACCCTCAGTGAGATCGCCCATGCACGCAGCACGAGAAGGGGCCGGACGTCGCGCCCGGCGCGTCGCCGCCATCACCGTCGGATTGCTCCTGACTACGGCGGCCATCGCCGCCGCGCACGACATGTTCCTCAAGCCCACACGCTACTTCGCGCCGGAGAACGCCGAAGTGCGCATTCGCCTGCTCAACGGCACCTTCACCAAGAGCGAGAACTCGATCGCCCGCAACCGGCTTGCCGACGTGAGCGTGGTCTCGCCGACGCGCCGCTCGGCGATCGACACCACGGAGTGGGGCGTGAAGGGCGACACCAGCACGTTCCACATCCATACGCGCGGTGCCGGGACGTACGTAGTGGGCGTCTCGACGCGTCCGAACGTCCTCGCCATGGAGGGAGACGACTTCAACCTGTACCTCGAGAGCGACGGCATTCCCGACGTCCTCGCGGCACGCAAGCGCGATGGCGAGCTGAAGAAGGCGGTCAAGGAGCGCTACTCCAAGCACATCAAGACGCTCATCCAGGTCGGCGACGCGCGCAGCAACCACTTCGGCACCGTCATGGGGTACCCCGCCGAGATCGTTCCGCTCGAGAATCCCTATGCGCTGTCGTCCGGCGCCACCCTGCGCGTCCGCACGCTGGTGGACGGCAAGCCCGTCGCCAACCAGCTCGTGGAGTTCGGTGGCTTGACGGCGACCGAAGCGGGCATCGAGCAGAAGAGCACGCGCTCGAACGCCGAGGGCGTGGCGACGGTTTCGCTGTCCCAGGCCGGCACGTGGTACGTGAAGTTCATCAGCATGGCGGCGGTCAAGAAGGACTCGGTGAACTACGAGTCCAAGTGGGCCACGCTCACCTTCCAGGTGAAGTAACCGCACCGGCGCCGACGCGCCGGTTGGTCAACGGGGCACCGTCCGCGCGATGCGGACGGCGCCCCGTTTGCATCCGTGCCGGATCGATCGCTACGGCGTCGCCGTCACCGAGATCAACACCGTGCGCGGCGCGCCGGGAAGGATGTTGTCGTTGCCGTGCGACGTCGCCGTGTAGCGGCGGTTCAGCACGTTCTCCACGTTCACTTGCGCATGGCCGAATCGGCCCATGCCCACGTAGAGCGCGCCATCGAACCGCGTGAACGCCGGCAGCGTGACCGTGTTGTTGATGGCTGCATAACTCCGCCCCTGCTGCACGACGCCCAGGCCGACGCCGAGTGAGCGCGCCACTTGCACGCGGTTCCACGCCGACAGCGTGGCATGCGGCACGAGCGGCACGGTGGCACCGAGCTTCGCCGCCGAGGTGCGGCTTCGGATGGTCGCCTGCTGCGAGGTGAAGCCTGCCATCACCTGCCAGGCGTCGGTGACGAAGCCGCTCACCTGCAACTCGATGCCGGCCGATCGCTGCCGTCCCGTCTGCACCAGCTTCCCGGGACTTACCGGGTCGGGCGCCGACGTGTTGGTGCGGTCGAGCTGGTAGAAGGCCGCGTCCGCGAGCAATGCCGGCCGGACCTCCCACTTGGCGCCGATCTCGCGATTCACGAAGCGCTCCGGCGCCAGCGTCGCCGTAGTTGCCGTCAGCGACGAGAACTGGTCGCCGGCGCTCGGCAGGTACGACGTGCCGTACGACGAGTACAGCGACACGGCCGGCACCGGTTTGAACACCAGCCCCGCCCGCGGCGAGACGTTCGCGTCGGTGCGGTGCAGTTCCGCCCGCGTGCGGCGGTCGGTGACGCGCATCGCGAAGCGATCCCATCTCACGCCGACGATCGTCTGCCAGTGCGCGCCGAATGCGGCCTGGTGCTGGGCGTACGCCGCCGCCACGTCGGCCTCCGCACGATTGTCGGCATCGGTGGCGCTCTGCCGGAAGCTCACCGGCGCGCTGACCGTCGGCGCGTCGAAGGGAATCGACATCGATGTCGCCGTGCCATTGAAATAGCCGGTTTCCCGATAGTTGTCGGTGCCCTGCACCCCGTACTCCGCCCCCATCAGCACGGTGTGCGTCACCCGTCCGGCGCGGCGCGTCGCGGTGATATCCGTCTGGTTGAACAGGTTCACGCGATCGGTGGCGCTGCGATACGCGCTCAGCGCCACCGTGGTCATCGCCGCGTTCACCGCGCCGGGCACCGTGTTCTGGTAGAACTTGTCGTACGCCACGCGGCGAGTCGTGTTGCGCAGCAGCACGCGCTCCACCGTCCCGCGCTCGAGCGTGGCGCTCCAGGCGCCCACGGTGGCGCGCGAGCGGTTCACCGACGGGTCGCCAAAGAAAGTGCGGGGGTCCAGCGGCGCCGGGGCTCCCGCGAATGACGGCTGGCCGCGGTCGAGCGTGCGGCGGTCGGTGAAGGCTTCGTAGCCCGCGTGTAACATCGTCTGCCCCGCGAGCAGCGACAGCGTGGGGTTCACCCCCTCGCGATCGAGTGAAATGAACCGCCGAAAGCGGTCGGACCGCTCGCGTACGCCGTTGATTCGCATCGCCACGGGGCCTCGCGCACCACCGATGTCCAGCGTGCCGCGCCGGTGAGCAAACGAGCCGCCCTCGTACGTCAGCGCCTGCGTGGGATGCCAGGAGGCTTCCTTGCTCACGCGGTTGATGACGCCTCCGCCTCCACCGCGCCCGAACGTCATCGCGTTCGGCCCCTTCAGCGCCTCGACGCGCTCCACGTTGTAGAGGTCGCGAAAGTACTGCGCGTCGTCGCGCACGCCGTCCACGTACAGGTCGGCAGTGGAACTGATGCCGCGCATCGTCGGCGCGTCACGATGCCCTTCGCCCTGGCCCATCGAGACGCCGGGGAGAAGGCGAACGACGTCGGCCATCGACTGCATGGCACGGTCGGCCACGAGGGCGCGGCTTACGATCGTCAGCGACTGC
>JBBTFF010000051.1:0-8133 GCA_038041995.1 Gemmatimonadota bacterium | reverse complement strand
TCGACGCGCTCCAGCCGGGCGGCTTCCTCGTGCTCGGCCAGGTGGAGACGCTGCTCGGCGCGGCGAGAAAACTGTTCGAGGCCGTGGATCACCGGCACCGGATCTTCCGCCGCCCGTGACGGAGCACAGGGTGAAGATCGCCGAGTGGGTGGTGGCGGGCGCGCCGGCAACGATCGTGACGATCGGGCTGGGGAGCTGCGTGGCCATCGTGTTGCACGACGCCACGGCGCGCGTCGGTGGCCTGGCCCACGTGTTGCTGCCGTCGCCCGCCCGGGCGGCGGACAGCGAGCGTCCGGGCAAGTGCCCGTCGTCCGCGGTGCCCCGGCTGCTGGAGGAGATGCGCGCACTGGGCGCCCGCGGCGCCATCACCGCGCGGCTCGTGGGGGGCGCCAGCCTGTTCGGCCCGCTGCTCGCGGGGACGGGGCTGGGCTCGATGGGCGAGCGAAACGTCGCGGCGTCCCGTGAGGCGCTGGCGTTAGCCAGGGTGCGGGTGGTCGGTGAGCTGGTCGGCGGTGACGTGGGACGCTCGGTCTACTTCGACGTGGCGTCGGGACGCGTGCAGGTGCGTTCGGTGCGGGACGGTGACCGTGTCCTCTAGGCGCTGGTCGGTGCTGGTGGTGGACGACAGCGCGTTCATGCGCACGATCATCAGCGACCTCGTGTCGTCGTTCCCGGAGTTCACGGTGATCGGCACGGCGCGCGACGGGCACGACGCGCTGGAGAAGATCCACGCGCTCGACCCCGACCTCGTGACGCTCGACATCGAGATGCCGGTGCTCGATGGCATCGCCGCGCTGGGCTACATCATGAGCGAGGTGCCGCGGCCCGTGGTGATGCTCAGCGCGATCGACTCACGCGGCGACGTCGACCTGACCATTCGCGCCCTCGAGCTCGGCGCCGTGGACTTCGTGCGCAAGCCGCACGACTCGCGCGTGGACCTCGCCCGGGTGAAGGAGCGGCTGCGCGACGCATTGCGCGCGGCGGCGGCGGTGAACCTGGGGGCCGCGCCGGTGCTCGCCCGTCCGCGCCGTGCGTCGCGTCGCGCCGGTCCGGCGACCGAGGGGGCGCGGGCCGTCGTGGCCGTTGCCGCCAGTACCGGTGGCCCGCGCGCGCTGGCCGAGGTGCTCCCGGCGCTTCCGGCCGACCTCGATGCAGCCGTGATCGTCGTGCAGCACATGCCGACCGGCTTCACCGAAGGGCTTGCCCGCCGCCTCGATGACCTGTGTGCGCTGCCCGTCAGCGAGGCGACGGACGGTGAACCGCTGCGCGCAAACCACATCTACCTGGCACCCGGAGGCAGGCACGTGCGCGTCGTGGCGGCGGCCGCCGCCGCGGTGTTCGCGCTGGACGATGGGGCCGTCGTGCACGGTGTGCGCCCGGCTGCCGATCCGCTGTTCCTGAGCGTCGCCGAGGTCTTTGGCGCGCGCGCGATCGGTGTCGTGCTGACCGGCATGGGGCGCGACGGCGCGGCCGGGCTTGCCGCCATCCGCGCCGCGGGCGGGCGCGCCGTCGTGCAGGATGAAGGCAGCTCCACCATCTACGGCATGCCCCGCGAGGCCAAGGTCGCGTGTGGCGAAGTCGAGGCCGAGGTGGCGCTGGCCGACGTGGCGGCGGCGGTGCAGGCGCAACTGGCGCTCCGGGGGGTGTCGACGTGAGCGCGCACCTGCTGGCGCGGGTCGGCGACGAGCGCTTTGCCTTCGCGCTGGCGTGCGTCCTCGAGGCCGTGGACGCTCCGATGGTGCACGACATGCCGCACCGACCAAGCGGGATGCTCGGCACGCTGCGGCATCGGGGGCAGACCGTGCCGCTGTGGGACGCCGGCAGCGCGTTCGGCGTCCGGCGCCTCCAGGCCGAGGGGACGGCGTTGGTTTTTCGAGACGCGGGCCGCGGCGTGGCGCTGCTCGTGGATGACGCAGTGGACATCGTGCAGATTCCCGAGGACGCGTTGCGCGCAGCGCCCGCGGGGAGCGATGGTGAGGGACTGTTGTCGGGGGTCGTGCGCGACGAGGATGGCCTGTTGAGCGTGGTGCGCGTGGACGTGCTGGTGACACGGCTGGTGCTGCATGGCACACGGAGAGGGGAATGAGCACAGGGAAACTTCAGCTGGTGACCTTCCGCATCGGCGACGACCAGTTCGCGGCGGACATCTTCTCGGTCGAGCGGGTGCTGCGGCACGCCACTCCGCGGCCGGTGCCCGACCTCCCGGCGTGGATAGAGGGCGTCATCGACTACCGGGAGCGCGTGATCCCGGTGATCGACCTGCGCGCCCGTTTCGGCGTGACTGGCGAGCGCCCTGATGGAGCGCGGCTGGTCGTTTGCGTCGTGGGCGACGGCTGGATTGCCATCACGGTCGACTCGGTGCAGGAGGTGGCCACGATCGACGTGGCGCAGCTCGAGCCGCCGCCCGCGATCTTTCGGGGCCTCGCGCGCGAGTACCTCAAGGGGCTGGTCCGCCGCCCCGACGGTGTGCTCGTGGCACTCGACGTCGCCCACTTGCTCACGTCGCAGGAACGCCTGCAGTTCGACAGCGCCGTCGGCGCCGGGGCGGCCCCGTGACCGCGCCCGACGTGGGGGGATTTCGCGACCGCTTCCAGGCGATCGAGCACAAGCTCGATGCGGGCGCGGGGACGCGTGCGGAGGAGAGGGAAGAAGTCAAGAAGGAGATCATCGGTCTCTTCCGCACGCTCGAGCAGACCATCGCCGATCTGTCGGCGACGGTCGCCGACCTGACGTCGCTGAAGGAGGGCGTGAAGCGGTTGGTGGACAAGTTCAAGGCCATGCAGGCCGAGGCCGCCTCCAACGTGCCCGAGTTCAGCGCCGAGCGGCCCGTGGTGCACGCCGACCATATCGGCGCGTCCACCTTTATCGAGAAGGGGTGGAGCCGCCTGTCGCTGGGTGACTACGAGGGCGCGGAGGCGTCGCTGAACCGCGCGCTCGAGCTGTCGCCCAACGACCCGCAGAGCGAGGCGCTGCTCGGATGGGCGCAGATGCTCCAGGAGAAGTACGATGAAGCGCTGATGAACTTCCAGAAGGTGCTCATGCGCCAGCCGGCGAACGCGCTGGCGCGCATCAACGTGGGATACATCTGCCTCAAGAAGCGGATCTTCGGCGAGGCGATCGAGCACCTGGCCAAGGCCATTCGCATCGACAACGACAAGAAGGCGACGCTCTACGCGCATTTCTATCTCGGTCTCGTGTATCTCGAGCGCGAGATGTACGAGGATGCGCAGACGTTCTTCCAGAAGACGCTGGTGCTGGGGCCGAACCTCATCGAGGCGTACTACGAACTCGGGCGGGCCCACTGGTTCAATGGCGAGTTCGACGAAGCCAAGCGCGTGTGGAGCACCGGGCACGCGGCCAACAAATTCAATCCGTGGGGCAAGCGGTGCGCCGAAGTGCTGCAAACGGTGGAGGCGGGAGGGGAGCCGCCACGCCCCGCCTGAGTCGATTGCGCCGGACGGTGTGGCGCGGCTCGATCGGCCGCCTCGGGCTTGTCGTTACCCTGTGGGCAATGCCGGCGTGGGGCCGGCAGGTGCAGGGAGCCACCGAGGGCCTGCAACGCGTCGAGCGGGGGCGGTTTACCATGCTCTTCGCCTCCACCGACGCCCGCCTGGCCGCCTCGCTGGCCGAATCGGCGGTTGCGCGCGACTCGTTTCCCGGGCTGCCCCGTCCGCAGGTCCGGGTGCAGGTGTGGGTGGCGCCGAACGATGCGTCCTTTCGCCGCTGGGCGGGAAACGGCGCCCCCGAGTGGGGAGCGGCGTTCGCGTTCCCGGTGGAGCGACGCATCGTGCTGCACGGGCACCGGGGCGGTGGTCGCGCGGGAGATCCGCTCGTGGTGCTTCGGCATGAACTGGCGCACCTCGCGCTTCATGAGGCGATGGGCGACCTTCCTCCCCGCTGGTTCGACGAGGGCTACGCGTCGTACGCGGCCGGAGAATGGGGGCGGGACGATGTGCTGGCGACGAACTTCGCGCTGGCCATCGCCTTCGGCCGCCTCCCGACGCTGTCCGGGCTCGACTCCGCCTTTTCCGGCGGCACCACCGCGGCCCAGGCCGCCTACGCCTTTTCGTACCGGGCGGTGGCCGAGATGGCCGCGCTCGACCGCGCGCGCGGGCTGAGCCTGCTCTTCACCTACTGGCGGCAGGAGGGTTCGCTGGAGCGGGCCGTCCGGCAGGCGTATGGCGTGACGCTGGCCGGGTTCGAACTGCGCTGGCAGCAGGCAACCCGTCAACGGTACGGCGGGCTGGCCCTGGTGACCGACGTGAGCGCGGCGGCGATCCTGCTGGGTGTGATGGTGGGACCGCTCTGGCTGGTGCGGCGGCGACGGATCCGTCGGAGGTTGGACGCCATGCGCCTGGCTGACGCGGCGCAGGCGGAGCGGGAGCGCGTCAGTGCGCTCTCCGCGCTCCTCGGCGAGGGTGGAACCGGGGACGAGCATTAGGATTCGATGAAAGGTGGGTGCACAGCCCACCTTTTTGCCTTGACACGACCCTCCAACTGTTCTAGTCTCAAGCGCTTATGACTACTGTTCGAGGGAAGCGCATTTCGGGGCCGGTGCTGTGGTGGGGTGCGGCGCTGCTGACACTGGCACTTGGCTACGCCGATCTGGTGCGCGGCGGAGAGACGGTTGCTCCCATTTTGCTCATGCTGGGGTATTGCATACTGGTGCCGCGGGCGATCCTGGCGCGGTAACGGTTCCGTTGTTGGTGGGTGTTCCGGGCGAATAGCTCAGTTGGTTAGAGCACCTGCCTTACACGCAGGGTGTCGGGGGTTCGAGTCCCTCTTCGCCCATTCATCGGTAAAGCACGCGTTGCTTCGAGTGCAGTGTGGATCGCATTGGGTCCGTTCCGGGTAGCAGGGATAAACGTTCGAAGGAGATGACTGTGAAGGCACGGCTTGGGTTCGTCCGCTCAATTGTCGCGGTGACCGTTCTGCTCATTAGTGCCACTCCGGTGGCCTCTCGCGCGCAGGCCCCCCGCACGCCAAACCCAAACGCCCCGCGGTTGGTCGTCGGCACGTTCCGGAGCAGCGACAAGAAACTGTCGGCTCAGGCGTCGGAGGAGATGCGCAGTCGGCTCAATGCGGACATCCCGTTTCGGCAACTCACGGTGATCTCATCCGCCGACTACAAGACCGTCGTCGAACAGTCCGGCTATCCGTACGACGAAGCCCTCACGTCGGGCGACCTGAACAGCCTGGCGAAGCTCCTCCGCACGGATGAGTACCTGGAAGGGACGGTCGAGAAGACCCCCGCCGGGTTCAAGTTCACCGCCAGCCTCCTGCTGACGCGTGATCCGGCGCTGAGGCAGCCGCTGCCGTCCGTCGAGGGTGACAAGATCGCCCGCGCGGCTGCGCTGATGTCCAAGAGCGTCCAGGATGCGCGCAAGCAGATCGAGTTCGAGAAGAAGTGCAACTCGCTGGGTCGCGACGGCAAGGTGGCGGAGGCCATCGTGGCCGCGCGTGCTGGCGCGGCTGCCTATCCGGAGGCCACGCTGGTTCGCCTCTGCGAACTGCAGGTGCGCGTCGGCTTCAAGCAGCCCCCCGACTCGGTGCTGGCGGCTGCGCTCGAGGTGCTGAAGTACGATCCCAAGAGCAAGATGGCGTTGACCAACGCGGCGCAGGCCTACAAGGACAAGGGCGACGAGGACAAGTCCACCGAGCTCCTCGTCCAGCTGCTCGCGACCGACCCGTCGAACACGCGTCTCGTCGACGATGTTGTCAACGCCCTGGCAGCGAGCGGCAAGTCGGCGATGGCCAAGCCGATCATTGCGCAGGCCATCAAGGAAAACCCGGGCGACGTGCGCCTGATGAGGCTCGGCTTCCTCATCTACCTGGCGTCCGGTGACGTCAAGAGCGGCACGGAGCTGGGCGAGGAGATGGTGAAGATCGACTCGTCACTGGCGGACACGACGTTCTTCGTGAAGATGGCGGCGGCGTACGAGAGCGACAGCGCCTTCGCGAAGGCAGCTGAGGCAGCCGCGCGCGGTGTTGCGAAGTTCCCGTCGAACACCACGCTGCTCGGCATCCTGGGCCAGGAACAGATGAACGTCGGACAACAACAGCAGGCCATCGCGACCTTCCGGAAGATCCTGGCGATCAACCCGAAGGAGCCGAAGATCCGCATGAAGCTCGTCAAGGCGTATGACGAGATGAAGCAGCCCGACAGCACGCTCATCGCGTTGCGTGACGCCAAGACAGCGGGCGAAGACCCACAGGCTGTGGGGACCAACGCGCTCATCATCGGCAACCGACTGTTCAGGGTTGGGCAGGAAACGCTGAACAAGGCGCAGCAGAGCAAGACCACCGAGGACTACCTGGCGGCGATCGCGGCCAACCAGAAGGTCCTACCGTGGGTGATCTTTGCCGACTCGACCCTGACGTCGGGCGAGAGCAAGAGCCAGGCGAAGTTCCTTCTTGCCGTCGCCAGCTTCCAGATCTCGGTGGCCGCTGTGACCGAGGCGCCGAAGACCAAGTCGTGCGAGATGGCGAAGATGGCGCAGGAGCACATCATGACGGCGCAGCTCAACATCAACGCCGGTGGCAAGTTTGCGCCGACGATTGTCGCCCAGTTGATGCCGATCATTCCGCAGATCATGACGGGCGCGGACCAGATGGGGAAGCAGTATTGCAAGTAGATAGTTGATGGATGATGGTTGATAGAGCGGGCGGCCGACTGGCCGCCCGTTCTTGCGTATCGGGGTATGGCAAGTGCCGTGACGTAGGGCAGCTGTCAGCCGTACGCTCTACGCCGTAAGCCGAACGCCTTCGGACGGCGTATCGCGTACAGCGTAGAGCGTACGGCTTCGTTTCGTCGCCGGCGCCTGCTTCGTCTACAATCTGCCCTCCGCAACACATCCCCCGTGACCACGCGCTTCGATTCCGCCTACCATGTGCCGGTGCTGGTTGACGAGATCCTCTATCTCTTCGCCGGCGCGACGCGCGCGCTCGATTGCACGCTGGGCGGGGGCGGGCACAGTGCGGCCATGCTCGACGCCGGCGTCACCACCGTCACCGGCGTCGACCGCGATCCGGAGGCGATCGCCGAGGCGGCCGCGCGTCTGCGCCCGGCCATTGACGCGGGACGATTCAACGCCGTGCTCGGGAACTTCGCCGACGTCGCCGAACGGCTTCCCCCGGGCGTCACCTACGATGCCATCCTTCTCGATCTCGGCGTCTCGTCGCACCAGTTCGACGATGAGAGTCGCGGGTTCTCCTTCCGGGAGGGGGCGCCGCTCGGGATGGCGATGGAGGGAACAGCGGTTGGCGGTGGGCATCAGACGGTTGGCGGTGGGCGTTTGGCGGTTGGCGGTGGGCAGATGGCTGTAGGCCGTGAGCGGACGGCGGACGGCGTACAGCGGACGGCGTACGGCTTCGTTTACCACTCCGCAGCAGAGTTCCTCAACGAAGCCTCAGTCAGCGAATTGACCCGCGTGTTCCGGGAGCATGGCGACGAACCGAAGGCTGGCCGCCTGGCGCGCGAGGTTGACCGTCGCCGCGGTCACCGGCCGTTCGTGGTGAGCGACGACCTGGTGGGCGCCATTCGCGGCGTGCTCGGGGCGCGCAGTGGTCCGGGCGACTTTGCGCGGATCTTCCAGGCGGTCCGCATCGCCGTCAACGACGAGTTGGGCGCACTGGCGCGCGCGCTGCCGCTGCTGCGTGACCGACTGGCGCCGCGAGGCGTCCTCGCAGTGATCGCCTACCACTCCGGAGAAGACCGGCTCGTCAAGCTGGCCTTTCGGGAGTGGGCATCGTCGTGCATCTGTCCGCCGAAACTACCCGTGTGCATTTGCCGTGGGCGTCCATTGGGCGTCCTGATCACCCGCAAGCCGCTCACCGCCTCGGAGACCGAGGTGGCGCACAACGTGCGTGCCCGCAGCGCGCACCTGCGGGCGTTCCGTCGCGAGGACGAAGGGTGAGGGGGCGTACCGTCGTCTTCGCGTCGCTCGCCGGCTTCGTGGTCCTGACCACGGGCGTCATCTGGCGCCGCAGCCTGGGCGTGACGCGTGCGCGCGCCATCGAGACGCTGGCCACCCGCCGCTCGGCGCTCGCGGCGCAGCGCGCCAGGCTCGACGGCGACATCCGCGCGGCGATCAGCATGGAACGTCTGGGGCGCGTGGCCGAGGAGCGGCTCCA
>JBBTFF010000050.1:68076-76052 GCA_038041995.1 Gemmatimonadota bacterium | reverse complement strand
GAACGGCCTTCTTGGCGGCCTTCTTCGGAACGGCCTTCTTGGCGGCCTTCTTCGGAACGGCCTTCTTGGCGGCCTTCTTCGGGACGGCCTTCTTGGGAGCCGGCTTCTTGGCCGCCTTCGGGGCGGCCTTCTTGACCGCGGCCGGCGTCACAAGCGGCTTGGCGGCTGCCGGCTTCGCAGCTGGGGCCGCAGCCACCGCCGGCACGACCGCCGGGACCACTTTCGGCGCCAACTTGGGCTTCTGCTTCGACCCACGACGGGTTTCGCCCAACCCGGTACCGAAGAGGTCGACATCTTCCTCCTCCTCGCCGGCATCGACAACGACGCCCGGCTCTTCTTCGTCCTCGTCGTCCGATTCCTCCGCACTATCCCACAGCGAGTCGGACTGGTCCTTGGTCGTGGCCCAGCCGCCGTCCTCGTCATCCTCGTCGTCATAGCTCATTCCACCGCCGCCGCCGCCACCGCCGGAATCATCCGGCTCATCGTCCCGGCCCAAGAACAAGCGCTCCTCATTGAGCCCATCGCCGCTCAGCATACATACCTCCTGATTTCTCGTCTGTCGTTTTAGGCATTCGCCAGCCAACCGCTGAATACACCATGCGGAGCGAGCCGTCAAGCGGGGCTCCCCGCATCGACCTCGGGCGACAAGGGGCGACGGTGGGCCGGCACAGGCCGGCGCGACCGCAACCACTCGACGACGTCGTCGAGAATGGTATACATCGCGGGCACCACGAACAGGGTCAGCAGGGTGGAGGTGATGAGGCCACCGATGACCGCGCGGGCCATCGGGGCGCGCTGCTCCGCACCCTCGCCGATGGCAAACGCCAGCGGGAGCATCCCGAAGATCATGGCGACGGTCGTCATGATGATCGGGCGCAGGCGGATGCGCCCCGACTCGAGAATGGCGTTCAGTCGCGGCTCGCCGGCGGCGCGCCGCTGGTTCACGAAGTCGATGAGGAGGATGCCGTTCTTGGTGACGAGGCCCATGAGCATGATGATGCCGATCATCGACATCACGTTGAGCGTTCCCCTGGTGACGAGGAGCGCCAGCGCCACGCCGAGGAAGCTGAGGGGCAGGGCCAGCATGATGGCCAGCGGCTGGACAAACGAGCCGAACAGTGACGCGAGGATGAGGTAGATGAAGATGACCGCCAGGACAAGCGCTTCGGCCACGTAGCCCTTGGTCTCCTCCATGTTCTTCACGTCGCCGGTAAAGACGGTGCGATAGCCAGCCGGGAGGACGAGGGTGTCGAGCGCGGCGCGCGCGGCGTCGGCGACATTCCCGAGCGGCGTGCCCGGGATGACCTGCACGTCAATCTTGACCTGCCGTTCCAGCGCCCGGCGCTCGATCTGCTGCGGGCCGATGCCGGGGCGCACCTCGGCGACCTGCGACAGCAGCACCGAGGCGGGAAGCCCCGTGCGGGCGTCCGTGCCGGTGCCGTTCACCGAGATGCCCTCGACATCGGACGCGCCGGCGCGCAGCGAGTCGGGGTAGATGACCACGACATCGTGCGAGTAACCTTGGGCGTCCTGCCACGTGGTGGCGCGCTGGCCGGTGAACAGCGGCTGGAGCGTCTGCGCGATGCTGGCAATGCCGAGGCCGGCAGCCCAGGCCTGCTGGCGGTCCACGCGCACATCGAGCTGCGGCACGTTGCCCTCGTCGCTCGAGCGGGTGCTCGCCACGCCGGGAATGTCCTGCAAGACCTCGTTTACCTGCGAGGCGATGAGCTTGAGGCGCGTGGCCTCGGGACCCTGCACGTTGACGGAGATCGGCGCGCCGCGGCCGCCGAAGATGGAACCTCCGCCACTGATGTTCGCGGTGAGGCCCGTGAATCGCGGGAGCTCCTTGCGGATGGCCTCCTGGATCTCGAACTGACCGCGCGCGCGCTCCGCCTTGTGCACGAGGCGCACATTCACGTTGCCGCCGGTGGCGCCGCCGCGGCCGCCAATGGAGAAGGTCGTGAAGTCCACTTCGGGGAAGGTGTGGACGAACTGGTCGATGGGCTTCGCCCGACTCATGGTGTACTCAAGGCTCGAGCCCGGCGGGACGCGGAAGCTGATGGAGAACTCTCCGGTGTCGGCTTCGGGCATCCAGGTGAAGCCCAGCCTGGGCACGATGGCGAGTGCCACCGCCACCGACACAAGCGCACCGCCCAATACGAGCCAGCGGTGCGTCAGCGCGACGCGCAACCACCCCGGATAGCGGTCGGCGATGCTCTCGAACCTGCGGTCAAACTTGAGCGCGATCGTGCGAATGGGACCGGCGTTGCGGAACGCCTCCTCGCCGTGCTCTTCAGCGTCCGGGTCGTACCAGATGCTCGACAGCATCGGGTCCAGCGTGAACGATACGAAGAGCGACACCGTGACCGCGAAAGCGACCGTGACGCCGAACTGGAAGAAGAGCTTGCCGATCATCCCGCCCATGAAGGCCACGGGGATGAACACGGCGACGACGGCGAGCGACGTGGCGAAGACGGCGAGGCCGATCTCGTCGGTGCCGTCCTTGGCGGCGCGATGGTGGTCCTTCCCGAGCCCCACGTGCCGCACGATGTTCTCTCGCACCACGATGGCGTCGTCAATCAGCAGGCCGATGGCCAGCGAGAGCGCGAGCAGCGTCATCGTGTTGAGCGTGAAGTTCAGCGCCCACATGGCGAAGAAGGCGGAGATGATGGACACCGGCAGGGTGAGCCCGGTGATCACCGTCGACCGCCACGAGTTCAGGAACAGGTAGATGATCATCACCGTGAGGATCGCGCCCAGCACGATGGTGAGTTGCACGTCGCGCAGCGCCTCGCGGATGCGGCGCGAATCATCGCGCGTGAGCCGGAGGCTCACGTCCTCGGGCAGCGTCCGTTCGACCTCGGCGATGATCGCCTTGACGCCGTCCGCGACCGCGACCGTATTGGCGCCGGAGATCTTGAGGACATCGATCGTGAGCGTCGGCATGTCGCCGAGCAGCGACGCCGACCGACGTTCGGCGATGGTGTCGATCACGCGACCCACGTCGCGAATGCGGATCGGGGCACCGTTGCGCACCGAGACGACGATCTCGCCAAAAGCGCGCGGGTCGGAGATGCGCCCCGTCACGCGGACGCTGCGCTCGCTGTCGCCCTTGCGGATGCGCCCGGCAGGGACTTCCTGATTCTCGCGGGCGAGCGCGGACGACACGACATCGGGCGTCAGGCCAAAGCTGCGCAGGGACACGGGATCCAGTTCAATGTGGATTTCGCGGGTCGCGGCGCCGTTGAGCGTGACGCCGCCGACGCCCTCCACCGCCTCGAAGCGCGGACGGATGACCTGGTCCCCGAGGTCGGTCAGTTCACGCAGCGACCGCTCCTTGCTCGAGACCGCCACGGACATGATGGGCCGGTCATTGGGGTCGAAGCGCATGATGATGGGTTCCATAATGTCGCGCGGGAGCTGGCGGCGGATGCGCCCCACCTTGGCCGAGACCTCCGGCTGCATCCTGGTGGGATCAACGCCCAGCTTGAACTGCAGGCGCACGTTGCCGCCGCCTTCCGACGACGAGGAGGTCAGCTCGTAGAGTCCCTCGACGGTATTGAGCGCCGTCTCAATGGGACGGATGACGTCGCGCTCCACGACTTCCGGGGACGCACCCGGATAGGACACCTGCACGCTGATGACGGGGTACGTGACATCCGGGTATTCGTCGACGGCAAGCCGCTTGTATCCGACGAAGCCAATCACGACGAGTGCCAGCATCATCATCGTGGCAAAGACGGGGCGCTTGATCGAGATGTCTGATAGGAGCATTGGGGGAGTCGATAGTCGGTGGTCGACAGCGGGTGCTACGGACGCGACTTCGCGGATGCCTGCTCCGGCGTCATCGGCGGGACCTTGGCGGCACTGTCAGCGCCCGGCGGGCGCGCACCCTTGGTCGCGCCGGGCGCAGTGCCTGCCGGTGCGCCACGCTCGGTGCCGCCGCGCGCGCCGGCGGTGCCGGCGCGCTCATTCCCGATGATCTGCGCCTTCATGCCGCGGCCAAGCGTGCCGACGTTGCCAACGACCACCTGGTCGCGTTCCCGCACGCCATCCTTGATTTCCACGAGCCCACGAGCCTCGTCGACGACACCCACCGTCACCGGGGCCTGCTCGAGTTCGCCGCCGACAATCCGGTAGAGGAACTGCTTGCCGTCCTGGCCGGTGCGCACGGCCGGCTGCGGCACGACGAGCACGTTGACGAGCGTCTGGGCGATGATCTGCCCGCTGGAGAAGGTGTTTCCCTTCAACTCGCCCCGGGGGTTGGGGATCTGCACGTACGCCGTGATGGAGCGCGATGCGGGATCGATGGTCGGGCTGACGCGGGCCACCTTGCCCGTGAAGACCTTGCCGTCGGCGAGAAACCGCACCGGCTGGCCGGGCATCACGTCGTTGGCGCGGCGAGCGGGAAGCGAGGCCGTGAGTTCCAGGACATCGAACCGCACCAGCGTAAAGAGCTCGGCGCCGCGCGAGACGTGTTCACCACCCTGGACGCGACGGAACTGGATGGTGCCGGCCACCGGGGCGACGATGCGCGTATCACGCGCCGTCGATTGTGCCGAACGCAGGCGCGATTCGGCGGCGGCCTGCTGCGCCTTGGCGGCCGCGGCCGCCTGTTCGGTGGCCCGCAGGTCGCGCTCGGCGATGGCGCCCACCTTGAAGAGGTCCCTGGACTGGTCGTAGTTCCACTGCGCCGTCTGCGCCGCCGTGCGCGCGGACGTCACGTCAGCCTCGGCTGAACGCAGGGCGCTCTCGAAGTCGATGGCCTCGAAGCGCGCGAGCAGCGCGCCCAGGGCGACACGATCACCCTCACGCACGTAGACCTGCTCGACGTTGCCTTCGAGGCGGGACTTCAGGCTGAGGGTTTCGATGGGGCGGAGATCGCCGGCGATCGGGATGCCGGCTTCGATGGTGCCACGAGTGACCAGGGCGACGTCGGCGATGCCGAGCACCACGGACGCCGTGCGCCCCAGACCACCGGCGGTGCGGCCAGCCGGTGCGGCGCCCGGGCCGGTGCCCTTGGCAGTGTCCGGGACGGCGTCGCCGGACGCACGGCCGCAGCCAACGGCGAGAAGCGCGAAGAGCGCGAGCGCGCTAGCGGATCGCACTGAGACCTGAGGATGCATTGCGGGAATCGGTACGCACGGGGATGGTGGTCCCGTTGGGAAGCGGGATGTCACGGCCGCGCACACGGGCGAGCTCGGCGGCGGCAAGGTAGAGATCGAAGGTCGCGCGGGCCTCGGTGGAGCGCGCGATGAGCAGCGCGTACTGCGCGTCGGAAACTTCCAGTTGCGTGCTGAGGCCGCGCTGGTACCTGAGGGCGGCGAGATCGTAGGCTTCACCGGCCTCCGCGGAGTTCTGCTGCCGGGCACCGAAGGCGGCCGTGGCGCGCACCAGCTCGTTGCGCGCGCGCGAGGTCTCGAGGGCGGCCTGCTCGCGCACCTGATTGAGCGTGATGTCGCTGATCTTGGCCTGGGCCTGGGCCAGGTCGAGATTGCCCTTGGCTCGCAGGCCGTCGAAGGCGGCCCAAGAGAAGTTCACGCCGAAGTTACGGTCGGGAAACCAGCCACTGTTGTGGCACACGCGGTCGGCGGCGGAGCCAACCGCGCAGAACGAATTGGCCACCTTGCCCATGACGGTGGGAAAGCCGTTGGTCGCCGGGAGGGCGAGATAGCCGAAGTTGAAGAACATGCTCAGTTGCGGCAGCAGGTCGGCACGGGCGACGCGAATGCCGGCGCGCCTGGCGCGCGCGGTGAGCTCCGCCGAACGGACAGAGGCTCGGAGGGCATCGGGAGCAGCATCGGTGGCGGCACGTTCGGCGAGCGTACGCACCGTCGCCGGATCGAGCACGGTGGTGAGCAGCAGCGGCTCGTTAACCGGAATGTCGAGGAGACGCCGCACCTCGAGCAGGGCCTCGTCACGATCGGCGACGGCCTGCAGGGCGAGCGGCTCGAGGTTGGCGCGTTCCACCCGTGATCGCAGGACGTCAAAACGAGCCGCCCGCCCGGCGGTGAACAACTGCTCGGTTTGCGTGACGCGGCTGTCGGCGAGCGCGAGGTTCTGCGCCTGCAGCTCGGCGATACGCGACAGGTACGACGCGTTGAGATAGGCACGCTGCACATCCACGGCGAGGCGGGCGCGGGTTTCGGCGTTATCGAGGCGCACGGCGCGGCGCGCGTTGCTGGCGACCTGCGCCGCCGAGAGGATGCGGCCGCCCTGGAATAGCGCCTGCTGGGCGTTGAGTGTGGTGTTGTAGGTGAACTTCTGGCCAAAAAGCTGGCTGACCATTTCGGCGCGCGCGTTCTTGATGACCTGCTGATAGCTGCTCGTGAGCCTCAACTGGGGGAGGCCGGCGGCGCGCGCCGAGGTGACCTGGGCGTCGGCGACGTCAATGCCGAGCCACGCGGCGCGAGCCTCGTCGCTGGACCGGAGCATGCGCGTGACGGCGTCCTCGATGGAGAGACGCAGCGTGTCGGTGCGCTGGGCGTCAACGGGCGCCGGAGAGGCCGCGACGAACGCGGCGGCAAGGAGCAGGAGGAGTGTTCGCATCTGTAAGGTAGAGAACGTGCCGCCCGGCGTTCGCGTTGGTCAATGGCGTCGAGCGGCGACCCTGGCTTGCGGTAGGCGCGGTGTCATGTCGGGGTGCCACGGGCGTCGGCGACGAACTCGAGGAACGCACGCCACGTCACTCAGTCGTCAACGAACTCAACGGCCACCGGATGCGGGAGGATGCCTGCCTGCTGACCACGTTCGAGGAACAGCCGGATTGCCTCACGGCCGCGCTCGCCGTAATCGAGTGTCCAGTCGTTGACGTACATGCCAACAAAAGTGTCGGCCTTAGACCGGTCGAGGCCGCGGGCGTACTGCATGGCATGGTCGAGTGCATCGGTACGGTGCTCTAATGCATACGCGATACTGGCCTTCAGATGGCGCGAAATCTGGCGCATCAACTGGGGACCAAAGTCCTTTCGGATGACATTGCCTCCCAGCGGAAGCGGCAGCCCGGTCTCGGCGAACCACCACGCACCCATGTCCGCGACCAAGTGCAGCCCCTTGTCCTGATAGGTCAACTGCCCCTCGTGGATGATGAGCCCCAGATCGACCGTTCCGTCAATCACCGCCTGCTCGATCTCATCGAAGTGCGTCGGAACGGCGACGAAGTCCGGCTCGTACAGGCGCAGGGCGAGGTAGGCGCTGGTCTTCAAGCCAGGAATGGCAATGCGTTTTCCCTTCACACCGTCCCGGGTGACCGGCGTCCTTGCGACGAGGCGCGGACCATACTGGTCGCCCATGGATGCACCACTGGGCAGCAGTGCGTACCTGTCGGTGAGAAAGGCGTAGGCGTGGATGGAGACGGCCGTGACCTCGAGTTCGCCCCTAAGGGCGCGCTGGTTCAGCGACTCGATGTCCTGCAGTTCGTGCACGTACGTCAGTCCTTCAGTGTCGACCTTGCCCTCGGCAAGGGCGTAGAACATGAATGCGTCGTCGGAATCGGGGCTGTGGGCGACGTGAACCGTGCGATCAGTCATGGGGCGTCCTTATGGCTTCCGACTGCGAGCGTCCTTCAACGCCGCATCAATGTCGAAGCCGTGGTCCTGGTATTCCTGTCGGCCGGTCTTTCGCTCGGCGGGTTCGGCGGCGATGAGACGCTTCTCGAAATCACCACGGACCGCGCTGTTCCCGGATGCCTCGGCGACACGAATGGCGAGGGTAAGGCCGAGCAGGTCGTTGGGGTTCTTCCTGAGGATCGAGTCGGCTTCAAGCTTGGCGCGCACGAGGTCGCCCGAGACGGAAGCCACGAGGCCAAGATCGTAGTGCTGGTGCACGTTGAGGGGAGCCAGCATCTCGAACGCCTGCATGGCCATCGGGGCAAAGATGGCGGCGCTGTCGCCCTTGCCCTCTGAGGCGTAGCGCATGACGCGATTGAAGAGGCGGTCCGCCTGCTCCTGCGGCGACATCCTGGAAATGTCGCCGAC
>JBBTFF010000050.1:7175-67976 GCA_038041995.1 Gemmatimonadota bacterium | reverse complement strand
GATTGAAGAGGCGGTCCGCCTGCTCCTGCGGCGACATCCTGGAAATGTCGCCGACCGGGGGCATGCCGCCGCCGGCGAACGGGGCGTTGCCGGCCAGCGGGACGCCTCCAGTCATCGACCCGCCGTCGTCAGGGGCCGCCACGGTGGACGCGCGCGAGGCTTGAAAGAGCACGAGGGCGATGACGGCCAGCAGCGCAACGCCGGTCACGATCCACGGAACGCGACTCGTTCCGCCGGCGCTGGCGGCCCCCGGCATGGCTGCTCCACAGTGGTGGCAGAATTGCGCACCCGGCGTGAGGGCACCGTCGCAGCTCGGGCATGAGGCGCCCCTGAGGGCGGCTCCGCAGTGAGAACAGAAGGTGCCGGAGGTGTCTTCGCCGCAGCGTGGGCAGGAAATGGACATTAGATCGTAGACGATAGACGGTAGTTGAACCGCATCCGGGAAAGCTAACGTGGCGCTCCCGAAATGGGCACGCGACGCATTGCGGCGGCGCGCGCTGGCGCCCAAACTCTACAGTTCCGGCTGGAACGCCACAAACCCCCTGGACCCCGATCTCCGCCTCCGCCTTTCGTGACTGCTTCGTCCCGCGCCCTGCTCAGCGACCTGCGAGGTGTGACCGCCAAGGACCTGCTCGAGCTCACCGAGCGGCACCGCGTTCGCTTTCTCCGCCTGCAGTTCACCGACATCCTCGGTGTCAACAAGAATGTCGAGATCCCGGTGTCCCAGCTGAAGAAGGCGCTGGCCGGCGACATCCTGTTCGACGGGTCGTCGATCGAGGGTTTCGTGCGCGTGGAAGAGAGCGACATGCTGTTGCGTCCCGAACTCGACACCTTCCGCATCTTCCCGTGGAGCGACCCGCAGGCCCGCGTGGCGCGCCTGATCTGCGACATCACCACGCCGGAGGGGGAGCCGTTCGCCGGCGACCCGCGCCTCGTGCTCAAGCGACAGGTGGATCGCGCGGCCAGGCTGGGGTACACGATGTTTGCCGGGATGGAGGCGGAGTTCTTCATGTTCCGCCTGGGTCCCGACGGCACGCCGAGCACGACGACACACGACGTGGGAAGCTATTTCGACCTGACGCCGGTGGATCTGGGCGAGGAGGCGCGGCGCGCGATCGTCGATGCGCTGGAGCAGATGGGCTTCGAGATCGAGGCGTCGCACCATGAAGTGGCGCACGGCCAGCACGAGATCGACTTCCGGTACGCCGACGCGCTGACCACGGCCGACGCGCTGGCGACCTTCCGGTTCGTGGTGCGCAACGTGGCGCAGCAGTTCGGACTGCACGCGTCGTTCATGCCCAAGCCCATCTACGGCCAGAACGGCAGCGGGATGCACACCCACCAGTCGCTGTTCAAGGACGGGCAGAACGCCTTCTACGACGCGAAGGGGGAGTACGAGCTGTCGTCGGTGGCGCACCATTACATCGGCGGGTTGCTGCAGCATGCACGCGGCATGTGCGCGATCACCAACCCGCTGGTGAACTCGTACAAGCGGCTGGTGCCTGGCTTCGAGGCGCCGGTAAACGTGGCGTGGTCCATGCGCAATCGCTCGCCGCTCGTTCGGGTGCCGGCTCGCCGCGGTGCGGGGACGCGCGCCGAGCTGCGATCTCCCGACCCGAGTGCGAATCCCTACCTGGCGCTGGCGGTGATGCTGGCTGCCGGCCTGGACGGCATCGAGACGCAGGCGTCGAGCCGCGAGCCGGTGAACGAGAACATCTGGGAGATGAGCTTCCGGGAGAAACGGCGCCTGCGCATCGACGACCTGCCGCATGACCTGAACGAAGCGTGTGACGAGCTGGAGAAGGACAAGGAAATCTGCGCGGCACTCGGCGAACACGTGACCCGGCACTTCCTGGACGCCAAGCGCCAGGAATGGCGCGACTACGTGACGCAGGTGAGCGAGTGGGAGCTGGCGCAGTATCTTGGGAAGTACTGAGAGTACGACAGAAGACGACAGAGTACGACAGAGTACGACAGAGGACGACAGAGGACGACCTTCACCTGCCGACATTCACTGTTCAATCTCCTGATGCCTGAATTCCAGCTGTCCGCCGAACGACTCGATCCACTGCTGGTTTCCTCGTCGACGCCGTTCGACAAGGCAACGCTGGCGCTCCATCTGGAGCGTTACCGCCTGGCGTCCGAGTATGTGCGTGATGTCGACGTGGTGGATTGCGCATGTGGCACGGGTTACGGCAGCGAAATGCTGGCGCAGGCCGGCGCCCGGTCGGTGCAGGGGGTGGATCTCGACCGGAGCGCGCTTGCCTATGCACGCGCACGGCACGTGCACCCGTCCATCATCTACTACGAAGCGGACGCCCTGCGTTACGCGCCGTCGTCAAAGCCCGCGGTGTGGGTGAGTCTCGAGACTGTTGAGCACCTGCCGAACCCGCGCGCGTACGTTGCCCGCGTTGCCACGGTGCTGCCGGTCGGCGGACGGTTCATCGCGTCGGTGCCGGTGACGGTATCGACCGACGGCAACCCGCATCACCTGTGGGATTTCACCCGGCACTCGTTCCGCGAACTGCTCTCGTCACACGGCTTCGTGGAGGAACGCGCGCTCGAACAGAGCCACCGTTTCACGCTGGGCGACGTGTTCGGCGAATCGCGCGGCGCGCGTCAGCGCGACCGTCGGCACGGCCTGCTGAGATGGTACGTGCGGCATCCCTCGGTGCTGGCACGGCGCGTGCAACTGACGGTGACCAAGGGACTCGTGAACGAGTATCTGACGGTCGTGGCGGTCAAGAAATAGAGCGAGAGAACGACAGAATACGACAGAATACGACAGAATACGACAGAGTACGACAGAGTGCGACAGAATGCCGCGTCATGCCGTCTTGCGTTGAACCCTGGAGCCCCCCATGCGTGCCATCGTCTTCCTCGGCGTCCTCGGCGCTGGTGCCCTATCCGCCCAGTCACCCTCGGGCCTGCTGGTAGCCGGCAACAAGCGGGCGAACACGGCGTCCATCGTCGACCTGCGCACGGGGGCGACGCTTGCGGTGGTGCCGACGGCGCCCGGACCGCACGAGAGTGCGGCGTCGCACGATGGCAAATGGGCGGTTGTCACCGGCTACGGCGCAGGCTCCCCGGGGAACTCGCTGCTGCTGCTCGACCTTGCCACGCGCACGGTGGCGCGCACCATCGACCTCGGTGAGTACCGCCGGCCGCACGGCATCGCGTTCCTGCCGGGTGATTCACTGATCGCCGTGACGGTGGAGGCGAACCAGGCGGTGCTCGTGGTGCACGCACCGAGCGGGGCAATCCGGCGCGTCCACCCGACGGAACAGCAGTCCACGCACCAGATGGCGGTACGTCCCGACGGAAGGGTGGGCTACACCGCCAACATCCGCAGCGGGACGATCACCGAGGTGAACTTCGTCACCGGCGCCACGCGCGCGCTGGGTGTCGCTCCCGAGGTGGAGGGGATTGGCGTCACCCCGAACGGCCGCGAGGTGTGGGTGGGAAGCAACACGGCCGGGACGATCTCGATTGTCGACGTGGCGAGCTGGAAGGTGGTGGCGACGCTCGACCAGGGGGAACGCCCGTACCGCGTGACGATCTCTCCCGACGGCCGGACGGCAGCGGCCGCGCTGACGATCTCGGCGCGCATCCGGCTGATCGACGTAACGACGCGCAAGGAAGTCGGGATGCTCGAAGCCCCGGCGAACGCGCAGCCAGTAGGCATGACGTGGTCCCGCGATGGCAAGCGGCTGTACGTGGCATGCCAGGGGATCAACGCCATCGCCGAGCTTGACGTGGCCGCGCGCAAACTGCTGCGCACCATCGCGGTGGGCGACGGGCCCGACGGGGTGGCAATCGCGGAGCGATAGAATAAGAGAGAGTACGACAGAGTCCGACAGAGTACGACAGGCGAGGCCCGCGCATCAATCGATGGCGGGCCTCGTCCGTCGTATTCTGTCGTATTCTGTCGTACTCTGTCGTTCTCTTACACCGGAAACACCATCTCCCGGTAGCGCGGCAACGGCCAGTACTCGTCACCCATCGTCAACTCGATTGCGTCCGAGACTTCGCGCGCGGCGGCCATGGCGTCGGCGCCCGTGGAGGTGAGGAATTGCGCGCACCTGGACGGCGTGTGGTGCATGGTATCGGCCTTGTCCGCGGCGGTGCGGAGCGCGGCGGCGCGCTTTTGCAGGTCGGTGACCTGCCTGGCGAACGCCGTGGCGGCGACGGTCGCGGGATTGACCCGGATGCCGACGGCCTTGGACTTCTGCGCCGCGTCGGCCAGCACGCCGAGGTACTTGAGCGCGGCCGGCAGCACCATGGTGTCGATGAGCTCGCGCATGGTGTGCATCTCGATGAGCATGTCCTTGAGGTACCGCTCGACCCGGATGTGATAGCGGCTCTCGAGTTCCGGCGGCGTGAGAATGCCCAGCGTGATGAACAGCGCCTTGGTGGTCCTGGCGTTGATCTGGTCGAGCGCCTCGGGCGTGCCGCGCAGGTTGAGAAGGCCGCGCCGCTTGGCCTCCCTGACCCACTCCGGCGCGTAGCCGTTGCCCTCGAACCGAATGGTCGTGGTCTCCTTGAAGGCCTCCTTCACGACCCGCAGCACCGCGTCATCGACGGACTTGGTCTTCTTCATCTCGGCTTTCAGCGACGCGATCAACTCGCCAATGGCCTCGGCAACGATGGCATTGAAGATCATCACCGGGAAGGCGATGGACTGCGACGAGCCGACGGCACGGAACTCGAACTTGGCGCCGGTGAAAGCGAGCGGCGACGTTCGGTTGCGGTCGGTGTTGTCCTTGGAGATCTCGGGGAGCTTGGCGACACCCAGCTTGATCATGGCCTGCTCGGCGCTGGTGCCCGTGCGTCCGGCGATGATGTCCTCGATCATGTTGGTGAGCATCGAACCGAGGAACACGGAGATGATGGCCGGCGGCGCCTCATTGGCGCCGAGACGATGCTCGTTGCCCGACGTGGCGACGCCCGCGCGCAGCAGCCCCTGGTGCTTGTGAACGCCCTTGAGGACGGCGGCAAGGAACAGGAGGAAGCGCAGGTTCTGGTGCGGCGTCTTGCCCGGCTTGAGCAGGTTGACGCCGTCGAGCTCGTTGTCCGAGGCGATAGACATGGACCAGTTGCAGTGCTTGCCCGAGCCATTGATGCCGGCGAAGGGTTTCTCGTGCAGCAGGGCGGTGAGGCCGTGGCGCGCGGCAACCTTGCGGAGGATCGCCATGACCAGCTGGTTGTGGTCGACGGCAATGTCGGTCTCTTCGAACACCGGCGCCATCTCGAACTGGCACGGGGCCACTTCGTTGTGACGCGTGACGATCGGGACGCCCAGGCGATAGAGCTCGTACTCGACCTCGGCGATGCAGCCCTGCACGCGCTCGGGAATGCCGCCGAAGTAGTGGTCCTCGAGCTGCTGGCCGCGCGGCGGCGGCGCGCCGATGAGCGTGCGGCCGCCCATCACGAGGTCGGGTCGCAGGGCGAAGTGCCCGCGATCGATCAGGAAGTACTCCTGTTCGGCGCCCATCGTGGTGTAGACGCGCAGCGCGCCATTGTCGCCGAGTAGCTCGAGGAGTTCCATCGACTTGTGGGAAAGGACGTCGGACGACCGAAGGAGCGGGGTGACCTCGTCGAGCGCCTCGCCGTTGTAGCCGATGAAGACCGACGGGATGCAGAGCGTCTTGGTACCCGCCGACTCCATGATGAAGACGGGCGACGCCGGGTTCCACGCGGTGTAGCCGCGCGCTTCCCACGTGGCGCGCAGTCCGCCCGACGGGAACGACGACGCATCGGGCTCGCTCTGGATGAGCTGCTCGCCGGTGAACGCCTCCATGGGGAGCTTGTTCTCATCGAACGAGAAGAACGCGTCGTGCTTCTCGGCGGTGAGCCCCGTCTGCGGCTGGAACCAGTGGCAGAAGTGGGTGACTCCATGCGACATCGCCCATTCCTTGATGACCTTGGCGACCGTCGGCGCAATGTCGAGATCGAGCTTCCTGCCGAGGCGGACGGCGCTGTTGATCTTCGCGAACACCTCCTTGGGGAGCTTGTCACGCATCTGACGCACGCCGAACGTAAGCGAACCGAAGTAGTGCGAAATCGGCAGCCCGTTTTCGTGCGTGGAAGGAATGTCGGGGGGCGTGACCACGCGCGAGGCGATGGCCTTGAGGGCGGCGGCGCGAGCGTTCATCTGGGAGATACCCGGGCGAGGGAGTGTGATTGCACGTTCTGATATTCTTGCAGATTATACAAATCTAGTTCAACGATATGGCATCTTCAAGTCCAATTAAGCCACAATTGAACACGAAAAAACGCTGAAACAGCACGTTTCTGCCGACACATCGCGGTTTACTGATCTCATTTCACCGCAAGGTACGGTGGAGCAATGACTTATGTCATTGCTCTCTTTACTCGATCGACGAACCTGGTTCTTAGTTCACCACCATCCGAGGAGTTTCCACCAACCCAGGCCGATCGTGGCAAAGACGAGGATCGACAAGACCGAGACGACGAAGCCGTAGAGCCACCAGTCTTTCTGGGTGATGTAGCCTGCCCCGAAGTAGATCGGAGCCGGCGTGGTGCCGTAGTGGGTGAGGCAGGCGCTGAGGTTGGAGAAGTACGCCAGCGTGAGCACGGCGAGCAACGGCGGTGCGCCGGCGCCAAGGACCACGACCAGAAAGGGGATGAACATCGCGCTGGAATGCGCGGTGATGCTGGCAAACCCGTAGTGCGCGTAGAAATAGATGAGCGAGAGAACGGCGAGCGCGGCGCCCCACGTCCAGCCGATGGTCATGGACGCGGCAGCCTCGGCGAACTTGACGGTGATGCCCGTCTCGCCGAGTGCCTCGGCCATGCGCACAAGGCCGCCGTACCAGATGAAGACATCCCACGCCGGGCGTTCGCCGGTGATGTCGTCCCAGGTCAGCACGTTACTGAGGAACAGGACGCTGATGCCGAGCAGCGCAACCACCGCGTAGTTGATGTGGTGCAGTGCGGTCGTCATCCAGAGACCGGCAACGAGGACGAAGACGAAGAGCATGGTACGCTCGTCGCGCGACATCGCGCCCATCTTGTCGAGTTCCTCGCCGGCGATGCGCGCCGCGTCCGGCGTGTGCTTGATCCCCGGCGGGTAGAGCTTGTAGAGGACGAGCGGAACGAGAATGAGCAGGATGACGCCCGGCACGATGGATCCGAGGATCCACTTGCCGTAGGTCATCTCGACGTGTGCCGTGTCGAGTGCAAACTTGGCGATGAGCACGTTGGACGCCTGCCCCGTGAGCCACATCATGCTGGCGATGACGTCGCACTGATAAATGGCGATGAGCAGGAACGCACCGAGCTTCTGCGCCGTCTCACCGGGGCGCGAGTCATACGCCTCGGCGAGTGACTTGGCCACGGGGAAGATGACGCCGCCGGCGCGCGCGCCGTTGCTGGGCACGAACGCGGCGAGCAGGGCATCGGTGGAGATCAGGGCATAGACCAGGCCGAGCGATGATTGGCCGATGGCGCGGATGAACAGGAAGGCGAGACGTCGTCCGAAACCCGTCTTGATCACGCCACGCGAAATGAAGAAGGCGCACAGCACCAGCCAGACAATCGGGTCCGCGAAACCGGCAAGCGCGGACTTGGGGGTCATCACGTTGAAGAGCGCGATGGCGCAGATGCCGAGGAAGACCACGGCCCCCGGCGCGATTGGCTGCGCGATCGACCCGACGATGGTCGCGGTGAAGATGGCGAGCAGTTGCCACGACTCGACGGTGATGCCGTCGGGGCGTGGCATGGCCAGGACCAAGGCCGCCGCCCCAAGGACGGCGAACCACCGCATGGCCTTGGGGCTCACGGCACCACTCTGGTCTTGTCGATGACGCTGGCTCCCAGGAGGGCACGGGCCCTGGCCATGGTGATGTCCAGTTCCTGGCGAAGGGTCACGTAGCGTTCGGTGGCATCGCGGCCGATGCGCTGGTCAGCCTGTGACGTGAGGCAGTAGAGGTACTGAATGTGTGACTGCAGCGCCGGCCTGCTGTAGCGCACCGGTGGTGTGACGACGGTGGCGCGCAAGGCATTGATGCCGCGCACGGTGTCAGCGGCCGTAGCACCCGCACCGGCGAGACGCCGACGTTGCTCGTCGAGCGTGGCGACGAGGCGATTCACCTCGGTCACGAGGTTGCGGACTTTCACGTTGTGATCGTACTGCGCCTGCAAGTCGGCGATCGTGATTCCGTCGGCAGCTGCACGCGGATCGATGCGCACGGTCAGCGACTGCGCGACGGTCGTGGTGCCGGCGGTGAGGCGCACCTGGTACCTGCCGGGGACGATGGTGGGGCCATTGCGACCGCTCTGCGCGGCGATCATCGACCATGCGCCGGGGAGGGTGAGGTCCCACGTGAAGCGGTTCATGCCCGGGTTGCGCGGGAGGCGTGGTGCGCCGTCGCGGACGGTGATCATCTGGCACATGCTCGGCTCGGTGGTAGCCGTTTCGCCGGCACCTTCGCTGGAGAAGGACCGCACGACGACGCCTCTGGCGTCGAGAACTTCCAGGGTGACCGGGCCGGCAAGGGCCGGCGCGATCCAGTAGTCGATCATGGCGCCAGCCGGCGGATACTGCGGGTCGGCCGGGTCATTGCGGCTGCCCTCGACGCCGCCAAAGGAACCCGAGTACGGCGCCCGCACGGCGTCGCGCGGCGCAAGAAGGTGCGCGCTCTCGGTGGCGGTGTTGGACGCGAGTTGGTGCAGTGCGGTGAGGTTGTCGAGAATCCAGAACGAGCGACCCTGCGTGGACAGCACGAGATCGTCGCGGTGGACCTTCATATCGGTGATCGGCGTCGCCGGGAGGTTGAGCTGGAACGACCGCCAGCGCGCGCCGTTGTCGAACGACACGTACATGCCGAACTCGGTGCCGGCGTAAAGAAGCCCTTCACGCTTCGGATCCTCGCGCACGACGCGTGTCGGCTCGTTGGCGGCAATGCCGTTGCTGCCGTCGGTGAGCAGCGTCCACGAGGCACCGTAGTCGTCTGTACGCCAGAGGTACGGCTTGAAGTCGCCGAGCAGGTAGCAGAGGACGGCGTAGTAGGCTGAGCCGCGACGATGGGGCGATGGCTCGATGTTCTGCACGCGGCAGCCGGCGGGCTGGTTCTTCGGCGTGATATTCTTCCACGACTTGCCGTCATCGCGGGTGACGTGGAACGGGCCATCGTTCGCGCCTGTCCAGATCACACCCTTCTCGAGCGTGGCCTCACGAATGGCGTAGAGCGTGGAGTACGACTCCTCGCCGGTGCCGTCCACGGTGATTGGCTCACCGCTGTAATGGGTGCGGAGTTCGGGTGGATTCGAGGTGAGGTCGGGAGAGATGCGCTCCCAGGTGACGCCTTCGTCACGCGTGCGGTGCACGTACTGCGAGCCATAGTAGATGACGCGCGCGTCGTGCGGCGAGTACTCCATGGGCGAAACGCGCTGAAAGCGATAGATGAGGTCCTGCGTGGCGTTGCCGTACAGCGACTGCGCCCCGACCCAGTACTGCTTCTCCGCGCCGCTGCTGATGCGCAGACGCGAGAACTGTCCCTTGCACGAGCCGTAGACGGTGTCGGGATTGGTGGGGTGCGGGAAGATCGGCCCCGTCTCGCAGCCGGGCCCGCTCATCCACTCCTGCATGGGCGAGTCGGGGCGCCCCGACGACAGCGGGAGTGACGGCACGATGAGCGTGGAGTTGTCCTGTTGGGCGCCGTACAGGCGGTACGGGAACTGGTTGTCCACGTACACCTGGTAGATCTCGGCGGTGGGCTGGTTGTACAGGGTGGACCAGGTGCGTCCACCGTTGATCGTGACAGTGGCTCCGCCGTCGTTGGCCTGCACCATCAGCTGCGGGTCATTGGGGTTGATCCACAGGTCATGGTTGTCGCCGTGCGGGATGTTCATCGCGCGCCACGACTTGCCGCCATCGGTGGTCTTGTGGAAACCCTCGGCGCCGACCCACACTGTATTGGCGTCCTTGGGGTGTGCCGTGATGTTGGTGTAGTAGAACGGGCGCGTGATGAGCTGCGCATAGTTGCTGGCCAGCGTGAACGACTCGCCGGCGTCGTTGGAGCGGTAGAGTCCGCCGCCCGGCTTGGCCTCGATGAGGACCCAGACGAGGTTCGGATCCGCGGGCGTGACGGCGACGTTGCTCTTGCCGACGAGGTCATTGGGGAGCCCGCCTTCGAGCTTCTTCCAGGTGGCGCCCCCATCGGTGGACTTGTAAACGCCGCCTTCGCGTGCGCCCGAGATGATGGTCCACGGCTTGCGCTCGGCGCGCCACATCGAGGCGTAGATCGTGTTCGGGTTGCCCGGCTGGAACTCGATGTCCACGGCGCCTGTGGAATCAGACACAAAGAGGATGCGCTGCCACGACGTGCCGCCATCGGTGGTGCGGTACAGGCCACGGTCGTTGCTGGGCCTGAACGGGTTGCCTATGGCAGCCACGAAAGCAATGTCGGGATTGGCCGGATGTACGCGGATTCCGCCGATGTTGCCGACGTCCTTGAGGCCGACGTGCGCCCAGGAGCGGCCCGCATCAGTGGATTTGTAGACGCCGTTGCCGATGGAGACATTCGACCGGAGCCCGTCGGAACCCGTTCCCGCGTAAATGATGTCGGGGTTGGACGGGGCAACCTCGATGGCGCCCATGGAGCCGACGGCGAAGAAACGGTCGGAGATGTTCACCCAACCCTGGCCCGCGTCGGTGGTCTTCCAGACGCCACCGCCGGTGGACCCCATGAAGAAGGTATGGGGCTGGCTGGGGACGCCAGTCACGGTGGTGACGCGTCCGCCGCGTGCGGGACCCACGTTGCGGTAGCGCAAGTGCGCAAAGAGCGACGTCTCGGTGGGGGTCGGCATCGCCTTGGGGGCCGGTGCGGGGCGCATCTGGGCTGAGGCGGACGAGGTGACGAGGAGGGCAAACAGCGTCAAGCGGCGGATCATCGGGTCTCCGGGTGGGGCAACAGTCTGCATGCGCAGGGTGGCGCAAAGATGCTTGCCCGGCGGCACGTTGTCAGGGGTGCGTCGGGGGGCTAGTTTTCCGCTCTGAAGGCGCCGTAGCCAAGTGGTAAGGCAGGAGACTGCAAATCTCCCATCCGTCGGTTCGATCCCGACCGGCGCCTCTGAACGACAGAGAACGACAGAGAACGACAGAGAACGACAGAGAACGACAGAAGACGACAGAAAGCGACAGAGCGCCCCGGCCGCAGCGGCTTGGGCGCTCTGGCATTGCCGGACGGTTACCAGGCGGTGACGTCGTCCTGCGGTCGCGTGGGGAAGCCGGCGTAGAGCACTCCGGGGCGCAGGTGCTCGTGCTTCATGACCACGCTGTGCGGCGCCACGCGTGCACCTTCGCCAATGTCGGCGCCGTACAGCAGCACGGCGTTGCTGCCGACGGTCGCGCCGGCGCGGACGACCACGCGATCCATCTTGAGGACGCGATCCTCGAACGTGTGCGCTTGGAACAGGCAGTCCACCGTGGCGCCGTCCTCGAACGTGAGCATGTCGGGGTCGGGCAGGTCCTCGGCGAATCCGGTGCCCAACACGACGCGTTCGCCGATGTGCACGCCGGTGAGTCGCAGCAAGGCATTGAGCAGCAGCGTGCCGTCGAGCCGCGACACGAGCGACCCGGCGCAGACGTTCCAGGCGAGGCAGACGAGATCCCACCGCGAGGCCCACGACGACCACAACGGATGCATGGCGGGCTGTACCTTGCCGAGCAGCGTCCACTTGAAGACGACGATGAGCGTGGCGAAGAGCGCGCTCGCACCGAGCGTGGCGAGCGGGAGGACGCCGAGGATGAACACGGGAAACGGGACGTCCGACCAGCCGGCGATGATCTTGAACCAGAGGAGTGCCACGAAGACCGGCAATGCGGGGACGACGAAGCGCGATAGTTCCCAGAAGACGCGCGTCGCATAGCGCAGCGGCGTGGGATCGAAGGTGAAAGCGGCGTCGTATTCGATGACTTCGCGGTGCGGGAGTTCGAAGGCCGGGTGGCCGAACCAGGCGCTTCCCGAGCGAAGGTGCTGCTGCCGGGCCACGGTGCAGACGCCGAGCAGTATGTCGTCGGGAAGCTGCATTCCCCCGGCGATGATGGCGCCATTGCCGAGGAAGGTGCTGCTGCCAAACGTCGTATGCGCCACACGCACGGTACCGCGGTGCAGCTGGGGGCTACCGACGTAGATGCCGTCGGCGAAGAAATTCTTGTCCCCGATCGTGACCGTTTCGGGCACGGTGTCGATAAGACTGCTGATCTCGCAGTCGCGTCCCACGGTCATGCCGGAGAGTCGCAGCCAGTACGGCCAGAAGAGCGTGCCGTACAACCAGCGAGAGGCGCCGTCGACGAGCATCGGCTTGAGCCAGATGCGCAGGTACCCGGCATTCCAGCGGGACGAGACACCGTCCGGGACGCGTCCCATTACCCGGCAGGCAAGCGCGCCGAGCACGAGACGCGACGGGACGGCGAACATCTCGAGCAGGGCGATGCCGGCGAGGATGCGCCAGCTGATTGCGTTGCCAAGCAACCAGGCGGTGGCTTCGGTCGTCTCCACGTGCCAGGCGCGCACGGCGAGCAGTGCGAATATTCCGAGCGGCGCGGCGAAAGCGAGCGACATGAGGAAACGCGCGCCGAGCAGGAGCGCGTCGCACGCCAGCGGTGAAAGATCGCGTGAGGTATCGATGGCCGGCGTCTGCGCCGCCTGGCCCGCAGGGCGCGCCGGAATGCCGTCCCAGCATTCACCGGCCGGAACGCGCGTGCCGCGCGGGAGCGACGAACTATTGGCAAGGGAGGCGCCGGCCTCGAGTACGCAGTCGCTGCCGACACCTGCGTGAATGCCGAGCGTCACGCCGTCACCCAGCGTCACCGGACCGAAGACGACGTGGCCATCGTCGAGCTCGGCGATGCGAAGCGCGGAATCCTGCGACAGCGTGACGTCATTGCCGATATCGAGCAGGTCCCATCCGCCTCGCGTGAGGTTGACGCCGCGATGGACATGCACGCGCTGGCCAATGCGCGCGCCAAGCGCGCGAAGCGCCATCACCTGGAACTGTGTGCCCTCGAGCAGCCACCACGGGACGGATTTCACCGACTGTTGCACCAGCCAGTGACGGAGGTAGAACGGGCCCCACACCGGAGCGCGCATCGCGGTGTAGCGTCCGATGAGCGTTCGTTTGCCGAGGACGGCGAGCATCACGGCCACTGGCGCCCACACGAGCAACAGCAAGAATGCTAAGGGTGGTGCAAGGAAGACCGACGGCACGAGTCCCACACGGTTGACGACCACGGGGAGCACGTGGAACGCGCCGATCCACAGTGCCACGGATGCCACGAGCAGCGATCGCAGCAACGAAAGTGCCTGAAGGGCGGTCGTGCGCGCGACGGGAACGCTGGCGCGGGATTTCGGCGCGGCGATGGGTCCGCTGGCGGCGCGCGGTCGTGCACGCCGGGCGAGCGCAGCGACGGTACGCGCCTCGTAGACATCGCGCACATCGAGCGCGTTGGTCAGGGCATTTTCTCGAAGTCTCGTGATCAACTCGGCGGCACTCAGCGAATCACCGCCCAGCGCGGTGAAGAAATCCTCGGACGTGCCAGGGAGCGTCGCGTGGCGGAGCACCTGCCTTACCGCATCGGCAATGGCGTGCTCCACGGCATTGGTCGGCGCGGCATCCACCCCGGCGGATGACGGCGCGGTGCCGTTGAGCAATGGTAGTGCCGTACGGTCAAGCTTGCCGCTGAGGGAGGTGGGCAGCGTCTCGATGGTGGCAATGCGTGCCGGGATCATGTACTCCGGCAGGGTGGCGCGCAGCGCATCCTGCAGCGCCACCGCGGCGGGCACTGGGACCATCGCCTCGGGAACGATAAAGGCGACGAGCGTCTGCCGGCCGTCGCCATTCTGCACGGCGCACGCGGCGGCGCGCACGCCGTCGCAGGCGATCAGCGCCGACTCGATGGCGCCCAGTTCCACGCGGTACCCGCGCAGCTTCACCTGTGCATCGCCGCGGCCGAAGTAGAGCAGCGCGCCGTCGGAATCGCGCTGGGCGATGTCGCCGGTGCGATAAATGCGGCCGAGTGTCGGGTGGTGTGGAAATCGCTGGGCCGTGAGGTCCGGCTGGTTCCAGTAGCCGCGGGCGAGCGCGATGCCGCCGAGGACGAGCTCACCTTGGGCGCCGTCGTCGACCGGTTGAAGATCATCGTCGACGATCCACGCCTGCACGTTCGGCACCGGTGTGCCGATGGTGACCGGCTTGCCGGCGGCGATGCGCTCGCGGGTGACGGTGACGGAACACTCGGTGGGGCCGTAGCCGTTGACCAGGGCACAGCTCGTGGCCCAGCGATCGGCGACGTCCTGCGGCAGCGCCTCGCCACCGACGTAGAGCAGCTTGAGTTCGGGCAGTTCACGCGCTGGGTCTTCGCATCCCGTGGCGCGAAGCAGCGTGGGGGGCGGGCAGAAAACCGTGACGCGCTCGTCGCGCAGCCAGCCGACGATATCCGGGCCAAGTCGCGCAGCGTCCTCGTCCATCACGACGATGGCTGCCCCCGCGGCAAACGCGAGCCACGCCTCCTCGATGGAGGAGTCGTAGGCGGCGGACGAACCCTGCACGACGCGATCGTCAGGGGTGAGGCAGAAGGTCTCATGATCGGACTGCACCAGGTTGCTGATGCCCCGGTGCTCGATCATCACGCCCTTGGGGCGCCCGGTTGTGCCCGACGTGTAGATGACGTAGGCGAGGGACGCTGGAGCGAGCCACGCGGGGCGAGGGGCAGGATCGGCCGCACCGTGTGCGTGGAGTGCATCGATGACATCGATGATGCGGTTCGCCGGAAAACCCGCGGCGAGGCCACGGGCGCGACCGGCAGCGTCCGTGAGGAGAGCCATCGGGCGCGCGTCGTCGATGGTGTCGCGCAGCCGCTCGTCGGGAAACGCGAGGTCGAAGCAGGTATACGCGGCGCCCGCCTTCATCACGCCGATCTGCGCTGCGTAGAGATGCGCCGACGTCCGCGGGAGCAGAATGGCGACGATGCACTCGCCCGTGACGAACGACATGAGCCGACGGGCCAGCGCATTGGACTGCCGGTCGAGTTCGGCGTAGGTGGTGCGATGGCGTGCAGGGCGAAGGCGGCTGGGGGGGACGTCAACGGCGACCCGATGTGGCCACGTACGGGCCGCGCGTGTGAAGAACTCGTGAAGCAGCCCCGGCGCTGCCTTGTGGTTCATTGGTGGTGCGAAGTGGGGAATGTCATTCTCTGTAAGATAGAACGAAAGGGTGCGAGAATGCGAGATTGCGACGGGAGAGGAACACAAGCGCGCCGGACGGCAAGCGCGAGAGGACACGAGCGACACAGGTCAGCAATTCGCGCCGCAACCGCGTACCTTACAGCATGAACATGTCGATCCTCCTTGCACTGCTCGCGATCGGTCGCGCCTTCCAGGGCACGACCGATTTGTCGAAGGTCCCCCAGCAGCGGCCTCGCACACTCACGGCAACCGCCACGGCGCGCCCGATTCGCGTGGACGGCGTGCTGGATGAGGTCGAATGGAAGTCGGCACCGGTGGCGGACGGCTTCGTGCAGAGCGAGCCAAGCACGGGCGCGCCGGCGACGGAACGCACGGAGGTTCGCGTGCTGTTCGATGACAACGCCATGTACATCGGTGCGTACCTGCACGACGGCGAGCCCGGGCGGCTGGTGGTGAACGACATCAAGAAGGACTTCAAGGAAGAGGACCAGGACGACTTCGAGGTGATCCTTGACACCTTTCACGACCGTCGCAACGGCTACGTCTTCATCACGAACGTCGAGGGGGCGCGCGCCGACCGGCAGGTGGCGAGCGAGGGACGCGAGATCAACACGAGTTGGGACGCCGTGTGGACGGTGAAGACCCGGCGGGTGGCCGATGGCTGGGTGGCCGAGATGGCCATTCCGTTCCGCGCGCTGCGGTTTGACGCTGGAAAGAGCCAGACGTGGGGGCTCAACTTCTCTCGGCGCATCCGGCGCAAGAACGAGATCACCTTCTGGGCGCCGATCCCGCGCGAGTACGCACTGACGCGCCTGTCGCTGGCCGGCACGCTCGAGGGGGTGCATCCGGAAGGTGCGTCGCGCGACCTGCGCGTGAAGCCCTACGCGCTGGCGCGGTCGGTGCGTGCCACCGGAGGCAGCGAGTTCGGCAGCTCGGGTGATGCCGGCGTGGACGTGAAGGCGCGAGTGACACCAGGACTGACGCTCGATGCGACGGTAAACCCCGACTTTGCGCAGGTGGAGGCCGATGAGCAGCAGGTGAACCTGACGCAGTTCTCTCAGTTCTTTCCGGAGAAGCGCGAGTTCTTCCTGGAGAACTCCGGGGTGTTCTACGTGGGGGATGCGGCGCGGAACAACCGTGTGCAGGCGCCGCCTACGCCCGACGAAGACCTGCTGCTGTTCTTCAGCCGTCGTGTCGGGCTGACGAGCGGTGGATTGCCGATCACCATTCCCGGCGGCGTGCGGCTGACGGGCAAGGCCGGTGGCTTTGGCGTGGGCGCGCTGGCGATGCGAACAGAGCCAACGGCGGGAACGGCGGCCAACACCTACTCGACGTTGCGGCTGCGCCGCAACGTCGGCAGCGGCTCGGACATCGGACTGCTGCTGATGAGCCGGGAGGGGGGCGCCCACGCCGCCGACTGGAACCGCGTGGGCGGACTCGATGCCAACATCCGGTTCTTCGGCAAGCTCGACTGGAACTCGTTCGGGGTGCTCACGCGCACGCCGGGAAAAGGCAGCGGCCAGTACTCGTGGCGTTCATCGTTGAACTACGAAGGGAAGGACGCCCACGTCAAGGCGGCGACACTCGTCCTCGGCGACGGATTCCAGGACGACCTCGGCTTCTACCGCCGCACCGACGTGCGCAAGTGGTTCCTGGACGCTGGGCTGCGCCCGCGCTCGCCGTGGCTGCGCGCGCACGGCATCCGCGAGCTGCACCCGCACTTCACGTGGAACTACTACGAGGACCTGGCGGGGCGCACGATCGGCAAGAACCTGCACAGCGGGCAGACATTCTTCTTCAATGACGGATCCTACACCGAACTCTCGGCGAACCCGCGCTACGAGTACATCACGGCACCGTTCCGGCTGAACCGCAACGACAAGACGGCGCCGCCGATTGCGGCTGGCGGCTATGCATGGAATGAGTGGATGCTGAAGTGGACCACCGACCTCAGCCAGCCGGTGTCGCTGGCGTTCACCGGCACCACCGGCGGCTTGTGGACGGGGAACCAGAAGACCCTGAACGCGACGGTGACGTGGCGGCCCACGTACCAGTTCCGCGTGGCCGGTACGGTGCAGCAGTCTCGCATTGCGCTCGACCGGCCGCGGGAGAAATTCGACGTGACGCTCCTGACGGGGCGCGCGAACTACTCGTTCACGACGAACATGTTCCTGGACGCGCTCACCCAGTACGACCCGGTGGCGCACCAGTTCAACGCGAACGTGCGCTTCAACGTCATCCACCACCCGCTGAGCGACCTGTTCATCGTCTACAACGAGCAGCGCTTCACGACGCCCGACCAGCACATGGCACCGGGGCGGAGCATCGTGGTGAAGTTCACGCAGATGTTCTCGCTCTAGCTTCGCGCGCGCTCCCGGCTGCCACCAAAGTCAGCTCGAGTAGTACGCGGCGTTCTCGTCGATGTAGCCCTTCGTCAGGTCGCAGCCATACGCGCGCGCCGTCGCCGAGCCGACACCGAGCGACACCTCGAGATCCACCACTTCCACGCCGAGTGCGGCACGCACCACGGTGTCGTCGAACTCGAGACGCGTGCCATTGCCGACGACCTGATAGCCGTTGACCCACGCATTCGTGCGAGCGGCGCTGATGAGGACATCGGTGCACTTGCCGACGGCCATCAGGATGCGCCCGACATTGGGATCGGCGCCGTGCACCATGGTCTTGATGAGCGGTGAGTTCACGAGCGACTTGGCGACCACACGCGCATCACGTTCCGAGGCCGCATCGCGTACCGTGATGCGCAGCAGGTGCTCGGCGCCCTCGCCATCGCGGGCGAGGATCTCGGTCATCCGCACGCACCCGGCAACGAGCGCGTCGCAGAACGCCTGCTCGTCCACCGCGCCGGCGAGCCCATTGGCCATGATGACGCAGGTGTCGGACGTGCTGGTGTCGGTGTCCACCGACAGCATGTTGAATGACACGTCCACCGCGCGGCGTAGCAGGCGGTCGAGCGTGGCGGCGTCAAGCGCGGCATCGGTGAAGATGTAGGCGAGCATGGTGGCCATGTTGGGCTCGATCATCCCAGAGCCCTTGGCTACCCAGGTGATGGTCGCATCGCCAACCGTCGCCGAAAGCGCCTTGGGGTGCGTGTCGGTGGTCATGATGCCTTCGGCGCCCACCAGCGGATCGTCCTGCAGCTCGGCGGCCATTCCGCGCACGCCCGCCTCGATCTTCTCCACGGGGAGATGCACGCCAATGACACCAGTGGAGCTGACGAGCACCTTGCCCGCCTCGGTGCCAAGCTCGGCGGCGGCCGAGGCGGCCATGCGCCGAGCGTTCTCCACCCCGCGCTCGCCGGTGGCAACGTTGCTCACCTTGCTGTTGGCAATGATGGCACGCAACACGCCGCCCTTGATGGTCTCACGGCCAAGGATGATGGGAGCGCCGGGAAACTGGTTGCGCGTGAAAACGGCGGCCGCGGCCGCGTCGACATCGCTGGCAAAGAGCGTGAGGTCGCGGGCGCTCGGTTTGAGGCCGACATTGCGGCTGGCGCAGCGGAATCCGCGCGGAAAGACCGCGCGCTCGTGAAAGTTCATCGAGGAGCTCCGTCCCGGATCACGGAGTAGCCGGCATTCGCCCACTCTTGGTACCCACCCTGCAGGTTGATGACGTTCCGATAACCGCGGGCGGCAAGAAGCGACGCGGCAATCGCCGAACGCGTCCCGCCCTGGCAGTGCACAACCACCACGCCGTCACGCGGCACTTCGTCGAGGCGCGCCTCGAGCGTACCGAGCTGCACGTGGTGGGCGCCAGGCAGATGGCCTGCCTCCCACTCCGACTGGTTGCGCACGTCGATCACGGCAACGCCTCGCGGGAGGAGCGTGTCGTGCAGCTCCGCGGCGCTCGTTTGTGCAATTGTCTCAATGGCCGCTGTCTGTGCCCACACACCAACGGCATCGTGGCCAAAGACGCCGGCGATGCGATCCAGGCCGATCATCGCCAGGTCGCGCACGGCCTGGTCGAGGGAACGAGATTCATCGTCGACAATGAGATGGATATCGCGGTCGTATGGCAGCAGCCATCCGGCCCAGGTGCTGAACGACCTGTAGAGCGGGATGTTGATAGTGCCGGGGACGTGCGCACGAGCGAACGTCGCCGTCGGTCGCGTGTCGACCACCACATGGCCGCCTTCGATGAGCTTGCCAAGTCGCGCCGCCGGCAGCCGCTCGGGACGGTGGAAGCCGTGCAAGAGCGTCGGTCCTTCCCTGTTGATGCGCTTCATCTGCGCGAAGTAAGCGGGGGGTTCAGGCTGGCCGTCGAGGACGCGCTGGACGAATTGGTCCTCGGTCATCGGCTCGAGACCCCAGTTGAAGCGCTTCTCATAGCCCACGGTGCTGGTGGGCATCGCGCCCAACGCCTTGCCGCAGGCGGAACCGGCACCGTGTCCGGGCCAGACCTGCAGCCAGTCGGGGAGCGTGCGGAACCTGGCGAGCGATGCATGCAAGGTGCGGGCCGCCGCTTCCATGGTGCCCTCGACCTTGGCTGCCTTCTCAAGGAGATCAGGGCGCCCCACGTCGCCGACGAAGACGAAATCGCCGGTGATGATGCCCATGGGCTCGTTGGCGGCAGCTCCGTCGGTGACCACGAAGCAGATGTGCTCGGGAGTATGTCCGGGTGTGTGCAGGACATCAATCCGGATGTTGCCGACATTGAACGAACTGCCATCGCGCAGTAACGTCGCCTCCGACGCGGCGGCAAAGGCGTACTGCCAATCGGGGCCGCCCTCGGCGGACAGGAGCAGCTGCGCCCCCGCGGCGTGGGCGAGCTCACGACTTCCCGACACATAGTCGGCGTGGATGTGGGTCTCGGTGACGTGCGTGATGCGCAGCTTCTGCGCCTCGGCCGCATCGACGTACTGCGCGATGTCACGGTTGGCGTCGACGACGACAGCCTCGCCGGTGGCCTGGCAGCCGATGAGGTAGCTCGCCTGGGCGAGCGGCGTATCGTAGAAGCGCTGGAAGTACATGGCGGTCAGAGTTGCGCGCGGTTCAGCCAGAGAACCAGCACGCCGATGACGACAAGCAGGACAGCAAAGGCGCGCTTGAGTTGCCGGGTCGAAATGTGCCGGACGAGCGCTGTGCCGGCGAGGATGCCGGCGACGGCCACGGCGGTGAAACGCACTACGAAGTCCCAGGGAACCACTTCGAGGCCACGATGGCCGAGGTAGCCGGACGCCGAGTTCATGGCGATGACGAGCAGGGACGTGCCGACGGCGGCCTTCATCGGGACGCGCCCAAGGATGACGAGCGCGGGAACGATGAGGAATCCACCGCCAATGCCGATGACACCTGTCAGAATGCCGACGCCGAAGCCAACCGACAGCATCACGGCGGGGTGCGGCGGAGACTCCACGACGGCTACGTTGCCATCGCGGATTGCGCTGCGCAGCATCGATGCGGCCGCGGCGATCATCACAGCGCCGAGGATGAGCAGCTGCAGGCGCCCGGAGAGCAACACGCTGGCCCGTGCTCCGGTGTAGGAGCCCACCATGGCAACCGAGCCGAATATTGCGGCGGTCTGCAGGCGCACATTCCCGGCGCGCCAGTGCGAGCCGACGCCCACGAGGGCGGCAGTGCCGACGACCGGCAGGCTCATGGCAATGGCGAGCTTGGGGTCGAACCCGAGCACGTAAACGAACACAGGGACCGTCAGGATCGACCCCCCGCCCCCGAGCGTACCGAGGGCAAGTCCGATGAGAGCAGCGAAGATGAAGCCGAGCACGCCGTAAGATACGGCGTCGGCTACCCTTACGTCGCTACGGCCTGGCGCGCCTTCTTGATGGCGTCGCGAAGGGGCACGTCCTTGGCGCCGGGGCTGAGCTTTCGCCCGTGACTGCCCCATGAAGAAACGCCGCCGCCCAGCACATGGACGTCAGCCTTGCCGGCGCGACGCAGGGCCGTGGCGGCGGTGGAGGCGCGGGCACCGGAATGGCAAATCACGATGATCGGAGCCGGCGCGGCGGCGAGCTGGGTCAGTGAGGCCGACAGCTGGTCCAGCGGCACGAGCGTGGAGCCGTCGATGTGACCCTGCACGTACTCGGCGCGTGTGCGGACGTCGAGCAGGAGGGTGCCCGGATGCTCGGCGCACAGCTGGTCGAGATGTTCAGGGCCAAAGGAGGCGCCACCAAGGAGGGAGGCGAGAGAAGCGAAGAAGCTCATTGGTGTAGATTCCGGTTTAGTGTACAACTATAACGAAATATAGTAGATTATTGGGTGAAGGGAAGGGGGTGGGAAACTGCTCACCACGAAGGCGCGAAGGACACGAGGGGGGCACGAAGATGACCTTGGAGGGGCCTGGCAGACGGATCGGTCGCCGCGAGCCCCCTTGAAGGCACTTCTTCGTGGCCCTTCATAGCCTTCGCGCCTTCGTGGTGAGCAGTCGCAGTTACACCTCAATCGGCGCATAGTAGCGCTGCGGCTTGCGGCGCTCGACCACCGTGTCGGCGAACGCCGCCAGGCGCAGCAACAGCCGTTCGCTCCACCCGCGGCCGATGGCCTGCATGCCGACGGGTAGTCCCGCCGAGTCGTAGCCGGCCGGGAAGCTGACTGCCGGGTGCCCGGTGAAGTTCGAACTGAACGCGAAGCGCATGGTCTCCATCGAACGGGTGAGGTCGGAAACTGCGCCTCCGCGAGGGTGGATCCGCGGCGCGGTGTTTCCCGACGCCGGCGTGATGATCGCGTCACAGTGGCCCAGCGCGCGCGCAAAGTGGGCCATGGCGCGCGTCCGGACGCGCTGGGCGTGAACGTAATCCACGGCCGTGGAGCCGCGGGCGATGGCGATATTGAGCTGTGTCTCGATGCCGAAATCACCCAAACGGTCGCGGATTTGAGGCAGCATCCCGGTGAGCATCTCGGACGTAATGGCGACGAGATGCGCCACGCGCGTGAGCTCGAGCTCGGGGATTTCCACGTCCACCAGCATGGCGCCCCGTGCGCACATCTGTTCAAGCAGCGTCTCGCATATCCGCACGACTTCAGGCTGAGCATCGCGGAACCACGGCCAGAAGACGCCAAGCCTGATGCCGGCGAGCGAACGCGGAGCGCGGTCATCGATATCCGCCGCCGGATGACCTACGGAATTGGGATCACGCGGGTCGGCGCCCGACATCACTTCGTATGCCAGCGCGGCATCGCGGGCGCAATTGGCGAGTGGTCCGAGATACGCCACCGACCAGCACAACGGTGCAGCGCCGTGTTCGCTGATCCGGCCGTACGTGGGCTTGAGTCCCACGATGCCGCAGAAGGACGCGGGGAGTCGAATCGAGCCGCCGCCATCGGCGCCGATGGCCATCGGGACGAGTCCTGCGCCGACGACACAGGCGGGACCCGCCGAGCTGCCGCCCGTGTGGTGCGCGTCGTTGTACGGATTGCGCGCCGAGCCGTGGTGCTGGTTGAAGCCGGTGACGCCGATGCCGATCTCATGCATGTTGGCCTTGCCGACCATCACGGCGCCGGCCGCACGCAGGCGAGCGACCGCGGTGGAATCGTGCGCGGCCGGCTGCGCGCCTTCGAAGAGCTTTGTGCCGATGGTCGTCACGTAACCGGCCTGGTCGATTTCGTCCTTGGCGGCGATGGGCACACCGTCAAACACGCCGAACGGATTGCCGGACTTCCATCGTTCGGCTGATGCCCTGGCCTGCGCGACGATGTCGTCGCGTCGCATTGAAATGAAGCCGCGCAGGGCAGGGCTGTCCTTCTCGCTTTCCTCCCATCGGGCGATAAAACGCTCGGCGACGTCGAGCGGCGTCAGCGCGCCGCGGCGATACGCCGCGTGATAGTCGGCGACCGTGGGGAACCGGAACCCGGCGCGTGCATCATCGTCGCGGGCATCGAGCGGGGAAATGGACGGTGCGACATCCGGGAGACGTGGGGTGAAGGTCGGCGCTTCCTCCAGCGGCTTCTCAGTCAGCGCGCCGAGTCCGACGTCCTTGCGCAGCTTCCCGACGAGCGCGTCGCCAATCAGCGCGCTGTTGGCGAGGGCATTCAGGACCCGAATGCTACCCGGGCCGAGCGCGGGAAGCGAGATCGACTTGAGGTCGTATGTCACGGAGCGGTTCCCTTGAAGGCGACGATGCGTCCGCGCGGGCCAACTGCCCACCCGGCGTTTCTGGAGGCGAAGTCAATGGCGTACAACGTGAGCGTATCGCCGTGCGTCCACGTGGCACCGAAGTCGGAGCTGAACGCAGTGCCGTAGGCGCCGACCGCGGCGAAAAGCGGTTTCGCGGCACCGCGCACGGCCACCACGCCACCAGTGATTCCTTGCGATGGCCAGGGCGAGGCGCGCTTCCACGTGACGCCGCCGTCGCTGGTCGCCATGGTCACGTCGCCATTGCTGCGTGCGATGGAATAGTCGCCGGCCACAGCAATGCCGCGACGCGTGTCGGCAAAGGCGATGCCGAAGAATCCGGAACTTGGTCCACCGGGAATGCCGGCGCCCGACACCTGCCACGACCGCCCGCCGTCCGTGGTGCGAAAGACGCGCGCTTCACGTGCGCCGCCTGTGGCGATCCACGCGTGTTCCGTTTCCTGCACGGCAACGGAGGTTCCGCTGGCGGCGAACGCCGCTTCCCCGGGGAGCGCGGGGGGAATGTTAGCGGGGTCCACGCTCTGCCATATGGCGCCGTCTTCGGTGCGCAGGATGACGAGCTTGCCATCCACCGGATCGCTGAACGCGATACCGTGCGTGGCGTCCCAGAAGGCCATGCCATCGAGGAAAACGCCCCTGGTGGTGTCACTCCACTGCAACGTCCAGCTGCCGCCGCCATCGACGGTCTTGTAGATCCGCGCCTGGCCCTGCTCGGCGGGGCCTGCGCTCATCGCGAACGCGATGCTGGCACTGACGCCCTGGACGTCGCGGAAGTCCAGTGACTCGGCGCCGGGAACCGGCACCGGTTCCCAGCGTGCACCGCCGTTCGTGGTGCGGAGCACCATGCCGCGGCTGCCGCCCGCCCACGCCACAAGGTCGCTCACGGCGCTGAACCCGCGGAATGACGCCGTGGCACCGCTCTGCTGCACTGTCCATCGCGGATCGCGGGTAACCGTCGTGAGTCGTTCGGCGATCTTCTCGGCGAGCGCACCGGCGTTGGCATTCGAGCGGTTGGTGAGCACGATGATCGTGGCGCCAAGTGTCGGATAGCGGATGATGGCGTTCCTGAATCCGACGCTGGATCCAGTGTGGCGAGTACGGGGGAGAGAGTGACTTGATTCGAGATACCAGCCAAAGCCGTAATCCACGCCCGTGCTGTCGGACTTGCTGCCGCGCTGGAAGATGAGGGCTCGAAGGGAGTCGGCGAGCAATTCGCGCGTCTCGAGGGCGCGACTCCAACGGTAGAGCTCGGAGACCGACGAGTAGATGCCGCCGTCGCCAAGCACCGCGCTGGTGCTGCTCTGGTCGGTGCGCTTCCACGCGCCATCGCGGCGGGAATGCCCGAAGGCGCGTCGTTGCACGGGGGCACGGCCCTCTTCGCGAGCGAGCGTCCACGGCATTCCTACGCGGTTGAAGATGCGTGCCTTGAGGAAGTCCGCGAAACGTGTGCCCGATCGCTTCTCGACGATCATGGCGAGCACCGCGAAGCCCGAGTTGCTGTAGCGGAACTTCGCGCCCGGCGCGAAATAGGTTGAGTCGAGCGACATCATCCGCTTGAGCACGTCAGAGTCGAGCACCTGCGTGACCTGGGAGTCAGGGACGAAGCCCTCGTAGTCCTGCAGACCGCTGGTGTGCGTCAGCAAATGGCGAACGGTGACGCGGCGGCCGTACGCCGGAAACTCCGGGAAGACGTCGGTGAGCGACTCGTCGAGTCGCAGCTTCCCGTCCTGCACGAGGAGCATGGTCGCCATCGCGGTGAACTGCTTGGTGACCGACGCGAGGCGAAAATTCGTGTGTGGCGTCACCGGCGATCGCGCCTCGAGATCGGCGAGACCGTACCCCTTGCTCACTAGGATCTTGCCGTCCATGGCTACGAGCACGGCGGCGCCCGGGGCAGCGGGCGTGTTGAAGTCGGCGAAGAGCGAGTCGACGAATTCTTCGCTCAGCGGACCGCCATCGGCAGCGCGCGAGATGACGCGGCGCGGGGAGAGATCGAAGCGATCTCCAGGAAGGAGCACGCGATACGGAAAGCCGGGATCAGTGGCGTCGCGACCGTTGTGCACGAAGGCCTTGTCGCGGCCGATGATCTCGCCGTGGTCGCCCTGTACCACGAGTGCGGTGCCTTCATCGAGGCCTATGCCCAGCAGGTCGGGGTGTGAGCTAAGGACCTGCTGCAGGTCATCCTGCCGGTTACGGGTTACGACGTGCTGGTCGATGGCGGCGCGCCGCAGGAACCCGAAACCCTGTTCGTAGCCTTTCGCCATCATCTGGGCGTTTCCCTCGCGCGCACCTCGCACCATGTAGCTGGCGAGGATCAACGCGCCCGCCGACGTGCCACCAATGACGCCGCCTCGCGCGAGCACGGCGTGCAATTCCGTCTCGGTCTGCGTGCCGAGGTACGAGTCCACCAGGCGCCACTGTCGACCACCGGGAAACCAGACTCCGCGCGCCGAACGAATGGGAGCGACAAAGGAATCGCTTTCGGCAAGCCGGCGATCTCCGGTGTGCAGGACCGCGAGATTGGTGGCGCCCGCGGCCTTCAACCCATTGAGTCCGTTCCAGTCGGCGGGGAAGACGGAGTCTTCGCCGGCGGTGGGGATGACCAGGATGGGAGCATCGGCACCGCCGGCGAGTTCGACGAATCGGCGGAGAATCTCAGGTCCCAGGTTGCCGCCGCCGACCGCCACGAGCGATCCGTGAGGCGGGCCGACGCGCACATGCGCGGGAGAGACGCCGCCGGAGGGAGCGCGGGTGCACGACGCGAGAGCAAACACGACGGCACTCAGGAAGAAAAGCGAACGTCGAATGATCATTGTCAGTGGGGCACCAAAGAAGGAAGCAGGGCGTTCGATGTGGTGCAACGCCGGATAAACATCCAGCTTCGGCACGTGGAGGACCAGTCTTCCGCGGAGGGCAGGTGAGTAGCGTGTACGACAATGAAGAGGGTGGCATTACCTTCATTCATGCGAAATTCAGCATTGATCGTGTTCGTCCTGGCACTGCCGCTCGCGGCGCAGGCTCCCAAGTCCGCCACGGCTCGTCGCGCACCGACAGTGCCGCCACCTGCAACCGTGGCCTGCGATAACGCCGACACCACCTGTTACGCACCCCAACTGCTTCGCGAGTTCCGTGGTGTGTGGGTGGCGTCGGTGTCGAACATCGACTGGCCGTCGAAGCCCGGGCTGCCAGCGAGCGAGCAGAAAGCCGAGCTCCTGACAATCCTCGATCGCGCGCAAGTCGCGCACTTGAATGCCGTGATCCTGCAGGTGCGTCCGGCAGCGGATGCCTTGTACAAGAGCAGCATCGAACCGTGGTCGGAGTACCTCACCGGCCGGCAGGGACGCGCGCCGGTGCCGGCGTGGGATCCCCTGGCTTACGCCGTGGAACAGGCGCACCTGCGCGGACTCGAGTTGCACGCGTGGTTCAATCCGTACCGCGCCCGTCACCCCAGCGCCACTGGGCCACTGTCCAGGCGCCATATCGCCAACACGTCACCAGCGCTGGTGAAGAAGTACGGCACGCACCTCTGGATGGATCCGGGCGAGAGTACGGTGCGCGCGCGCACGCTGCGCGTGGTGCTGGATGTCGTGAAGCGATACGACATCGATGGTGTGCACCTGGACGACTATTTCTATCCATACAAGGAAAAGACGACGCGTGGAACGACGGAGTTTCTGGACGACCGCAGTTTCAGGAAATACGTGAAGGCAGGTGGCAAGTTGTCGCGCGACGATTGGCGCCGCGAGAACGTGAACAAGCTCGTTCGGCAACTCGACGAGAAGATCCATCTCGCCAAGTCGTGGGTGAAGTTCGGCATCTCGCCGTTCGGGATCTGGCGCCCGGGGTACCCGGAGCAGATCAAGGGATTCGATGCGTACGAGCAACTGTACGCCGACTCGAAGTTGTGGTGGGAGAAGGGGTGGGTGGACTACTTCACGCCGCAGCTCTACTGGAACATCGGCAAGGCGGAGCAGAGCTTCCCGGTGCTGCTCAAGTGGTGGGGCGAGCAGAACACGATCGGACGCCACCTCTGGCCGGGGTTGTACACGAGCCGGGTAAGGGCGGTGACACCAGCGGGCAACGGATTGAGTGCCAACAATCCCTGGGTGGCTGACGAAATCGTGGCGCAGGTGGACAGTGCGCGCGCCAACCCGAATGCCACGGGGGCCGTGCATTTCTCGATGAAGGCGTTCCTCACCGACCAGGGCGGCGTGGCATCTCGCCTCGTCGAGCGAGTGTACGGCGACGTGGCATTGGTGCCCCCATCGCCATGGCTGGCAAAGACGCTGCCCTCGGCGCCCTCGGTACGCGTGAAGAAGAACGCGGCCTCGGGAGGCCTCACGGTGACAATGACGATGCCGGCCAGGCAGGTGGCACGCTGGTACCTGTTGCAGACCCGCACGGGGGGTGTCTGGGGAAGCCGGCTGGTGGCGCGATGCGCGTGCGATGAGCACATCGTGCCGAACGGGGAAGGACTGCTTCCGGACCGCCTGGTCATCACGGCGATTGATCGGGCAGGGCAGGCGTCGGACGCGGTTCGGTTCGTGGTGGTGCGGTAGCTCGTACTGCACACCACGAAGGCGCGAAGCACACGAAGGGGCACGAAGGGACGACTGCAACGAAGTCCTCCCTGGTTCCGTAATATGTGGCATGATGTGCACTCGATTTCTCGCCCCCATCCTCTTCTGCACGGCGAACATCGCTGCCGCCCAGGCTCCCCGCGTGCATGCCACGCGCGACCGCCTGCAACTCGACGGCAAGCTCGACGAATCTGCATGGCAGCGTGCCGACAGCATCGACGACTTCCGACAGCGCGATCCGAGTGAGGGGGATGCCGCCACCGAACGGACGGTGGTGCGTTTTCTCTCGACGGGCGACGGGCTGTGGATCGGCATCCACGCGTATGACCGTGAGCCGGGGCGGGTGCTGCACGCGCAACTGCGGCGTGACACGGACTTCGATACGGACGACGCAGTGCAGCTCATGGTGTCGCCGCTGCAGGACAAGCGCACAGGGTTCCTGTTCGCCGTGAACCCGAATGGCGCAATGGCGGACGCCGAGATCGTGTCGTTCGAAAGCGAGAACTCCGACTGGGATGCAGTGTGGGATGCGCGCGCCCACCTCACCAGCGACGGTTGGGTGGCCGAGGTGTTCATCCCGTGGCAGACACTTCGTTACCGTGCCAGCAGCACAGCGTGGGACGTGAACCTGCGGCGGGTGATTCGCCGCAAGAATGAGGATGTGCTGTGGCGAGCGTGGCGACGCACTGAGGGGATCAAGTTCCTCGAGCGCGCCGGCGTCGTGGAAGGCTTTGTCGACTTGCCGCCGCGAGCCACCGCCGAATTGCGGCCATACACCGCCGCGACCGGGAACAGCCTGAGTCGCGACTACAATGCCGATGGCACGTTCGACAAGACGGCCAACGCCGGGCTCAAGGGCACCTTTGGCATGGATGCGAAGCTCGCGCCATCGCGCGAGCTGACGCTCGACCTCGCCACCAATGCCGATTTCGCGCAGGCCGACGTCGACCGGCAAGTGATCAACTTCACGCGTTTTCCGCTCTTCCTTCCCGAACGTCGCCCGTTCTTCACCGAGGGGGCGAGCATCTTCGACTTCGGCCGCCGACAAGAGACGCAGCTGTTCTACAGCCGACGCATCGGCCTCTCCGGCGACGGCACCGCTATTCCACTGCTTGCGGGTGCGCGTTTGTCGGGGCGCATCGGGGACCAGCAGGTGGGTGTGATTGCCGCGCGCACCGGGGGCGACTCGCCGGCCAGCGACGCAGTAGTGCGCGTGCGGCGCGACCTGCTGGGGCGCGGCTACCTGGGGGCGATGTTCACGGGGCGCGACGAACGCGGGAGCGAGGCGAGCACTGCCACCGGAGTTGACGCCAACCTTCCGTTCATCATCAGGGGACAGAACCTCGTCTTCGCCGCTTCAACCGCGTGGACCCACGATAGCACGGGCGGAGCGCCGAACTACGCACGGCTCTTCATCGATTTTCCCAACGATATCGCCGATATCGCGACGCGGTTTGAGCGGGTAGAAGCAGGGTTCAATCCCACACTCGGCTTTGTGCAAAATGACGGCATCTGGCGCTGGGCCGGACAGATGGAGTTCACGCCGCGCCCGCACATCCCGTACGTGCGACAGCTGCAATTCAACCTATTGGAGTACAACTACGTGCAACGCCTCGACGGCGGCCTGAGCAACGCCAGCTTCGGCATCACGCCGCTCGGCGTGAACTTCAACTCGGGCGACGAGGTGCAGGTGCAGTTGTCGCGCGAGGGGGACGCTCCCAGGGAGGCGTTCGAGATCTTCGAAGGCACGACGATCGAGGCCGGCCACTACTGGTTCGACCGATGGGAGTTGTCGTACGAGGGTTCAAGCCGGCGTGCGGTGCGCGTGGAGGCACGCGCGAACTTCGGCAAGTTCTACCATGGTGGTGGCGAGGATTATGAAGTCACGGTGGAGGGCCGGGTGCAACCGCACCTGCTCTGGTCCGTTGATTTCGGGTACACCGAGGGGCGCTTCCCGGTGTCACATTTCGTGGCGCGCACCACGACGGCCCGGGTGGACTACGCGCTGACACCCCGGCTGAACACCACGCTCTTCGCACAGTGGAACAACGAGGCCAACCGGGCCGCCCTGAACGCACGCGTGCGCTGGACGCGGACGCCGGGGTCGGACCTGTATGTGGTGCTGAACAGCGCGTGGCCGACGGATCTCGACGGGCGGTCGATCCCGTGGGCGCGGCCGATGCGCGGCGGGCTGGTGGTGAAGTACGTGCAGTACCTCAGATATTGACCGCGCGAGAGCGCCAGACAACTGCTACCACGAAGGACGAAGGGCGCGAAGGGGCGCGAAGAACTGACATGAAAATGGGCCCGGGGACATTGCTGTCCGCCGAGCCCACTTTCAATTGCGTGCAGTCCTTCGCGAACCTTTGCGTCCTTCGCTCTTCGTGGTCGAAGGAAAACCCTGTTACGGCTCGTGCTCCTCGTCCTGGAACGGGAACCCGCTGCCCGCACCGCCGCTCACGCGCTCAACGCGCAGCACCTGCTTCATTGTGTGGCCGCCGACCGTGATCGACACCAGGTAGTCACCCGTGCCGACGAGCGGGGCAGCACCACCACCACCGCGACGACCACCACCGCCGAAGATCTGGTTCATTCCGGCCCGCCCGAGCGCGGCCTGCATCACGCCGAAAAGCTGGTTCATGTCGGGCGGAGCCCCGGCACCGCTGGCCGCACCGCCACCCGGGCCACGCCCACCGCCGCCCGCTCCGGCCGGGGTCTCACCGGGGCGATCCTGCCAACGACCGGCCTGCGCCCCGAAACCACCGCCGCCACCGCCGAAGCCACCCAACTGCGTGATCATCTGCTGCATGGCATCGGCGCTACCGGTGAGTCCCTGCCGCATGCGGTCGAGCACCGGCTTGGCTATCGTCCCTTCCTTTTCGATCGAGTCGAGCGCGGCGATGACCTTGCGCACACTGCTGATCGAGTCACGCACCTCAGCCGGCGACAGCTTGGGCGACGGCGGCACCTTGCCACGGAAGTCCCACGTCATGCGATTGATGCCGGCCGAGCCCGGACCGTTGAGCGTGCGCAACGTGTCACCCGAGGCGTCCTGGATGACGATACGCACCTGGCCCGGATTGGCCGTTGCCAGCTTGTAGGTGATCTCGGCGCCGTATGCCGGGCTCGGCACCTGGAAGACCCTGTTTCCCGTCGATTCGCCGTTGAACGGCTTTTCACCCCACTGGAAGGCGATGCGCGGCTTGAAGAGGTGCGCTGTCTTGGCGACGACCGCGGCATCCATCTGCTGCAGCGCGCTGATGTCGACGATCCAGAACGAGCGCCCGTGCGTGGCGGCAATCAGCTCGCCGTCGCGCGGGTGGATGGCAAGGTCCATCACCGGCACCGTGGGAAGACCGGTCATGAACTTCTGCCAGCTCTGCCCCTTGTTGGACGAGACGTACGCGCCCACGTCGGTGCCGACGAAGAGCAGGTTCGGGTTCTTCAGGTCTTCGCGAATCACGTACGCGAAGTCCGGGCCACCCGTCGGCAGGTTGCTGGCGATCGAGGCAAAGCTCTTGCCGCCGTCCTTCGTCATGACGACGTAAGGGGCGAAGTCGCCGCGGCGGTGATTGTCGTACGTGACGTAGAACGTGAGCGAGTCGACGTGCGACGGCTCGATACGCGACACATACGTGCCGGCCGGAACGCCCTTCACGTTCGCGGTGTGCTCGGTCCATGAGCCGCCGTCATTCCACGACGACCACAAGCGGCCGTCATCGGTGCCGGCGAACAGGATGCCGGGGCGCAGCGGCGACTCGTTGAGCGACACGACCGTACCGAACGTCTCGGCGCCGGTGGCGTCGGTCGTAATGCCGCCCGTTGTCCTGGTCGACACGCGGATCTTCATCGTGTCGGCGTACGACAACTCCGGGGAAATGAGGAACATGTCGCTGCCCTGCTTGGTGGACTTCAGCACGCGATTGGCGCCGAAGTACAACACCTGCGGGTTATGCGGCGAAATGAAGAACGGCGTGTTCCAGTTCCAACGCAGGTCCAACTCGACAGAATCCTTCCTCTGCGCCGCGCGCAGCGCCGCCTGGCGCTTGGCCTGGTCCTTGGCCATCGGCTTGGCGGTGTCGGGCCGGTCGACGAGGATCGAGTCCTCCCACTGCATGTACCGCGGGCGCCACGCCGGCTTCACGAGGGCGGTGCGCTCGCCGGTGGAGACCCGGTAGCGGCCGATGTTGCCGCCCTGCGACTCGCCGTAGATGATGTCGGGGTTCGTGGGATCCTGCGCCGTCACGAATCCGTCGCCCCCATTGAACGTGAACCACATCGAGTTGGTGATGGTCCCCTGCTTGCGACGCGAAGGGCCGCACCACGAGCCATTGTCCTGCGCGCCGCCGCAGACGTTGTACGGTACCGCGTTGTCGAACGACACGTTGTAGTACTGGCCGATCGGCAGCGTGTTGATGTTGTCCCAGTTGCCGCCGTCATCCCACGACTGCGCCACGCCGCCATCGTTGGCGACGACGATGTGACTGGGGTCCCTGGGATCGATCCACATGCCGTGGTGATCGACGTGCACGCCGACCGTGGCGTTGCCGGCGGTCTTGCCGCCGTCCCTGGAGTGCTTCACCGGCGTGGACGACCAGAACACGCGATCCGGGTTGTTGGGCGCGACGCGCACCTGCGAGTAGTAGAACGGGCGGACGTTGTCATCGCTCATCTTTGTCCAGGTCTTGCCGCCGTCGGCCGAGCGATAGAGCCCGCTGGGCGACTTCTGTGCCTTGACCTTGGGGTCCTTCTTGGGATTCGGCGCCGTGTCGGCCTCGACCATCGCATACATCACGTCGGGGTTCGACGCGGCGATGGTGATGCTGATGCGCCCCTTGGTGGTCTCGGGGAAGCCGCCGCCCTTCACTTCGGCAAACGTCTCACCGGCGTCGGTGCTCTTCCAGAGTGCCGAGCCCTTGCCGCCCGAATACTGGTAGTACGGTCCGCGGATGCGCTGGTAGCTGGCCGCCCAGACAACCCTGGGGTCACGAGGGTCGAGCGCGACGTCCACGAAACCCGTGCTGTCGTTGATGAACTTCTTCAGCTGCCAGGTCTTGCCGCCGTCCACCGTCTTGTAGAGGCCGCGTTCCTTGTTCGTGGCCCACGCGGCGCCGAGGGCGGCCACGTAGACGATGTCCTTGTTGGACGGGTCGACGACCACACGGCCGATGTGCTGCGTTTCCTTGAGGCCGATGAACTCCCAGGTGCGTCCACCGTTGGTGGTCTTCCACATACCGGCACCCGGCGAGATCGAGTTACGCGAGTTCGGTTCGCCCGTGCCGTAGTACACCGTGTTGGTGTCCGACGGGGCAATGCCGATCATGCCGCCTGAGGAGACGTGCTCGTTCTCGAAGACTGGGCGGAATGTCGTTCCCGCATTGGTCGTCTTGAACAACCCACCGCCAGCCGATGACACGTAGAAGGTGCGCGACGGCCAGGGAATGCCGGCGACGTCAACGGTGCGTCCCTGGTGGTTGGCGAGGCCGATGTTGCGCCAGCGGAAGCCGGCGATGGTCGTCGAATCGAGCTGGGCGGCCAGCGGGGCCGCGCAAAGAACGCTCAGGACGACCAGTTTCAGGGCAGATCTCATAATGAGTGAGGGCTGGAGGAAACGGGGTGGAAGCGATGTGACTCTCGGTGTGCTACGCTCGGCGCAACTATAGTGTTGGGCAGGAGGCAAGCTGGAGTTGCTCGGGAAGCAATACGGCGTACAGCACCTGTAGGTTGTACGCCGTACGCTCTACGCCGTCCGTTTACTGCCGCCTGCCGTCCTAGTGCGGCATCGCTGCGGGGATTCCCATCCGCTCTGGCGGCGGCACCTTCCTGGTGCGGCTGAACTCGCGCCGGGCGGCATCGACCGCCAGCGAACGGTTCCACCACAATTGGATAGCCGAGTCGTAGCGGGCAAGCACATTGTGCAGCCAGTACGGCCGGTTCTCGGCGCGCCAGCTCTTCTCGTACAGTTCGCGGCCGAGGACGTAGGCCTCACGCATGGTCTGCAATCGGCCGTTGATGCCAGAGAGTTCGGAAAGTTCGATCCAGCTCACCGGTGTGGTGCGCGCCGGGTCGATGGTGGCCGCGTAGAACCTCACCATCTCGTCGGCGAACTGGAACTTCATGCCGATGAGGTCGAGGCGGCGGGCGCCCATGTCCATGGCGTCGAGCGCGTCCTGCTCGCGCAGGTGCGGCTGGATGCGCCGTGCCTGGGCGATGAGCACCGACGCCGATTCTGCGTGGATGCGCAGTTCCGGAGCGGCGACGCGGATCTTCTTCGCGATCTCCATGCCTTCCGGGGAGTACGGGTCGACCCAGTAAAGAAAGTCGTGGCCGTTGCCGGCGCCTGCCTTGCCGAGCGCGGCGTGGGCCATCATCAGGTGCTGCTGCGCGGCGTCGATCTTGCCGGTGGTGTCACCGTGGAACCGCAGGCCGTAGGCACTCTGGTAGTCGGCAATGGACGACTCTCCGCTCTGCCACGATGCAGCGGCGCCGAAGATGACGCCGTACCAGGTCTGGTTGAAGATCTCCTCGCCGTCGTCACCCCAGCTCGTGTTGAGCATGCCGGTGGCACCCATCTTCTGCCCGTCGCGCACGAATCCCTGGATGTTCTTGAGCGCCGTGTTGTTGTCGGGGTACGTCATCGACCAGTTGCTGACGCCGGGCGCAACCCAGGTCTGCATGCCGCTGCCGGAGAACGGCGTGAGCCAGCGCTCGAAGCCGGAGGTGCTCCAGTAGTTCCAGGCGACGGCGATCATGTCCTTGGGGAGGGACTTCACCAGCTCGGGGGAGTTCATGGCGATGTCGCCCCAGAACAGGAAGGTCTTCCTGCTGCCCTGCGCGCGCAGTTGGGTCTGGATGTCGGCGAGGAATTTCAGGTACGTCGGGCCGATGCCGTCCTTCTCGACGGCTGCCTTGGTCTGGCCCTTGCCCAGCTCGAATGTCTCGTCAGCGCCCAGGTGCACGAACTGCGACGGGAAAAGGGAATCGATCTCGGCAAACCACCGCTTGATGATGTTTATCGACTCGGGCTGGCCCGGGGCGAGCACGTGGCCATGGGGCGTCTCGGCGACCTGGCTGTAGATCTCGTACTTGAGCGCGTGGTGCAGGTGGCCGAATGCTTCCTGTTCCGGGATGATCTCGACGTGAAGCGGCTTGGCGTACGCGACGAGTTCCTTCACTTGCTCGTGCGTCATCGCGCCACCCGGCGGGCCGATCAGCGGGTCGGCGTTGTAGGCAAGCGTCTGTTCAAAGTAGGGCGAGTAGGCGTTCATCTTGAACGCCGCGAGGGTGCGGACGATGTGCTTCTGGAACTCGAGTGTTGGCACCGGGCCGCGCGACAGGTCGTCGTGAAAGCCACGCCATCGCATGGCGGGCCAGTCGCGGATGACACCGGTCTGCACGGCCATCGACGCGCCGTGGCTGGTGACCAGCTGTCCGGCAGTTTGCGCGCCGTAGAAGATGCCCGCGTCGGAGGCGCCGATGACGTGGATGGACCTCGGCTCGGCCACGACGACGTAGCCTTCGCCGGTCATCTCGCCGGTGAACGCCAGCTTGTGCTTCGCGAGCAGCGCCTTGGCCGCGGTGGTGGAGGAGCGGAGGAGCTGGATGCGAAGGCCGCCGTCGGCGGGGCTGAGCTTCACGCCGCGCTCTTTCAGTGTCGTAGAGAGGTCGGCAGCGGCGAACCTGTCGGCCTTGTTGATGCCGGCGGTGATGGCGACGGTGCCCTTGAGCGGAACGGCAGGACCGGCGGTGAACTCACGCGGGACGGGGATCAGGCGCGGTGCCTGGGCTGTAAGGGGGAGGGCGACGAGGAGGGCGAAGCAGGCGCTCTTCATATAGTAGGCGGCAGGGGTGAACGTGGCCCTGAGAATGTCGCGGGGAGCGGAGGCGGGCGCCAGTTCGGGTGCGGGACGAGAGGGGATGCCGACGACCACGCGTGACCCGGATCACCCGGATCAGCGGGCGTGGCGCTCCGCCCTTGCGCACCGGCACTTTGAAATGTAAAGTAGATTCATGGACGTCGAGTGGAGACCGCCAGTGACCACGGTGGAGAAGTGGTTCTTCACGCCGCTGTACTATCCGCGCAGCCCGCTGCAGGTGATCGGCTGGTGGGAGCGGCGGCGGCTGATGTACAACGTGAGTGTGGGAGTGGCGGGGCTGCTGACGCTGGGAGTGGGAGCGGCGCTGGGAATGCTGCTGTCGCCAGGCACCATGCCGAGCGAGGTCGTGGGTGTCATCGTGTACGGGTTCCTGGCGAACGTCTGTTACACGCTCGGGCCGGTGGCCGACCTGATGTTGCGCCGCACCATTGGCATTCGCGCACCCGACATCGCGCCGGTGATGTTCCGCTACGGGTACGTGTTCTCCATTGGACTTACGCTGCTGCCGATTCCGTTGATGATGGTCGGGGCGATTGCGAAGCTGGTGCTCGGAATGGGGGCGGCGACCTGACATGACCGTCCCCGTGAACGACTCGACAGCGACACCGTGGCGGAGGCGCCAAACGGACTGAACTATCCCCGGGCGACGCTCGAACCCGGCAGGCAGTGGGTACTGTCGGCGGCGCGGTCAGGAGAGTCGTTTCTGGGCGCGCAGACGAGCCTTCTCCGCCTCGACGAGTCGATCGCGTGGCGGAGATTTCGTCTCGAGCGACTGGATGAGTCGCTGGACTGCGGTGCTGACTTCATCAACGGCGCGGTTGAAGGCGGCCTCGTTGGCGCGTGACGGGCGGGTGGCGCCGCTGAGCTTGCGAACGAACTGCAGGGCGGCCACGCGGCACTCGCCATCGCTGGCCGGCGGTTCGAAGTTGGCCAGCGTCCTGATGTTGCGGCACATGGACTCAGCCTCGGCGCGGTTCCGCGTGGGAGGGGTGTGGGCGGATCATCAGGGGATTCTGCCGCTCCACGTCGGTGCTGACAAGGCGTGGAGGCCGTGGTCGTGTTTGGGGAGTGGCACAAGATCCAGGCTGGAGATCACTTCACGGAGATCCCTGCCGCGCGCCAGCATGCCGGCGTTCGGACTGGCGGCCCGCGCGCGACAGCGTCTATTTGAATACGCAGTCGGAAAACGCCATTCATCAGGCACACGCACCATGCGACAAGGGAGGCAACATGCGTCGCTATGCACAGGTCTCGGGAGCGCTCTTCGGATTAGCCGCTGCAGGACAGCTCATTCGCGCGTACCTGCAATTGCCGGTTCAAGTGGCCGACATCACCATACCGGTGTGGGTTTCCGCTTGTGCGTTCGTCATTCTATTGGCCATGTCGGTCTGGGCCTTTCGATCGGCCAAGGGTACCGGTTGACCCGACTCGGCTTGGCCCCTAATGCTTGCCCAGCAGTTTCAACACGCCCAGCGACATCCACGGCATGTAGGTGATCAGCAGGACACCCACGCCCGTGATGACCAGGAACGGCAGGATGTGCCGGTACAGGCTCGTCAGCGGCTGGTTGAATCGCGACGATGAGAGGAAGAGATTCAGGCCGACCGGCGGCATCAGGAATCCCAGCTCGAGATTGGCGAGGAAGATCACGCCGAGGTGAACCGGGTCGATGCCAAATGCCACGCCCATCGGTGCAATCAACGGGGCGAGGATGATGATGGCCGAGTAGATCTCGAGCACGCTGCCCAGGACCAGCAACAGCCCATTGAGGGCCAGCAGGAACACCATGGGCGAGTGGATGTGGAGCTTCACCCACGCGAGAATGGCGTCCGGGATCATGGCGTCGACCAGGTAATTGGTCAGGCCCATGGCGACGGCCAGCAGGATGAGCACCGCGCCCATCAGCGCGGCGGCCTTCAGCAGCACGTCGGGCAGCTCCGAGAACAGCTTGATGTCCTTCGTGATGAAGCACTCCACGATCACGGTGTAGGCCAGCGCCGCTGCCGCGGTCTCGATCATCGTCGCCGAACCGGTGAGGAACAGCGCGACAATCATCACGGGGAGCATCACTTCCCACTTGGCAAGCCAGGCGGACGCCGCCACTTCGCGCCACGAGAACGTTATCTTCTCGCGTTCCACGTGCCGCCCCACGATGATCCCGTACCCGGCCGTGAGGACCACGAGCAGGAGTCCGGGCAACAGGCCGGCAATGAAGAGCTGGTCGGCCGGCACCGTTGCGTCGCGGGAACTGGCAACGACGCTGTAGAGAATGACCGGTAGGCTGGGCGGGAAGAGCAGTCCCAGCGAACCCGAGGCCGTCACGAGGCCGAGCGAGAAGCCCTCGGAGTATCCGTCCTTCCTCAAGATCGGATACACCAGGCCGCCCAGGGCGATGATCGTGATGCCCGACCCGCCGGTGAACGTCGTGAACAGTGCGCAGACGGCGACCACCATGATGGCAATCCCGCCGGGCATCCACCCGAAGACGGCGCGGAAGAACCGGACGAGTCGCTCGGCCGCGGCGCTCTCGGCGAGTACATACCCAGCCGCAGTGAGCAGCGGGATCGCCGGCAATGTCGGCGACGCGATCAGCCTATAGACTTCGGCCGACACGGCGGCCACGGGCGTACTTTCGCTGAAGAAGAGCACGATCGCGATGCCGCCCATCGCTACGAACACCGGCGCGCCGAGCAGGGCAGCGGCGAGCACCAGCAGGGCCAGCGGCCAGAGATGGGTTGCAACTTCCGGCGGCACCAGGCCAAGGGCAAACGCACCGCCGACGGCCGCAAGGGCAACTCCGCGTCCCCACCACTTGTCCGACGCATTCCACACGAACTGCAGCGCCATGATGCCCAGTGAGACGGGCATGATGATCTCGCTTACCCATTCGGGGATGCCGATGGGCAGCATCTTTGGTTCGAGCCTATTGGCCAGCACGACCTGCGTGCTGGCGTAGGCGAGGATGCCGACGACCGCGGCGGCCACCGAGTAGGCCATCAATCGCGAGAGACGCCGCATCAGGCCTTCGTCAAAGAACTCCGACGTCGAGAGTGTGAGGTGCTTGGCCTGTCCCGTGGCCGCCATCCCACCGACGAACGCGAGCCACAGCGTCAGCTGTTGCAGGTACGCCGCCGATCCATAAAGATGGAATCCGCCCAGCGGCCGGCCGATCGCATCGATCAGCGGAAGGAGGGTGGCCAGGCCGAGCGTAGCCACCAGGATTCCCTGCTCCGTGCGCCTGAACAGCGTGGAGGGGAACTTCACTTCCTGACCGCGCCGCGCTGTCGGCGATACTCGTCACGGAACCGCAACGCGTCGTCGAACGCGTCCGCGGGTACGGCGACACCGCGAACCTGCGGATACGACGACTCGGCCATGCGACGCCAGATGTCCCTGGCCTTCGCATCCACCGGCACAACCGTCAGTCCGGCCTTCTTCATGGCGTCGACATCGCGTGGTCCGCCCGAGCGGATCGATTGCCGCAGCTTCGTTCCGGCTTCCTGCGCCACCTGCAACAACTGCGGCCGAAGGTCGGCGGGGATCCGCTCCCACGTCTCCTTCCTGATGACCGTGGCGCCGATGAGCAGCTGCCAATCCAGGTCGGTCATGAACTTCGCGTGTTCGTAGTAGCGCGTGATCACCGACACCTGCGGTGGCGCGAGGAATGTCTCGAAGAGGCCCGTCTGCAAGCCCGTGGTGAGTTCCGTCGATGGCGCCGGCCGGGGATCATACCCGAGCTTCTTCCAGACCTCGGTCGTCTTCGGGTCACCCGCCCAGCTGAACATCTTCATCTTCTTCATGTCGTCGGGCACCGTGATCGGCGACTTCGCGAAGAAGTGGTTCCACCCGCCATCGGCCCAGTTAAGCACGATGTATCCCTTGGCTTCCATCGCCGACTCGAGCTTCGGCCGCATCTTCTCCAGCACGGCGTAGGCCTCGTCGTAATCGTGGAAGGCCATCGGGATGCTGAGCGCGTATACCCCCCGGTCGATCTCGGCAATGCCCGCCGACGTCAGGACACCCGCGTTGAGCGTGCCGAGGTTCATCTTGCGCACCACGTCGGGATCGTCGCCTTGCCGGCCGCCGGGGTAGAGGAGGACCCGGACCTTGCCACCCGAAATCCTGTTCCACTTGTCGGCGACCTCCTTCAACACGAGGAACCAGGATGAGTTCTCCGGCACCAGGGTGGCCATCTTGACGGTGACCGTCGCCTGAGCCCCGGCAGGCGCCACGATGCCCGCCACGAAGGCGAGGACCAGAGCGAGAAGCAGCGATTGTTTTCGTGTCATAGGTGAGTCTGGAATCTAGTCGACGAACAAGTCGTCAATCCGGTCGAGAAGCCACCGCGCGCGCCGCTGGCTGATGACATTGGCCAGCTTCTGGTCGGGCGACTTGTTGATGTCGATAGCCAACGCCTGGTTGAGGACAGCTTCGAATTCCTTCTTGTTGTTCTCGTTGATCGACACCGACTCGGCCAGCGAGACGTACGGCGACAGGCGCGCCCCGCCCGACAGGCGCACGGCCTGCGCGAAGTGATCCCGGGCCTTGGCCATCGACCCGCCAGCCGAGGCGTGCCCAGCTTCCCACGAGATGAAGAAGTCGTGGAGCGAGCCGTTGTCCCAGGTCTCGTCCAGCGAAAGCGCACGCCGCATCATCTTCTCGATGGCCGACTGCCGGATGGACAACTCGGCGTCGTTCACATCCAGCGCGAATGCCGCCGCCCATGCCGAGCCGGTCCAGTAGAGCAGCGGGATGTGTTTCCTGGTGGTGTTCGCCACGGCCGCATCCGGATCGGTGGCGAGCCGTTGGCGGAAGCCGGGGAGATCGAGTTCGAGACCCCGCAACCCGTACTCAACCGCCCGCAGGTACAGCTTCTTGGCGCGTGACCGCATCCGCGTGGCGCGGTCCAGATCCTGCGCCTCGACGAAGTCGGCTTCCTGCTGGATGAATGCGAAGCCGTACTGCGTAAAGCCACTGGTCGCTGCCGTGAGCAGGCCCTGGTGTTTCGGCGACTGCTCGATCAGGCTCTCGATCGTCTTGAGCGCGAAAGGCACAGCATCGCGGACGAGTTCCGCGTCGTCGTCTCTGGCGAACGTCGACGTGCTGCCCGAGGCGAGGGCATCCCCCAGCGAGTTGATGGCCATCATCCTGATGGAGCATCCCGTCAGTGACACTGCCAGCGCACCCATCGCAGCCGCGCGGAAGGCGGAACGGAACATCTTGGTCATGGACCTCCTGAGGCGGACCTTACACCGGTCATCGACGCGAGTTCCTCGGCGATTGGTCAATTATGCGACGGCGCTGCGCCCTGCGCGACCCATCGAGGTGTGTCCGACGGCGCCCTGACGGGAGGATTCGAGGGCCTCGCCACAATGAGCGCGAACCTCGCTGCGTCGGGGATGCCGTTCCCGGTGGAGCGGTCTATCTTCGGGTTGCCGACATCGGCGCACCATCCCGATGGCCATTGCATCCCGTCAGTGAACGCACCCGATAATTAGTGGCCGTGGCTGACACCACCCAATACGTGCCGGTAAGGGGAGAGACGTGATCGGACTGCAGCTTCTGCCGGTGGTGATCAGCTTGCTCGTTCTTGGCGCGCATTTCCTGCGCTCGGGCAGCGTCGTCCTGGTCGCCCCGCCATTCGTGGCGCTGGTGCTGCTCGGTGTACGGCGGCGATGGGCCGCACGACTCGTCCAGGCCGTACTCCTGCTCGGAGCGATCGAGTGGGTGCGCACGCTGGTGCGACTGGCGTCCTGGCGCGTCCAAACCGGGCAGCCGGCGACCAGGTTGGTCGTCATACTCGGAAGCGTGGCGTTGCTGACGGGGCTTTCGGCGCTCGTCTTTCGCGCCGTCCGTCTGCAGGATTGGTTCGTACCCGGGCACGTACGCGAGTCCGGCGGTGCCTGACTGCGCGCTGTCCGCTGACCGGGACCCAACAAGGGAAAGAAGGTCGACCTAGGGATATCCGCGGGCCGCCGCATCGGCGCGTGCGACGAAGAGCGTATGCCACGGGCCGGACGTCGCGTGCGCGCGCACCTGCGTGACCTTTACCGAGAGTCCGGCGTGCCGCAACGACGCCTCAAAGTCACGGTCATCGACCGCAGACCAATAGGCCAACCGCCCTGCGGGACGCAACGCGGCAGCGGCCAGGTGAATGCCGACCGGCCGATAAAGCTGCGCATTGCCGGAAGTGGTGAGTGGATCGGCACCATTGTCCACGTCGAGCATGATGGCGTCAAAGGCGCCTCGATGCCGCTGCAGTACGAGTGCGACATCGTCGTGGCAGAGCTCCACGCGCGGGTCGCGCAGCGCAGCGCTGGCCAACGGATAGTCGGGATTCCGGTTCCAGTCGATGACTTCCCCGACAATTTCCGCCACCACGACGCGTGCATCGGGCGCCAGGACACGGAGAGCAGCCTTGAGCGTGAATCCCAGGCCGAGGCCACCGATCAGCACCCGGGCGCCACGCTGTTCCTGCAGCGGCCGGCAGACCAGGTCGGCGAGCCTGTCTTCCGAGTGATGGCGCCGCGTCGACATGAGTTCGACGCCGTTGACGCGAATCACGTAGGCGCCGTCGTGCTCGAACAGCGCGAGCACGCTGCCGTCCGGCGCAACCGCTTCTCCGAGACGCCGGAACGGTTTCATGATGTGGAAGGGCAGGTCATACGCGACAAAATGTAGCGTCTGGCGCCAATCCGAGCCGCTCATGGCGCTTCAGGCAATGGCAGGAAGTGGCTGTGGTGGCGAGTGATCCTGTCGGCCGAACACCATCCTGCGGTTGCGCACGTGACCCGCAAACGGCATCGTTCCCGAGCCGGCCGACCGGGATTTTGGGAGAAGTGTCGCCCCTGTTGCCTGACAGGTGAGTGATCCCCGCATGTGGCCGTACCACCCGAGACCGCCATGCCTGTCGCGCAACTGACGGCAATCGACTACGTCACGATGGCGGTCTACTTCGCCGTCGTCCTCGGTATCGGCTGGGCGCTGCGGCGTCGCATGCGCACGTCCACCGACTTTCTGGTGTCGGGCCGATCGCTTCCTCCGTGGGTGACGGGGCTCGCGTTTCTCTCGGCCAACCTCGGAGCCCAGGAGGTCATCGGGATGGGCGCGTCGGGCGCGAAGTACGGCATCGCGACGAGCCACTTCTACTGGGTCGGCGCCATTCCCGCGATGGTCTTCGTGGGGATCTTCATGATGCCGTTCTACTATGGTTCGCGTGCCCGCTCCGTTCCCGAGTACCTGAAACTGCGGTTCGACGAGAAGACCCGGACGCTGAACGCGATCTCATTTGCCGCGATGACGGTTTTCTCGTCCGGCGTCTCCATGTATGCGATGGGGAAACTGCTGAACCTGCTCCTCGGCTGGAACTTCGACACCAGCGTCATTGTGTCGGCGGCCATCGTGCTCGCCTACGTGCTGCTCGGTGGCCTGACGAGTGCCATCTACAACGAAGTGCTGCAGTTCTTCATGATCGTCTTCGGCTTCGCTCCGCTGGCCTGGATCGGGTTGCGCACCGTGGGCGGATGGGACGGCCTGACGGCGAAGCTCTCGGCGGCGGCCGTGACGCAGGGGCTGCCGGCCGGATCGTACACGCACGCGTGGCAGGGGATGGGGAGTGCGGCGACGAATCCGATCGGCGTCGAGTGGTTTGGGCTGGTGATGGGACTGGGTTTCGTGCTGTCGTTCGGGTACTGGTGCACCGACTTCCTGGTGGTGCAGCGGGCGATGGCCGCCGATTCCATGACGGCCGCGCGGCGAACGCCGCTCATCGCGGCGGTGCCCAAGATGCTCTTTCCCTTTCTCGTCATCCTGCCCGGAATGATTGCCCTCGCCCTCAGCGTGAGCACCGGCCCGGGCCAGGGCATGATCCCGGCCAAGCTGGCAGCTGACGGCGCGCCATTGCTCAATGCGGCGGGGCGCGTGGTGCTCGACTACGACATGGCCACGCCGATGATGCTGGTCTCGCTCTTTCCGAACGGCTTGCTGGGACTCGGGCTCACTGCGCTCATCGCCTCGTTCATGTCGGGAATGGCCGGCAACGTGACGGCGTTCAATACGGTGTGGACGTACGACATCTACCAGACGCACATCCGCCGTGGAGCGTCCGACGCCCACTACCTGTGGATGGGGCGCGCGGCGACAGTGGGGGGCATCGCCCTGTCCGTCGCGGCGGCGTACGTGGCCGGTGCGTTCAACAACATCATGGACTTCCTGCAACTCGTCTTCGCCTTCGTGAATGCACCGCTTTTTGCCACGTTCGCACTGGGGATGTTCTGGCGGCGCAGCACGGGTCACGGAGCCTTCAGTGGTCTCGTGTCGGGAATCGCTGCCGCCGCGCTGCATCACGGCCTGACGCTGGCTGCGGGCTCGGTGCCCGGAGTGAAGGGGGGCTACTTCGCCGTGCTGGCTACGTATCCCAGCGAGCTGGCACAGACGTTCTGGACCGCCATCGTCGCCTTTTCTACTTGTCTCGCCGTGACGATCGTGGTCAGCCTCTTCACTCGGCCGCGGCCCGACGAAGAACTGCGCGGCCTGGTGTACTCGCTTACCGCACGCCCCGTCGACAAGACCAAGCGATGGATCGAGCGCCCCGCCGTGCTGGCGATCGGCGTTCTGGCCATGACGTTGTTACTCAACCTGATATTCGCGTGACCAACCACCGGGAGCGCTAAATGAGCCAAGTCGGAGGGTTGGACCTGCGGTACCCCATTGGTGGGCTGTTTCTGGTGCTTGGCCTGATCCTGACTGCGTATGGTGCGGCGACTGGTGCCAACGCCGAGATGTATGCGCGTGCCACGGGGGTGAACGTCAACCTGTGGTGGGGCGTCGTCATGCTGGCGTTCGGCGCGTTCATGTGGGGCATGGCCGTGCGCGCGGGGCGCAGAGACTCGGGCGCCCGCACCGGCAGCGGACCGGGATCAGATCATTCGTAAACTTCCTGCGCAGCTCGCCGCGTTCCTGTTCTGCCTCGGCGGCGGCGGTGTGGATGCGCAGCTGGTGCCACAACGACAGACGGCGCCGCCCAACACTCCGGCCACGCTGGTGGTGCGCGGCACCGAAGTGGAACTGCGATACCAGGGCGCCACTATTCTGCGCGCTCATTTGTCGTCGACCGGAGGTGCGCCGCGCCTTCGGACGCTCGTGGATTCTTCCGGGGGGAGGATCACGCAGGTCGTCAGCTGGACAGCGGGTGACGACCGGGTAACGCTGCGCGGGACGATCCATGGAACGAGCGACGCCATTGCCGTCGATGCCGACCCACGTGAAGACGGCGTGCCGATCGTGCGGCACAGCGTGGGCCCCAGCTACAATCGGCTCAACAGGGGGGTCTACGCGCGCAGCCGTGACTGGCTGCTGAGCCTGGACTTTCCGTCCACCGCGCAGGTCACCCCGGTTGCGGGTGGTGATTCCTCGGCGTTTGCCGTCGAGGCGGTCGGCGGCGAGGTGACCCTGCGATTTCGACCGCGATTCTACCAGAAGCACCGAAACCTCTCCTACTACGAACCCTGGACATACGCGCCGTGGAACCGATCGGCCGCAGGTTGGACTTCGTGGTACGCGTACCGGGACCGAATTACCGAAGCGGACGTTCACACGGCGGTTGACGCGATCGCCGAGCGACTTGCCCCTTTCGGGTACGAATACGTACAGATCGATGACGGGTTCCAGCGCCTTCCGATCGGCGTGCCGGAGAACTGGCTCAATACGAACGCGAAGTTTCCCAGTGGGCTCAAGGGGATGCACGACTACATCGTATCGCATGGGCTGCAGCCGGGGCTTTGGACGAACACGGCGTTTGCCGATTCCGCCTGGGCGGCGGCCCATCCGAGCTACTTCGTCCGGATGCTCGATGGCAAGCCTGCGCGGGGAAACTGGATCGGATTCGTGATGGACGGGGCCAACCCGGCGACGATGCGGAATCTCGTCCTGCCGGTGTACCGCCAGCTCAAGGCGCAGGGTTGGAGGTACTTCAAGGTCGATGCGCTTCGTCACCTGCGGTATGAGGGGTACAACAGTCATGCCGGATTCTACGCGACGCGCGGTATTGACCGGGTAAAGATCTATCGATCGTTCGTACAACAGATTCGCGCAGTGATTGGACGCGACGCCTTCCTGCTGGCGTCGTGGGGACCGCGACCGGAACTCGTCGGGATCATCGATGCCACGCGACTGGGAGACGACGGCTTCGGGTACGGCGGCTTTTCGCAGTTCAATTCGTTCAACAACGTCGTGTGGCGCAACGATCCGGACCACATAGAGATCGCCGGCCCGGACGGCTACCGGTCGGCGACCATCACGTCATTGACCGGATCGCTGCTGATGCTGACGGACCGGCCGGAGGTCTATCGGAGCGATCGAGTGGAGGCTGCACGCCGCGCCGCACCGGTCCTGTTGACAATGCCGGGGCAGGTGTACGACGTCGATCCGTCACGCAGCAGCAGGCTCTACATGGTGGAGCACGAGGTCAGCGGATCCGGCCCCCGTCCGTTCGAGGCCGATCAGCGACTGCAACAGTCGCTGTACCAACTGGACGTCGCCCGGCCGTTTGAGCGATGGACCGTGCTGGCCCGCACCGCCGGCGCGCCCGACACGCTGCGCATGATCGACCTCGGCCTGACGCCGGGCCGCGAGTACGTGGCGTTCGACTTCTGGGGAAAGCGCTTTCTTGGCGCCTTCAGGGATACGTTCATCGGCGGTGTGATCGATACCAGCTACCAGGTCCAGGTCATTTGCCTTCGCGAGCGGCAGTCGCACCCGCAATTGCTGGCCTCCAACCGTCACGTGAGCTGTGGCGGTGTCGACCTCGAGCAGGTGAGCTGGAGCGAGGACACGCTGGCGGGGGTCAGCCGAGTGGTGACAGGCGATGCGTACCAGCTGTACCTGACGGAGTCCGATGGCTGGACAGCGGAGTCCGTCGATGCCCCGGGCGCGCAGGCTGAACTTGGTGAACGCCGCGACGGATCGGTGCGCGTCACGATGCGGGGGGCGCAGACCGGGCTGCTCGCCTGGCGCGTCCGATTCCGTCGCTCGCGTTAGAGCCGCAGCTCCCGAGCCTCGAGCCCACGCGCCAGGCGCTCTTCTCGCCGACTACGAACCGCGGTGTCCGGCGTTCTTGACCGGTGTCGGTGGTTTCATCGGCTGACGCGGACTGGGCGAATGCGCCTTCTCGCCGTCAACGAGCGGCTTCGGACCAACTCCCGGACGTTTGCGGGAAAAGTCGGGAATGACGTTCTTCTTCATGGGGTCTCCTGAGAATCGACCGGTACCGCGCTGATCGAGCCACCCGCTGGCGACATCCTGCCCAGCATCAGGAAATGTAGCTCCAGCAAGCCGTTGGCGGGGTAGGTGGCAGCGCTGCGCTGTTCGAGGTCTCGCGGAGGCCCGGTTCCGGCCGTTGATTTCAACCGTAGCCGCACGATCTGACGCCAGACACGCAGGAGCAGGGCACAGCATGAACAGTCTTCCCCAGTGTCCATAGTGCGGTTCGGTCTACACCTATGACGACGGACACCTCTACGTATGTCCGGAATGCGCCCATGAGTGGGCGAGGGAAGCGGTTGTAGCGGACGCCGATGAGAAACGCGTGGTGCGTGATGCCAACGGTAACCCGCTCAACGATGGCGACACCGTGACCGTCATCAAGGACCTGAAAATCAAGGGTTCATCGGCGGTCGTGAAGGTGGGCACCAAAGTCAAGAACATCCGCATCGTCGACGGCGACCATGACATCGACTGCAAGGTCGATGGCGTCGGTGCCATGAAGCTGAAGCCGGAATTCGTGAGGAAAGCGTAGAAGCGAAGCGGGCCTCAGTTCTTCCTCTTCCCGGAGCCGCATATGACACCGCCTGATTGCCCGAGTTGCCGGGGGGCAATGGAACCCGGATTCCTCATCGACAAGGGGGATCACAGCATGCCCTCGCAGCAACAGTGGGCCGAAGGAGTCGCCGAGCGATCCTTCTGGTCGGGCCTCAAGCTCAAGGGCCGGGAGAAGATCCTCGTGGTCACCTTTCGGTGTCCCCGCTGTGGCTTGCTGCAGTCCTTTGCGCCACCGCCGGCGTAGCGGCGGTCAACGCTGCCGGAGCGCGCGCGTGAGCGCCCGGTCGAGGGCGTTGGCAAAGGCCTGCTTGTCACGTGGCCCATAGACGGCACTCCCACCCGTTTCGACGCCGGCACCGCGCAGGCCGTCCATGAAATTGCGCACCGAGAGGCGCTCGCCGATGCTTTCCGTCGTGTACGACTCGCCCCGCGGGTCGATGACGGCGACTCCCTTGGGCACCAGGAGGGCGGCGAGCGGGATGTCGGCGGTGACGGCCACATCGCCCGCCGTGGCGTGTTCCGCGATGTACGCATCAGCGACGTCGGGGCCCGAGTCGACGCGCACAGCCGAGAGGTGTGGATATCCCGGTGGAAGCTGAACACGCTGGTTCGCCACGAGCACGGTCTCAATCTCGAGGCGGTCGGAGGCGCGAAAGCAAATCTCCTTCACGGCCAGCGGGGCAGCATCAGCGTCGATCCAGAGCTTCATGAGGGCAGGGCGTCGATCAGAGGAAAGTCCGGCGTGGCTCCGGATGGCGGAAGATAGCCGTCGAGGGATGCAGTCGCCCACTCTGGCGCGCCGCGCCCCGCCAGGCAATCGTTCCCCAATGACCGCGCCGCACGACCATTCCAGCAACCCGCTGCACGGCATCACGCTCGAGCGGATGCTCAACGAACTGGTTGCGGAATTCGGCTGGGCACGCATGGGGCGCCGCGTGCGCATTGCCTGCTTCACCAGCGACCCGAGTGTGTCATCGAGCCTCAAGTTCCTGCGCCGTACGCCGTGGGCCCGGGCGAAGGTCGAGGCGATGTATCTCGACATGAAGCGGAGAACCAAGCCGAGCGCATGACGACGAGGAGCCGCCCGACGCCGGCCCCGACAGACTCGTCAAGAGGTGCCTCACTGGCGCCGGGCTCCATGCCGCGTCTATTTATTGATGAAACGAATGGGCGCCCAGGAGCACGAGTGGTAGACGGTTCCACCAGTTTGCATCGACGGCAGTCGTTGGGAGAGGAGATAGCCAACAGCATCAGTCACGGCATTGGACTCGTGGCTGCGCTGTTCGCGTTCCCCGTGCTCGTGCTTGGCGCCATGCAGCACGGTGCCACCGCGGTGGTCGGGGCCTCGGTCTTCGCCGCGACCATGTCGCTCCTGTATCTGACGTCCACGATCTACCACGCCCTGCCCGAGAATCGGGCCAAGCGCGTTTTCCAGATCCTGGATCACGGGGCCATCTACCTGCTCATCGCCGGCACCTACACGCCCTTCACCCTGGGTGTCCTGCGCGGAACCTGGGGGTGGACCCTGTTCGGGATGATCTGGGGCCTGGCCATCTTCGGTGTCGTCGTCAAGTCGAGGGGTGGCATTCGCTACCGGCGGCTCTCGACCGCGCTGTACCTGGCGATGGGATGGCTGGTCGTGATCGCTGCCAAGCCGCTTCTGTTGCACGTACCCGGCTGGGGCCTGTTCTGGCTCGCAGCCGGGGGCGTCGCCTACACGGCGGGCGTCGGCTTCTACGTCGCACGCCAGCTGCGATACGCGCATTTCATCTGGCACCTGTTCGTTCTGACGGGCACCGCGTGTCACTTCGTGGCCGTGCTGAACTACGCGGCGTGACGGCATCTAATGGAGGGCCGCGGCAGCTCGCCTTGAAGACGCTGCTGCTTTTGTTCGTCGTGTGGGTGCCGATGAGCGGACGGGTCTTCTTCGCCGCTGGGGGAAGTCGCTAACAGCACCTCCCAACCCAGTCTCCAGCCTGGCTCAGGGTGTGCCGGACCGCAGGTCGACTTGCATGCCCTGCAACCCGCCCGCCAACCCGGCGCGATAGCGCGCGTCGCCGAAGAACACCGTCGTGTCGGTGCCGGTCGCTTCCACGCGCACGTACGGAAACTGTGACCAGACGAGATACTTGCGTGCCGCCGGGATCGCTCTCGCGCGCTCGACCGCCCGGGAATTCCAGTCGCCGAGCGCGACCACGGCTTCATCGAATGTCACGCGTGGAGTCGAGAGCCAGCGAAGCGCCCCGAAGTGGTAGGCGTCGCCGGTCTTCACGACCAGGTCGGCCGCCAGCGGGTTCCCGGGCCTCGGCGAGTAGAGCACCTCCTGGATGCCGCGCAGCCCGCGTGACTCGGCGACCGAGTGTGCCAGGCGCTCGCCCAGTGCGCTCAACGTGATCATCAACGCCACGTACGCAAGGGTCGCGCCGCCGGCGGTGCGCACGATGCGCCGAACGTGCGCAACGTCAGGGCGAAAATTCCGCGCAGCGAACAGGCCGACGGCAAGCACGGTCCAGAGAAACGGATCGATGATGAAGACGCTGTCGCCGCGGAACCACTGGTCGCTGAACGGCATCAGCAGGCGGATACCGTATGTGTTGAGCCAGTCGAGCATGGGATGGCTCAACACCCCGATGGTCGCGAGCAGAAGCAGCGCCGTCGCCGGTGCCGGATCCGCATTTGGCGTGCGGCGCCGGCGGACCCAGCGGTCCCAGGCAATCATGATCCCCGTCACGATGAAGGGCAGCAGGAGCCAGGCCAACGGTCCGTGGGTCCAGCCACGCCGCCACGCCAGCGCCGAGTTCTGGCCTGCGAACGCGGTGGCAATGTCGATGTCCGGGGCATTGGCGGCCAGCATCAAGGTGGCAGTGGCCAGCGGCGTGCGCCGATCGAGGCCGGCGCGCGCCATGGTGGCGCCGGCGAGCGTGTGCGTAATGGGATCCACGTGAATCAGGGCGTCGCAGGACGCAGATACTTGTCGTACCACCCCACGTAGCGTTCCAGTCGGTCGCGCACGTACGATGGGCGCGTGATGCCGTGGTTCTGCCCCGGATAGACGATCAACTGAGTGTCGATACCCTGCGACTTGAGCGCCTGGTACATCTGCTCGCTGCCGGCGATGGGGACGTTGAAGTCCTTTTCGCCGCCGAGAAAGAGCGTGGGGGTCTTGATCCGGTCGGCGTGCCAGAAGGGGTAGGAGACCTTTTCCCACGCCTTCGGGTTCTGCCACGGCGCGCCCAGTTCCTTCTCGTACTGATAGATGTACTGGTCGGAGCCGTACATCGTCGACTGCAACGCGCTGCCCGCGCCGCTGGTGGCCGCCTTGAAGCGCGTGGTGGTGGCGATGGTGTAGTCGGTGAGGATGCCGCCGTAGGACCAGCCGCCGAGGCCGAGACGGCTTGGGTCGGCGCTGCCCAATGCGATGACGTGGTCGACGCCAGCGAGGAGATCCTGCACTTCCTTGTTTCCCCAGTCGGCGTAGATCGCCTTCTTCCACGCCTGCCCGCGACCACTGCTGCCGCGGTAGTTCACGGCGAGCACCAGGTAGCCCTGCGCCGCGAGGAGTTCGCGTTCGAGCGAGAACTGGTGTGCGTCCTGGCCGTTGGGACCGCCGTGTATGCGGAGGACGAGCGGGTATCTGGTGTTTGGCGCGAAGTTGGCCGGTTTCACGAGCAACGCGCCGACCGTGAGGCCGTCCTTGTTCTTGAACGACACGTCCTCGGTCGTGCCGAGTTGCAGTGAATTGAAGAGCGAGTCGTTGACGTGCGTCAGCGCGCGCAACGTGCTGCCCTCGAGCGTGAAGACCTCCGGGGAATGCAGGGCGGTGGCCGCACGGGCAATCGTGCGTCCGCCGGGCGCCGCGTCGACGCCGAGGACGACGCGGCGTCCTTCCAGGGTCCGGGTGACTCGTCCATCAGCGAGTGCGACGGACGCGACGTAGACCGCGCGATCGTCGGGGACCAGCACGGTGATCGACTGGCCGTCGCGCGCCCACGTGGGGTCGGAGACATCGCGATCGAGCGCGGTGGTGAGAAGGCGCGGTGTGCCGCCCGTGCTGGCGACGATGGCCAGCTGGTCCTGGCTGTAGGCATAGAGCTGCGGCTCGCTCCCCTGCAGGTAGGCGATCTGCCTGCCGTCCGGGCTCCACACCGGCGTGTCGTCGGGGCCCGCCCAGGAGGTGAGGCGCAACGGTTCGGCGCCAGCGCGCGCATCGACCACGAAGACGTCGGTGTTGTTCTCGCGGTCAGGATCGGTGCCGCGGCGCGAGACAAACGCGAGGCGCTTGCCATCCGGCGACCAACGCGGCGTGGAATCATCGAAATCGCCGGTCGTGACCTGTTCGGCCTTCTTCGTCGCCACATCGACGACGTGAATGTGGTCGCGGCGATGGTCGAGGTAGCCATCGCCGTCCCGCTTGAAGTGGTAACGGTCGATGACGATCGGTTTGGGGTTCTTGGCCTTCACGCTGTCGGGCTTGGATTCTTCAGGGTCGGGTTCGTGCGAGACAATGGCGATGCGCGTGCCATCGGGCGACCACTCGTGAGCGGCGACGCCGCCCTTGAGTTCCGTGAGCCGTACCGCTTCGCCACCGGCACGATCGAGCAGCCAGACTTGCCCGCCTTTTGACTCGAACCGCCCCGAAACGAACGACAGGTAACGGCCGTCGGGGCTCCAGCGCGGACTTCCCTCGTTTTCCGGTGAATTGGTGAGCCGCACGGTGCGCGATCCGTCCCACTTGACCATCCAGACATCGCTGTCGCTCTTGTCCTTGGTGGAATCGACGGTGGTGACCGTGTAGGCGATCCATTCACCGTCAGGGGAGATGCGCGGGTCGCCGACGTCACGAAGCCGGTAGATGTCGGTGGCGCGCACGGCGCGCCTGGCTTGGGCCGGCAACGTAGCGCTAACCGCGAAGAGGCAGAGGCAGGGGAGTATTAAGCGCATGGGGCGTCGAAACCTCGGTCACGGGGGAGTCGAATCGGCGGGGAGAAAGATGCCGCTGGTCCATCGTCCGGGCCACCAGCGGACGACCGGGCTGGCCCGCTCCCACCCTGACGCCGAGTTGCATGCCTTGCGCCGGAACGCTGTGCGGGAGAAGCTGCATGCACCCCCCGGCCGGCTTGTTCCGGAGCGACGATCATGCGTGCACTGACCCGGCCTGCCCCTCGCGTGCGGCTCGTGGCATGCGCGGTGGCGGTGGCAGCCGCACTCGCGGCGTGCCCAGCGCACGCACAGCGCCTCGCCCCCATCGTCTACATCGTGAGGGCGCCGCAGCCCGCCACGCACCAGGCGCAGGTGGAAGCCACGGTGCCAACGGAGCGTCGCGACTCGGTCGAGTTGATGATGGCGGTGTGGACGCCAGGTTTCTATCGCGAGGAACGCTACGCCACGCGACTGCACGACATCGCGGTACGCGCGCCGGACGGTACCTCGCTCCGGGTGACGCAACCCGCACCGAACCGCTGGCGCATCTTCACCGGCCGGCGGCCGGCGGTGGTCGTCACGTACCAGGTGACGAGCCAGGAACGTTCGGTCACCACCAACTGGGTGGACGACACGCTGGCCGTGCTGAACGGCGCACCGACATTCGTCACCCTTGCCGACGGTGCGTCTCGCCCGCACGAGGTGCACCTCGAACTGGCGGGGTTGTGGAAGCGGTCGATGACGTCGCTCGCGCCGGCGCCGGACGGCAAGCCCAACCACTACCGCGCGCGCGACTACGACGAATTGGTGGACTCTCCGATCGTCGCTGGCGACCTCGATGTCCGGGAGTTCACGGTAGACGGCAGCCGGCACTACCTGGTGAGCGCCGGCGACATGGGCGTATGGAACGGCGCACGCGCGGCGCGCAACCTTGCGACGATCGTCGAACAGCACCGGCGCTTCTGGGGAACGCTCCCGTACCGGCGATATGTCTTCCTCAACCTGTTCCGGCGCGGCGGCGGCGGGCTCGAGCACCTGAACTCGACGCTTCTGACGTCGAACGCGACACGCGTGTCGACGCCGCGCGGCTACCTGTCGTGGCTGGAGTTCGTCAGCCACGAGTACTTTCACGCGATGAACGTCAAGCGCCTTCGTCCCGTGGAACTCGGGCCGTTCGACTACGAGCACCCGCCCCGCACGGGGAGTCTCTGGATCTCAGAGGGCCTCACCAGCTACTACGGCGAGCTGATGGTGCAGCGCAGCGGACTTGCCTCAACGGCTGACGCGCTTGCCACGCTGTCGACGCACATTGCGCACGTGCAGAACGCGCCGGGGCGCCTCGTCCAGACGCTCGAGCAGTCGTCGCTCGAGGTATGGAGCGGCGGCACCTCGGGAGTGGGTCGAGACTCCACGACCACGATCAACTATTACGAAAAAGGCCCAGTGGTGGGGTTCCTGCTCGACGCGCGTATCCGACGGGTGACGGCCGGGCGACGGAGCCTCGATGACGTGATGCGTCTTGCCTACCGTCGGCACTCGGCGGCACGAGGCTTCACGGCGCAGGAGTTCCAGAACGCCGCCGCCGAAATCGCCGGCGTGGACCTTGCCGACTTCTTCCGGAAGACGCTGACCTCGACCGAGGAGTTGGACTATACGGAGGCGCTCGACTGGTTCGGCCTGCGCTTCGGATCGAGTGGTGGTTCCGCCGCGGGTGCGTGGGCGCTCGAACTCCGCCCCGACGCCACCGATGCGCAACGCCAGCAGCTGCGCGCATGGCTACCGATGGCGCCCTGAACCGCGGACAGTCAGACGGTCGCTGGCGAGCTGCGCCTGTGGCTTGCGCACTCGCTGCGATCCGGGCGGCCCCGTCGCCGTCGTTCTAGCGTTCTTCGAGCACCCGGAGTTCGGTGTCGGCCGAACGCAGGCGCTTGGATATGGCGATCGCCAGCCGCTCGAAGATGATCCCGCCAAGCGCAGGGTCTCTGGTCACCAGCGCGTCGAAACGCGCGCGCGAGAGCAGGAATAACTCGGTCGGCGTGACCGCCTGGACACTGGCGGAGCGCGGCTCCTGGTCGATGAAGGCCATCTCGCCGAAGAAGTCACCCCGGCAGAACGTGGCCACGTGGTGGCGCTTGCCCGCCTCCAGCGGGAGCAGCGCGCTCACGCGTCCGCTGCGCACGAGAAAGAGCTCGTCGCCGACGTCGCCCTGTGAGCAAATTGTGCCACCCGCCGGAACGCTCATGGTGCTCACGGCGCCCGAGAGCTCGGTGATGGTCGCATCGTCAAATTCACTGAATACCTCAATCGCGCCGAGGGCGAGCGCCTCCCCTTCTTCCTCCGGCGTCCATCCGTGCGCTTCGAGGACCTGGTCCTCGATCCACTCGATGGCGCCGTCGCGGGAATCGAAGACGCGGATGCCCGTGCCCCCGCGCACCAGGCCGAGATGGGCCATGTACTCCTCTACGTCGTGACTCGTGGCCAGGCCGGAGGGCAGGTGGCTGAACAGCAACTCCCCACCGCTGTCGGCCAGGCGCGCCTTCATCTGCTCGAACAGATGCGCGGCTGTGTAGTCCATGGACCTGACGCGACGCAGGTCGAACAGGATGAAGCGGCGCCTGGAGAGGTCCTGCTCCAGCTCGGAAAAGAGCTGGTCGGTGGTGCCGAAGAACAGGTTGCCGTGCAGCTGCACCACGATGGCGTCGTCGCCGTGCGCGTCAAGAATCTCCGACTCGGCGAGCAGGCGGCGGCGCTTGGAGTGCACGGCCCGGAGATCGCGCTTGTTCGCGATTACGGAGCTGCGCGCCTGGTCGCGGATGAAGAGCAGGATCGCAAGGAAGATGCCCGTCGCCGAGGCGGCGATGAGGCCAACCTGCGCCACGGCCACCACGGTGAGGATGACGGCAAAGTCGACGCGGGTCGACGGGCGCAGGGCGAGCCGAAAGATACTGCTGTCGAACATCTTCCACGCCACCACGAGCAGGATACCGGCGAGCGCGCCGATGGGCACCCACGCGATCAAGCCACCCAGCACGAGGAAGGCCAGCAGCACGAAGACGCCCTCGGCAATGCCTGACAGCGTGCTGCGGCCACCGCTGGTGACATTCATCAGCGTTGCACCCATGGTCCCGGCGCCGGCCATGCCGCCGACGAAGAACGTCGCAAGATTGGCGGTGCCCTGTCCGATCAGTTCGCGGTTGGAGTTGTGACGGCGGCGCACCAGCGCGTCGAGCACCACGCCGGTCTTGAGCGTGTCGATGGACAGCAACACGGCGAGCGTGAGCGCCGAAGACAGCACCAAGGCGACGTCGGACGGGCCGATGTGCAGCAGCGAGGACGCGCGCGCGCCGACGGCGCCGATGAACGAACCGGACGTCACGATGGGCCCGATGACCAGCCGATTGCCGGCAAGCGTGAGCAGCGTGCCGTCGAAGAACGCGAGCGCGAAATAGGCGAGGATGCCGGCGGTCAGTCCGACAATGGCCGCCGGGACCTTCTCCGTCAACTTCGGTGCGCTCAACGTGGCGACGATCGTGACCAGGCCGACGGCAATGCCGGTCCAGTTCCATAGATCGGGGGAGCCGAGCCCCTCGAGCAGGTGAACCTTCTTGGGAAGCCCGAGCAGTTTTGGCAACTGACCGAGCGCAATGATCACGGCGACACCGGAGAGGTAGCCGCTGACCACCTGATATGGGATGAACTTGATGAGGCGGCCGACGCGGGCGAAACCGAAGCCGAGCTGGAAAAGGGCGGACAGCAGCGCGGTGAGTCCGAGAAGCGCGACAATGCGTTCGGGGGAGATGCTGCCTCGCGCCACGAACTGGGCGGCGAGGGCAGAGAGGATAGCCGCCGCCGGTGCGCAGGGTGCGGTGATGAAGCCGCCGTTTCTCCCGACGAGGGGCGCGACGATGCCGAGCGTCGCGGCGCCGAGGATGCCGGCCAGCGCGCCCGCACCCGCCTGATCGGGAGAGATCGCGCTGTACACCAGCACGCCGAACGCGATGGACGAGGGGAGCGCGACCAGCATTGCTGCCAGTCCGCCCCAGAGATCACCGGCGCGGGTTCCCGCGCCGGCTGCCGACTTCGCCACGGTTGCCATGGTCGCCTCGTGTTTTGCTGCCTACCATCTTGGCATCAAATGGCGGGCGGGGCGAGTGGCTCGCGCCGAAGTGGCCTGCGCCGAAGGCGCCGTGGCGTCAGCGCCGTCCTACTTCTTTGCTCCGGCCGTTTCCACCTCATCGGCCAGCCGCGAAGCGCCGTACACCCTGCGAAGCGCCTCGACGATGCCCCTGGTGTGCACGGCCACCGCCCGCGCAACCTCGTCGGTAAAGATGAACCGGTTTGGCAGGCTCTCGATGTTGCCGTCGAAAATCAGCCCAACTACCTCGCCGGCGCGGTTAATCACCGGGCTGCCGGAGTTGCCGCCAATGATGTCGGCCGTGAGCACGAAGTCCATCGGCGTCGTCATGTCGACCGTGTTGCGCGCCGCGTGCCAGCGCGGCGGCAGCTTGAACGGCGGCTTGTCGTCGAACTCGGCGCTGCGCGCGTACAGGCCGTAGAAGCTCGTGCGGTACGGCGCGATGGTGCCATTGTACGGAAAGCCCTGCACCACGCCGTCGCTGATGCGGAGCGTGAAGGTCGCGTCAGGCGGCATGCTCTCGCCATATGCGGCGTAGATCGCCTGTCCCACCAGCTCGACGTTTGCGCTGATGGCGGTGTTGAGCTTCTGCGCGCGCAGTGCGTGCTTCGTGGCCAGCGGATTCACCTTGCGGGCCAGCACGATCAGCGGATCGGTGCTCGCGGCCATGGCGGTGGCGCCGCCATCGAGGAGCGCCTTGCGTGCCTCGACCGACCCCAGCTTGGTGCCGTTCACCAACACTTCGGCGGCGACCTCGGGGCTGCGGCCGCCAAGCGCGGCGGCCAGGAACGGATCGTTGGCGGGGAGGGCTTTCTGCGCCAGCGTGAACTGCACTGCCAGCAGTCGCTTCTCGGTATCGAGGTCGATCGGGATGTTCTGTGCCAGCTGGGCCTTGAGGCGCGCCATGCCCTGTGCACGGAACTGCGGCAGGCGGAGCGAGTCGGCCAGCTTGTCCTGCTCGGGAATGCGCACAAGCCACGCGGCCATGTTCATCAGGTTGGAGCCGCCGCCGAAGCCCTGGAACTGCTGCAGCACGGCGAAGCTGCCGAGTTCCTTCTGCGCCTTGGCGATATTGTCCCACGCCTTGCCGTACTTGGCGGCCAGGTCCGGCTTGGCCGTGACGCGCGAACGGAAGTCCTTCTCGAACGCCGCCTTGCGGGCCATGATCGACGGGTCGATGAGGCCGGCGTTGTAACCCGTCACCGCCTTCTGGGAGTTCTCGAGAAGGAAGATCTGGTTCTCATAGCGGCGCTTGTTCGCCTCGCTTTGCGCGGCGAGTTCCTTGTAGAGCGCGATCTGCGCCTTGTAGTTGGCCAGCATCGCCGGGTACTGGACGTCGCGCAGGTATTCCATCTGCGCCATGGTGAGCAGGCGGCCGGTGCTGCCGGGGTTTCCCGGGACGAAGGTGAGGTCACCTTCCTTGGCGCCGTTGGAGTTCCAGCGCAGGTAGTGCTCGGTCTTCAGCGGCTGGTCCTTGTCGTAGACGCGGAGCAGCGTGAGGTCGAGGTCGTAGCGCGGATAGGTGAAGTTGTCCGGGTCGCCGCCGAAGGCCGAAATCCCCTCTTCGGGCGCCATCACAAGGCGGACGTCGGTATATCTCTTGTAGCGGTACAGCGAATACTTGCCGCCCTGGTAGAACGTCACCACCTGGCAGAGCAGGCCGGTCGCCGCCTGGCACGACGTCTGCAGGTCGGCGATCGCCTTGTCTCGTTGTTCCACCTGTGCGGCCTGCACCTTGGCGGTGACTGCGGCGCGCACCTTGGCGGTCACGTCTTCCATGGAGATGAGCTGGTCGGCGGTCGATCCGGCACACTTCTTCTCTCCCGCCTCGTTCGGGGAGACGAAGCCGGCTTCCTGGTAGCTCGTGTCGCGCGGGGAGGATGCGCTGATGCAGCCGCGCGCGCAGTGATGGTTGGTCATCACCAGGCCCTTGTCGGAGACGAAGGACGCCGAGCATCCCTGAAGGCGGACGTTGGAGAGCTGGATGTGCTCGAGCCACTCCTTGGTGGGCGCGAAGCCGTAGCGCCCCTTCCAGTACTCGAGTGGCGGTGCGTCGAAGGTCCACATCGTGCCGAATTCCTTGATCCAACCTCCCGGCCCGGTCTGGACCTGGGGGGCGGGAGCGGCTGCGCGTGCCGGCGCCTTTGGCGCGGCGACCTGGCCGGAGAGTTGAAGAACCGGGAGCGCAAGCGCAACGCTGATTGTTGCGACAAGCCGGATGTTGCCGATGAGGCGACGCATAGGGGTGTGGGGCTGGGATTGGAGAGTCAGGTACTTGGTACGACAGGGGGGATTCAGGAACTTTACGGCCGTTTCGATATGGCGCCCATCCAGCACCACCCTGACGTGGTGTAGGGCAATGCCTGTCTTTGGTTCCTTCGACAGCGTGACTGCGACGCCTCAGTGCTTCGTCCAGACCGCCACGACGGCGCACGGTTTGTTTGGTTTCCTAGGGCGCCTGCCTATGGTGAGTTGAGTTTCATCTATTGTATGGTTGATTCGCCACTGGAACGGGGCAGATAGAATGTCCGGGTATGCCTCGATCGCCAGCACCTCGCGGACGGAGACCGCGTCGTCGAGCGCGCTGAATCCTCCGGGGAAGAACGCTCCGTCCAGATAGACCGCGACGTACGCACACGGGCTTCCACCAACCCAACGGCCGTAAATCTCGGTAGGACTCCGGTACGTGAATCCTCGCGCCGCACGCAACACGTCCGCCGGATGCAGGGCGTTCTGAAGCCATATGCTGCCGGGCAGAAACGCGGTGCCGAATGAGGAGCGCTGGCGGCGAAGCACCTCGTCGAGAGTCTTCGTGTCTCGGCTCGGCGTTCCAATGACGGTCACTGCGTCGAGCTGTTGCGCCCGGTTGTCGAGCGTGATCGTCGTGGAGGTGGACCCGGCTTCCATGGCGTCGATCAGCGTCGATCGTGGCTCGAGCCCTATAGCCCGCACTTCCACGACCCAAGTGCCAACGGGAAGGTCGGTCATGAGGAAGGTGCCGTTATTCACCGGCACATCACGCTTCAGCGCCGCAATGACCGCGCGTCCCGTCGCCACGGGTTTCCCGTTCTCGTGCACCGCACGCCCTCGGACGCGCGCCGTGCCGACCACCTCGGCCGAATCGGCCAGGCGCACATCCTGCCGTGCTACGCCCGCGCTCGGCACCACGACCTGACCTTCAATGGCGCGATACCCCGGACCGGCCACGCGGAGACCGAGTGGCGCATCGTCCGGCAGTCCACAGAGCTGATAGGTGCCGTCCGCAGCCACCGTCGTGCGCGCGTGCTGCACCACCGTATGAAAGTTGCCCGCGTCGAGCGCGAGGGCACGCCACTCGACCGTGACCGTCACCCCAGCCAACGCCGTGTCGCCGGAGTTCCGCACGATGCCGGCGAGCATGCCATCGCGAGAGGCCGAGGCATCACCACCACATCGCAGCGCACGCACCACGGCGCCGGATGGAATGCCGATGTCGACCGTCACCAGCGTGTCGGCCGCCAGGTCAAAGGCCCGCAATGGCGCATCGAGACCGAGCGCGCCGAGCGCGTCGTGGTAGAAGCCGATCACGAACCGTCCCGACGGCAGGCCGTCGAACCGGAAATGTCCGGTGGAGTCCGTGGTAGCGCTGATCGGCTGGCCGGTCGAATCGCGCAATGCGACGTGCACCACGGCACCCACGAGAGGCGTCCGGGCGATCGAGTCGAATACCACACCCTGAACGACATGACGTGGCGCTGAGGCCGGGTTCTGCGCCGCCAGCGGAGCGGCAAGTAGCAACGCCAGCCCCCAGCGGGAAGTCATCTGTGCTTCGTCCAGACCGCCACGACGGAGCACGGAGAGAAGGATCCTCGTGGACCGTCCCCACGACCGATTCGCCATTGAACTGGAGCGAAGGCCGCGTCCGGGTATGCCTCGATCGCCAGCACTTCGCGGACGGAAACCATATTGTCGAGCTCTCTGAATCCCCCATAAAAGAACGCGCCATCGAGGTAGATCGCGACGCCCCCGCACGATTCTCCGGCACTCGGCCGGCCGGAAATATCGGTAGGACTCCGGTAGGTGAATCCCCGCGCCGCCCGCAACACGTCGGCGGGATGCTGGGCGTTCTGAAGCCATATGCTGCCGGGCAGAAACGCGGTGCCGAATGAGGAGCG
>JBBTFF010000050.1:0-7075 GCA_038041995.1 Gemmatimonadota bacterium | reverse complement strand
CTGGCGGCGAAGCACCTCGTCGAGAGTCTTCGTGTCTCGGCTTGGCGTTCCAATGACGGTCATCGCGTCGAGTTGTTGCGCCCGGTTGTCGAGCATGATCGTCGTCGAGACGGTCCCACTTTCCGTGGCGTCGATCAGCGTCGATCGCGGCTCAAGCCCGATGGCCCGCACTTCCACGACCCAGGTGCCAAGGGGAAGGTCGGCCAAGAGGAAGGTGCCGCCAACCACGGGGACATCGCGATTCAACGCCGCGATGACTGCGCGTCCAGTCGTCACGCGTGACCCGTTTTCGTGCACCACGCGCCCCCGGACGCGCGCCGTGCCGATCACCACGGCCGAGTCAGCCAAGCGCATGTCCCGCCGTACCACGCCCGCGCTCGGCACCACGATCTTCCCTTCGATGGCGCGATAACCCGGACCGGTCACGCGGAGACCGAGTGGCGCATTATCCGGCAGTCCACAGAGCTGATAGGTACCATCTGCAGCCACCATCGTGCGCGCGTGCTGCACCACCGTATGAAAGTCACCGGCGTCGAGCGCGAGGGCACGCCATTCGACGGTGACCGTCACCCCAGTCAGGGCCGTGTCGCCTGCGTTGCGTATGATGCCAGCGAGCATGCCGTCGCGTGTCGTCGCAGAGTTGCCTCCACATCGCAGCGAGCGCACCACGGCGCCCGAAGGAATGCCGATGTCGACCGTCACCAGCGTGTCGGCTGCCAGGTCGAAGGCCCGCAGCGGCGCATCGAGACCGAGCGCGCCGAGCGCGTCGTGGTAGAAGCCGATCAGGAATCGTCCCGCGGGCAGTCCGTCGAAACGGAAATGTCCCGTGGAGTCCGTGGCAGCGGTGAACGGGCGGCCGGTCGAATCGCGCAATGCGACGTGCACCACGGCACCAACGAGCGGTACGCGGGCAATCGAATCGAACACCACACCCTGGACGACATGACGTGGCGAAGAGATCGGGTTCTGCGCCGCCAGTGGAGCGGCAAGGAGGAACGTCAGTCCCCACAGGAATCGCAGGTCCAGCGCGTTGCGACGCATACCTAGGTCTAGCCCTTCAGGGCCGCGACCGCCAGTCTATGTCGAACCCCCAAGCGGATCCGCCCATGTCTCGCATGCTCTGCATCGCCCCCCTGCTGTCTATGATGTTCGCTCCGGCTGTCGGCGGAGCGCAGGCGCGCATGGCAACGCCGATCCGCCAGGCGACGCTGGCGCCGGCCGCCGCCACGCCGGTGCCGGTTTCACTGCGGGATGCCTCCCGTAACGATCGCTGGCTTGGCCTGGGAGCACGCGATGTCCGCTGGGCGCCGGACGGGGCGTCACTCTACTTCCGGTGGAACCAGCGTCCGGCGTCGAACGATCTTGCCGAAGCAGATCCGTGGTTTCGCACCGACCGCGATGGTGCGTGGGTCGAGCAGCTGTCGGCGCGCGACGCCGAGCTGGTACCGGCTGAAGTCGTGGCGTGGAACGCTGCAGCAACTCGCGCAGCCTGGATATCCGCGAACGCCATCTACCTGTACGCGGCAGGCAAGCCGCCGGCCACGCGCCGCATCGTGGCCCTTGAAGGCTCGCCGTCGCGCCTGCGCTTCGCCGAACATGATGCCGCACTGCACTTCATGATGGGCGAGGCGCTGTACCGCTACGACATCGACGCCGGCGCACTCTCCGTGGTCGCCGCAAGGGTGACCGTCGATGCAGCGAGCAGAACGCCAGCCGCCACGCGCTTGGCCGAGCAGCAGCGCGATCTGTTCGAGCGCACGCGTGAACGCGAGCGTCTTCAGGTTCTTCGCGGGCAGGTCAGCCGATCAGGCTCCCAACGTCCGCAGCAGATCCCCGTCGCCACGGGGTCGCGGATCGACGAAATCCGGCAGACACCGGACGGACGGTTTCTCACCGTGCGCGTGCGCACCAGCGCGACGAACCGTCCGGCAACGAAATATCTGGACTACCTCGATGCCTCGGGCTATTCGAAGGTGCTCGACGCCCGCGAGAAAGCCGGAGAGCCGCGAGACCGCATTCGACTGGGCGTGCTGGCGTTCGATCCCACGGTCGCCGCCGACAGCGTGAAGGTGCGGTGGCTCACGCTGGCCGACGCAGGAAATGAGCAGACCGTTCCGCACGGCCCGTACTGGAGCCCCGACGGCACGCGCGCCGTCGTGCAGTTCGTCGGCGAACACGACAAGGACCTGTGGCTCACCGAGATGGACGTGGCCTCTGGGCGGATCATCGTGCTCACGCACGATCACGACGACGGCTGGATTGGCGGTCCGCCGATTCAGTCGAACAACACGGGCCCGGCGCTGCTCGAGTGGTTGCCTGACGGCCAGCTCGTCTACGGCACAGAGCGCAGCGGCTGGAGCCACCTCGCGCGCGTGGGCGCAACAGGAACGGTCGAACCGCTCACGAGTGGTGACTGGGAAGTGCGCGCCGCCGGTCTCTCTCGCGACCACAAGCAGTGGTTGCTCCAGACCAGCCGCGACGGCGCCGCCGAGGACCATCTCTATCTGATGCCGGCAGGTGGCGGTGCGCTTGCGCGCCTCACCACGCGCGGGGGGCGCAACAGCGGCGTGCTTTCTCCGGACGGCACCCGGCTTGCCATCCTCCGCAGCGACAATACGGCCTTTCCCGACCTGTACGTGCGCACGGTGCTGCCGCAGTCGACAGGCGCGGAACGACGCATCACCGAGAGCGGCACCGACGAATACCTGCGCCGCTGGCTGGTGAAGCCGGAGATTGTCCCCATTCCGCACCCAGACGGAAAGCCCGTCTGGGCAGCGCTCTATCGCCCGGCGCGGCCGAATGCCGAACGTGCGGCACTCATCCACGTGCACGGCGGCGGCTACCGGCAGTTCGCGCACCTGGGATGGTCGGTGTATGGCTGGAGCGGCCACGTCGGCCTGCTGCACTACTTTCTCGAGCAAGGGTACACGGTGCTCGACTTCGACTACCGCGGCGGCGCCGGCTTCGGCAAGGTGTACCGCACCGACATTGCGGGTGCGATGGGCACCAAGGATGTCGACGGTGCGGTGGCCGCGGCCCGTTGGCTCGTACGCAACGCGGGTATCGACTCGACGCGCATCGGGATGTACGGCGTCTCGTACGGCGGATTCATGACGCTGATGTCGCTGTTCCGTTATCCTGGCGTCTTCGCCGCCGGCATTGCCCGGGCACCAGTCACGGACTGGGCGCACTACAGCGACGGCTGGACCAGCCGCATACTCGGCGTTCCACAGACCGACACGGCGGCGTACCGACGCTCGAGCCCGATCTTTTTCGCCGAGGGACTGCGTGATCACCTGCTCATCGAGCACGGGCTGGTGGACGATAACGTGCACTTCCAGGATACGGCCCGGCTGGTGCAGCGACTGCTCGAACTCGAGAAGGAATTCGATGTGATGTATTACCCAACCGAGCCGCACGTGGTGGAGACCGAGACGAGCCGGTACGACCAGGCGAGGCGGGCGGCGCGCTTCTTCGACCATCACCTGCGCGGAAGACCGTAGCCATCGCCGTGATCGTCTCGTGCGTCCGGGTTGGCGCTTGCCCGCGCGGCGGCGGCGGCGTAGCGTGCTGGTCATGACTCGTTGCCTGCTTGCCTGCGCCGCGTGCGTGCTGTCCATCGCCGCTGGCGCACCTCGTCTCGAGGCCCAGGCGCCGGCCAGCGTGTCGCAGGCCAGCTGGCTGCGGGGCGCCACGTGCTACGAGATCTTCGTCCGGTCGTTCCGCGACAGCAATGGCGACGGTATCGGTGACCTCAACGGGCTCACCGGTGCCCTCGACTACATCAACGACGGCAACCCGCGTTCCACGCGCGACCTCGGCGCGCGCTGCATCTGGCTGATGCCCGTCGCCGAATCTCCGGGTTACCACGGGTACGACGTTACCGATTACTACCGTGTCGAGCGTGACTACGGCACCAACGATGACTTCAAGCGCCTCGTCGCCGAAGCGCACAAGCGCGGGATCAAGGTGCTGGTGGACATGGTGCTGAATCATGTGTCCAGCGCGCATCCGGCGTTCCAGGCGGCGCTGCACGACACCGCCTCACCGTACCGCGCGTGGTTCAACTTTTCGCCAACGCCGGGTCCGCTCAACCGGTGGGGCGGCAACAACTGGCACAAGTCGCCCGTGCGCGACGAGTACTACTTCGGGTTCTTCTGGCAGGGGATGCCGGACCTCAATTATCGGGAACCGTTAGCCCTGGCCGAGATGAAGAAGGTCGCGACCTTCTGGCTGAACGAGATGGGCGTGGATGGCTTTCGGCTCGACGCCGTCAAGTTCCTCGTCGAGGACGGTGCGAAAGTGGACGACACTCCCGGTACGCACGCCGTGCTGCGCGAGTTCGCTGCGCATGTGCGCGGGGTCAAGCCGGCGGCCTTTACCATCGGCGAGGTGTTCGACAGCACCGGATCGCTGCTCTCGTATTATCCCGACCAGCTTGACGGCTACTTCGCCTTCGAGGTCGCCGACAGCCTGATTGCGGCCATCCGCCGCGGCGACGGGAGCGGTGTGCTGGCGCCGGTGCTGCGACTGCAGCGCGAGGTGAGTGCGACGCGCTGGTCGCCATTCCTGCGCAACCACGATCAGCCTCGCACGCGCTCCGAGTTAGACGGCGATTGGGACAAGGCGCGCGTGGCCTCGTTTCTGCTGCTGACATTGCCCGGGCTTCCGTTCGTGTACTACGGCGAGGAGTTGGGCATGACGGGGCGGAAGCCCGATGAGTTGATCCGGACCCCGATGGCCTGGTCGCGCCGCGGGGCGCACGCGGGCTTTACCACAGGCACGCCCTGGCAGCCGCTGGCGCCCGATTCGCTCGAGGCCAACGTCGAGGTGCAGTTCGCCAACCCGTCGTCGCTGCTCAACCTGCATCGAAGGCTGATTCACCTGCGCGCGGCTCATCCGGCACTCGCACAGGGCGAGCTGATCCCGCTTGTGGCCAGTCATCCCGCGGTGGTGGCGTTCCTGCGCCGAGATGGCGCGCGCACCGTGCTCGTCGTCACGAACCTTGGCGCCGATTCCCTGGCTGGCGTGACGCTCCGTTCCGGCCCGGAAGCCCTCGCGCCGGGACGCTACGCCGCGCGCGACCTCCTGGGCCGCTCGACTCTCGCCGCGATCCGCGTGGATGCTGCGGGGCAACTGCGTGCGGCCGGTCCGCTGCCCATGCTCGCCCCGCGCGCGGGCTCCATCTTCGACCTGACGCGGTCACGCCGCTGAACGCGCGCCAGGCACGGGCACCTCGCCTAACGTGCCCGCCGGAAGATCCGGTATCCCCAGGCATCCAGTGACAGCGCCGGCAACGGCGCCGCACGTCCAGCATCCACGCCGGGCGTGATTTCCACATAGCCGGAACCCGCCACCTCCACCGTCCCCACGAACTGGCGGTTCGACAAGTTGACGGCCACCAGCACCTCCTCGGCGGCGTCGTGTCGCACGAAGGTGATCACCCGGTCCTCGTCGGCGTTACGCACCCACGTGGTGGCGCCGGCGCGCAGCGCCGGGTGTGCGCGGCGCAGGGGGATGATCCCCTCGTAGAACTTCGGGAACTCGGGACGGCGATCACGGACACCCCAGTACACCGGAAGCTTCTCGAACAGCGCCGGAGCAAAGCTCTCCGTCACGTCGCCCACCTCCATGCCGTTGTACAGCAGTGGAACGCCGTCCATGGTGAAGGCCAGGGCCGAAGCCGCCAGCGCCGCGCGCTCGCCGAAGAAGGCCAGCGCCCGCTTTTCGTCGTGGTTGTCGGACATGCGCAGGTGAAGCGCGCCCCGCGGATAGTGGCGGCGCTCCGCTTCCCACTCCTCCCGTACCGCGCGGGCGCTGCGATTCCCGAGGATGGCGTCCTTCACGGCGTGATAGCCCGGCCATCCGTAGTCGAGGTCGAAGGCGCTGGCCAGGAGTTCCGGTTCGTGCGACTCCGCGAGCAGCACGATGTCGGGCTTGATCTTCTCGAGATTGCGGCGCGCTTCCTCCCAGAAGTCAGTCGGTACCTCACCGGCCACGTCGCAGCGGAAGCCGTCGAGGTCGAACTCGCGCAGCCAGTACTGCAACATCCCGTGCATGTACGCGCGCAGCGCCGGGTTGCCGTAGTTCAATGCGGCCACGTCGGTCCAGTCATAGGGTGACAGGATCTGCCCCAGGGTGTCGCGCCTGTAGTACGCGGGCGTCTTGAGCAGCGCGTTGTCCCACGACGTGTGATTCGCAACGATGTCGATGATGACCTTCAGCTCCAGCCGATGCGCCTCGCGCACGAGGTTCCTGAGGTCGGCCTTCGTGCCGTAGTCGGGATTCACGTCCATGTAGTCGCGCACCGCGTACGGGCTGCCGACCGTCCCCTTCTTCTTCACCTGACCGAGCGGGTGGATGGGCATCAGCCAGACGATGCTGACGCCCAGCTTCTGCAGCTCGGGCAGGCGCACCGTGACAGCATTGAACGTCCCTTCATTGGAGAAGGTGCGCACGTTCAGCTCGTAGATCACGCCATCGCGCACCCAGGGAGCGACGGAACGCGCGTCGAGGGCGTGCACGTCGCGCCTGGGTTGCGCCTGCAATCCGAGGGGTGCAGACGCCAAGCTGGCCGACGCGAACAGCGCGGCGACGATGAGTGCCTTGGTGCGGGATCTGGCGATCAATGGACAGCTCTCCCAAGAAGAAAATTGCACCGGTGGTGAAGGCGACCAGAGCCCGGCCGCCAATCCAAGAGTAGCGCCCAATGCATGTGGCCGCTGGACACGTCACCGCCCTCCACGAGGTTGCGTTCGCACGACAGCGCCAGGATCGCTACCTGGTCTTTCCCAATGCCGCCTTCACCCGAACGGGCGTGAGGGGCAGCTGCGGCACCCGCACACCTGTCGCATCGAACACGGCGTTGGCGATCACGGCACCCATCGTGACGATCGCCGGCTCGCCGCCGCCCTGCGCGGGGAGGTCGGGCGAATCGAGGATCACCGTCTCGATCTTCGGCAGCCACGAGAACTTGGGCAGGGCATAGCTGCCGAAGTTCTTGTCGATCACCACACCGTTCTTGAAGCGCACCTCTTCGGCGAGCGTATAGCCCAACCCCATCATGATGAACCCT
>JBBTFF010000049.1:0-10942 GCA_038041995.1 Gemmatimonadota bacterium | reverse complement strand
GTTCAACACCAGATTTTGCCGCGGCTGCGCGCGGCAAGAATCTTTACTTCGTTAGGTAGCAGCGCACTACGGCGTATCGACTCGGATGCTGTCGAGGTCGACGAGCGTCCCGACCATGCAAAAGTCGCCATCGTATTTCGACGGCCTGGCCGCGTATCGAACGCGGAGACGGTCCGTCTTGAGTCCGCTCGGCAGGTTCGTGGGAAGATACGCCGTCAGAGGATTCGCCTCGATCACCCAACACCCACCCTCGACCGCGACGAACCGTACGGTGCCGACCCCCTGAACGCCGACGCTGACTTGCACGGAGTCACGCACGAACACCCGTCCGGCCCATGTGACGCGGAGCCAGCTCCTGCCGACACGTCGCGCGAGGATGCTGCCGTCGGCATTCACGCGCAAGACGGAAGAATCGGATGCCTCAATCCACCGTGGCGCACTCCACTGCATCTCCTCGCCCGCTTGGTTGAAGATTCGAGCGTCAACCTGGCCTATCGTGCCAACCTCAAACGCCTCGGCCGCGGGCGTCAGCGCGATCGCGAGTCTCGCGGGAACGGGCTCCGGCTTCGCTTCAACGCTCGAGTCTGCTGACCCACAAGCAATGCCGGCGACAAGAGCACACGTGACCGAGACCCGCACGATCACAACTGCCGATGAAAGTCGCATCTTCTCTCCGATGCTTACAGCGAATGCTGCCATGCTACCTAGAAAATATGACTGGGCTGGCCTCCGACTCTTGCGTGGGTTAGCTCCTCACGAGGTGAGTCGGAGTTGCCAGAGCCACCGGCGACGGTGCTGCTGTCGCCACTACGCGGAGACCAGCCCATGTCATCTGCTGCTACGATCTATCTTGGCCTCGATGTGCACAAGGAGTCCGTGACCATCGCGGTGCTGCCGAGCGGCGCCCTCGCGCCCACGCGAGTGGATAAGCTCCCCAATGATTTAGCGAAACTCCGGCGCTTCTGCGAGCGGCAGGCCAGCCAGGGCACGGTGCGCGCCTGCTACGAAGCCAGCGGGGCGGGCTACGTGATCCAGCGCGCCATGACCGCCTGGGGCTACCACTGCGACGTCATCGCGCCGTCGTTGATTCCGATCAAGCCCGGCCAGCAGCGGAAGCACGACAGCTATGACGCGGCGCAGCTCGCGCGGCTGTATCGCGCGGGCGAACTCACCGTGGTGCGCATCCCCACGGAGGCGGAGGAGCGGGTGCGCGATGTTGTCCGGTGCCGCGAGACGTTTCAGCGCGAAGTGCTGCGGAGCCGCCACTACATTCTCAAGTTCCTGGCGCGCCGTGGCTTCGTGTACCGCGAGGGCACGCCCTGGCGGCAAGCGCACTATGAGTGGCTCCGCCGCTTGGCGGCGGCGAGTTCGCCGCTGGCGCCCGAAGACCGGCAGGTCTTTGGCGAGTATCTCGGGCTGCTGGAGTACAAGCTGTCGCGGCGGGACGCCCTCGACGAACAGATCGAGGCCCTCGCCCTCACGCCGGCGCTCGCCTCGGCCGTCGCCACCCTCCAGTGCTTTCGCGGCATTCAGCAGCAAGCGGCGATGGTGCTTGCCACAGAGATCAGTGATTGGCAGCGGTTCGCGTCGCCCCGCCAGCTGATGGCCTATTTGGGACTCGTGCCGCGCGAACACTCGTCCGGGGATCGGGAGCGCCGCGGGTCGCTCACCAAGGCGGGCAACACGCACTGTCGGCATGTGCTGGTGCAGGCCGCGTGGGCGTATCGCTTTCAACCGAAGATCGGCGTGGCGCTGAAGGCACGGCAACGTGGCCAGTCGCCCGTCGTGATCGCACATGCATGGAAGGCACAGCATCGCCTGCACACCTTCTATCAGCGGCTCGCGTTTCGCCGCCGGCCGCAGATCGCCGTGGTCGCGGTGGCGCGTGAGCTCGTCGGTTTTCTCTGGGCCGTGATGCGCGACGTCACACCGCTCGCCACGGCCACGGCGTAATGCATACGAGGGTCAGCGGGTGTCCGGTGGCACGATAGGGGAGAATGCTCGGAGTCGTTATCGGGTACGCGTGGTGCAAACCACCCGCGGAATCCCTGTGCCTAGAACGAGCCAGCTCCTGACGAATCCAATTCTTGCCGCTCCGGCAGAGCGATCTGCTGACCGGCGTATATCAGCAGGATTCATCGTCGAAGCCGCCACCGGCGCCCCTGTCCCTCACACGCTACGCTGCACGAAACGACGAACGACACCGCACGCGCGGTCCGGCGTGCTTGACAATCATCCAGTCATATCAACGATTCGGGTTCTGCTGCGTGGCTCTCATCGAGCGCGCACATTGATGCTCGCGCACCGAACCCGGCGGCGCAACATCTGGCCGCTTCCGCGCGCCACGCCAGCAGCAACCCGTGGGTAGCGCGTTCCTACCGATTCGCGATGAAGTCGTCCGTCGAGAGCCCGATGTCCTTCGCGATCTGCCGAATGAGCACGGGAGAAATGTCGCGTCCCCCATGATCCGGAATGGTGGTGCCGCGGCCGTCCGTATGTCGGAATTGCTTGTGGGAGCCGCGCTGGCGTACCTCAAGGAATCCGAGCGAGGCAAGGATCGCGATGACTTCACGCGGCCGGAGCGGCGGAACGCGCCCCATGCGGACTACGCGACTTCGAGCGTCTGCGTTCCGACGAACTCAGCGTCGAGATCCGGGTCGCCATCCTCGAGTAGCATGTCGACGACTTCACGCAGGTTCACACGGAGCTCATCCAGGGTTTCGCCTTGCGAGTGCGCGCCCCGCCAGCCGGGGATGTACCCGACGAACAGGTTCGTTTCCTGATCGCGCTCAATGACGGCGGTAAACGTGCGCATGGCGACTCCGTGGACGGTTGCCGAAATCTCTTCTGTTTCCATCCCAGGCGCAAATCGCGCTAACTCTCTATTCACCTGCAGCAGATTCTACGCCTGCCGCCACCAACGCAGCAACCCACGCCGCAATATCCGCTACTCGCCGCCCAGCCGGTCTGCCTGGTTCCGAACTCCCGGTCCCTCTCGGATCTGTTCGCTGCGTTCTCGGATAACGCAGCCCATCAATCCACGTATGCTTGCTCTGCACGCAGTGTCAAGTGTCGCGAGCGCATGCGGCCTTTCACCTGGGCAAGCAATCGCGGCCTCTCTGCAGGCATATCCTCGGCCGGTGCTGGGTATTGTTGCAGAAGCTCACACCCTGATGCCGTCGTCGGCAAGACGGGTAACCAGAATACTGCCAACGCAGCCGCGCTCGTGCGCGGCGACTCTCGTGGTCGCGTTCGCCCGCCACTCCGTCGGTTCCGTAGCCTGCAGTGTCTCTGTCGTTGAACGGACAGCGTAAAGCGTACAGCGTACAGCTCACAGCCTCCCCTGTAGTAAGTGGCTACTTGAGCAGCGGATCCGCCCTCACCACCAGCGTTCCCGTTGAAGAGTTCGTTCCGAGCGTGAGCTTCAAGCTGTAGGTGCCAGGCATGGCCGGCCGCGCGACGCCGCCACGTCCCCCGGGCGCTCCACCGCGGCCGCGTCCAACAGCACCGGCACCAGCCGCACCAGCCACCACACCAGCCGCACCAGCCGCACCACCCGCACCGGGCGGACCTCCGCCCGCCCCCGCAGCCGCCCCGTCAACTCGCATGTCCCACGCGTAGCGCGTCACGCCGGGCTTGGCGGGAATCGCGATCGTGCGTGCCGGTCCCGACGGCCCCGTGATCTCGAGCGTCGCTGTCCCCGTCGCCCGGGCGCCGAGGGCGAACGTGATGAGCGGCGTGTTCACCACGCGCGCGCGATCACGCGGCTGCAATTCCGCGCTCAGGACGTTCGGCGGGTTATCGCCGAAATAGGTGTTCTCGCCGAGTTGGCCGCCGCGGCTCTGGTCGAGCCAGAGCGTCGCCGGTCGCTGGCTGAACAGGTGCGTGGGTGCAGTGGCAAGCGCCGGGCGCCATTCCTCGAGCGCGGTGATGTCGTCGAGCACGTAGACGCCGCGGCCGTGCGTGCCCAGTATGACGTCGCGATCGCGCGGATGGACCACGATGTCGTACACCGCCACCGTCGGCAGGCCGTTCATCATCGGACGCCAGGTGGCGCCGCGGTCGAGCGAGAGCTGCACGCCGTGCTCGGTGCCGACGAACAGCAGGTCGGGATTCTTCGCGTCTTCCTCGACTACATATACCGGCGAGTTCGGCGCGAGTCCGGCCGACAGGTTTGTCCACGATGTGCCGCCGTCCGTCGTGCGGAAGAGCCACGGTGCGCGGTCGTCGCTGCGGTGGCCGTCGAACGACACGTAGGCGGTGCTGGCGTCCGTCGCCGAGGACGCGACGCGGCTCACCCACGTCCCCTTCGGGACGTCGGGAATGTTCGCGTTCACCTGGTTCCAGGTCGTGCCGGCGTCGCGCGTGAGCCAGACGTTGCCATCGTCGGTGCCGGCCCAGATGGTACCCTTGGCGATCGGCGACTCCGAGATCGTGAAGAGCGACGCGAAGCCCTCCGCGCCGCTGGCGTCAGGCGTGAGGCCGCCGGTCCCGATCATGTTCTTCGTGGGGTCGGCCTTCGAGAGGTCCTTGCTGATGGCGGTCCAGCTCACGCCCTTGTCGGTGGACTTGAGCAGGTAGTTGGCGCCGTAGTAGACGACGCCGGGGTCGTGCGGCGAGATGATGAACGGCGACCCCCAGTTGACGCGGAACCGCGGCAGCGAGCCCGGGGCGCTGTCGGCCGAAGCGACGTCCTTGAAGTTGACGATGGTCGCCGGAGAGATGCGGCGCGGCGTGTCGGTGCGGCCGAGCGGGTCGACCACGCGGAACGACGCATTGGTCCCTTCGGAATAGACCGTGCGCCAGTCGGTCGGGTCGATGGCGATGTACTGGCCGTCGTCCCAGTGGAGCTTCCAGGCGGCGTCGTTGCGGATGCCGAGCCCGTCGCGCGTGAAGCTCATCGTGCCGAACGTGCCGTTGTCCTGCAGGCCGGCGTAGATCGCGTACGGCTCTCGCATGTCCGCGGCAACCTTGTAGGCCTGCATGATCGGCAGGTTGTCGTAGTAGATGAACGTCGCGCCGCGATCGTGCGTGAGCGTCAGTCCCTTGTCCTTGCCCAGGTAGAAGCGATCCTTGTTGGCCGGGTCGAACCAGATGGCGTGATGGTCGTAGTTCGAGCCGTAGGGCGCCCGAGCCGGCGTGATCGTCTTGCCGCCGTCGGTGGACAGCTGCATGGCCGTCGCCAGCACGTAGACGAGCTGGTCGTCCGATGGATTCATGCGAATCTGGCTGTAGTAGAACGGCCGGTTGTTGTAGCGATTGAGGTATGCCCACGTCTCGCCGCCGTCCACGGAGCGGTAGATGCCCGAGCCGGGCTTCTTCAAATCAGCGGCTCCGGGCTCGGCTTCCACGATCGCCATCACGATCTTCGGGTTCTTGCGGTAGACGTCCATGCCGATGCGTCCCGTCGCCCCCGCGGGCAGCCCGCGCGTCAGCTTCTTCCAGGTCTTGCCGCCATCGATGGTCTTGAAGATGCCGCCGTTCGTGCCGCCGCCGTTGAAGCGCCAGGGCAGCCGCAGGCGCTCGTAGAACGCCGCGTACAATACGTTCGGATTGACCGGGTCCATCACGAGCTCGGTAGCCCCCGACTCTGCTCCGGTCGGAAGGCCCCCCGCCAGCTTCTGCCAGCTCTTGCCGCCGTCGGCCGTCTTGAAGACGCCGCGATCGCCGGTCGAACCCCAGAGATTGCCGATGGCCGCCACGTAGACGACCTCGCTGTTCTTCGGGTGCGTGACGACGCGCGCAATCTGGAACGTGTTCCGGAGGCCCATGTTCACGAACGTTCGTCCGCTGTCGGTGGACTTGTAGATGCCATCGCCCCAGGCGACGCTGTTGCGGTTGTTCGCCTCCCCCGTGCCCACCCAGATGATCCGCGGGTCGGCCTGGAAGATCTTGATGTCGCCGATCGACGACGACCCGTAGCGATCGAAGATCGGCGTCCAGGTGGTCCCGGCGTTCGTGCTCTTCCAGACGCCGCCCGACGCGGCCGCCGCGATCACGTGGCGGAAATCGGTGTCGAGCGCCTCGACGTCGGTGATGCGTCCGCCGGGCGACCCCGGCCCGATGCTGCGCCACTTGAAGTCGGCGAGAACGCCGGCCGTGACGTCCGGCGCCTGTGCGAGGAGGAATGACCGTGGGGCGCCGGCTGAGAACAGCAGCAGCGCCAGCACCGGACTCGTGCGCAAGAACATGTTCATGATCGAACTCCCGACGTGGAGACGCAGGCAGGAAGAGGGTGGCGCGGACGGGCTGACGATCAGTCTACGCGCGCGCCATCCCGACCGTTACAGCCTCGTCGGCGCCGTGACCCGCACCCTCGCTGGCGGCCACGCGGCGCTGCAGCGAAGCCCAGCGCGCATCGACCTCCGCCTGGATGTGCGCGACCTGTTCTTCGCTGAGGTGGCGGAATCGTCCCTGCCGCCGCAGGTACGACTCCACCGCGTCACCCGCGTGATCCACGGTCAGCCGCCAGCGCTCGCCATCCTCCACCTCGAGCAGCGGGAAGACGCGATTCTGCACGGCCATGCGCGCCAGCTCGATGGTCTCGTCGTCGCCGCACTTCCACCCGGGCGGGCAGGGCGAGAGGAGATGCAGGAAGCGCGTGCCGTACACTCCCTTCGCGCGCGTCACCTTCTCCAGCAGGTCCACGGGGTAGGCCACCGTGGCCGTCGCCGCGTACGGGATCCGGTGCGCGGCCATGATCCCCATGATGTCCTTCTTGTTCGTTGCCTCCGGGTGCTGAGCCGGCGTGGTCGTGGTCCACGCCCCCCAGGGCGTAGCCGACGACCGCTGGATGCCGGTGTTCATGTACGCTTCGTTGTCGTAGCAGCAGTAGAGAATGTTCTCGTTGCGCTCCGCCGCTCCGGAAAGAGCCTGCAGGCCGATGTCGAAGGTTCCCCCATCACCGACCCACACCAGCACGGTGGTGTCGGTCTCCCCGCGCAGGTCGAGCGCCGCGCGCACACCCGACGCCACGGCCGGGCCGGTGGCGAACGCCGTGTGGTAGACCGGAACCTGCAGTGACGACTGTGGCCACGGCCCGGCGATGATCGTGAAGCAACTCGCCGGCATGACGACGATCGTCTTCGGGCCGAGCGCCTTGAGCACGAGGCGCATCGACAGCGGCGCCGCGCACCCCGGACAGGCGAGATGTCCCGACGTCATCAACTCGCCGTGCGGGACGTCCTGGTCGATGCGCATCTGGCTCACGGATTCACTCCCACCCAGAGGTCTTCACGTTCGGACGGTGCGCCCTGTCGCGTGCGCTCGATCACCTCGTCGATGACGGCCGGCGTGATGTCGCGTCCGCCCAGTCCGAGGACGTAGCCGTAGATGAGCGGGCGGTCCTCCGCGGGCAGATCGTACAGCGCGGCGCGCAGTTCTTCGGCAAAGATGCCGCCGTGCCCCGGCGAGATGTTGCGGTCGAGCACCGCCACCTTGTCGACCCCGGCGAGCGCCGCGCGCAGCAGCTCGGTCGGGAACGGCCGGAACATCTTGACCTTCACCAAACCGATCCTCTCACCCTTCGCCCTGCGCTGGTCCACGACGAAGCGCGCCGTCGACGTGACGGTGCCCGACGTGACGAGCAGCAGCTCCGCGTCCTCAGCGCGATACGACTCCACCGCGCCGTAGCTGCGGCCGAACATCCGCATCCAGTCCGCCTCGATGCTCTCGAGCACACGCGGCACCTGCCGCATTGCCTCCTGCTGCAGCCACCGCATCTCCATGTAGCTGTCGGGGCGAACGAGCGCGCCGAAGGCGTGCGGGTCGTTTACGTCGAGCGTGCGACGCGCCACCCGACGGGGAAGAAACCGGTCCACCATCTCCTGGTCGGGAATGTCGACCGCTTCGGCGGTATGCGACAGGTAGAACCCGTCGAGCATCAGCATCACGGGGAGGTCGATCGCCTCGGCAAGCCGGAACGCCTGGATCGTCGTGTCGAGCACTTCCTGGTTCGTCTCGCAGTACAACTGCACCCACCCCGTGTCGCGCTGCGACAGGCTGTCGTTCTGGTCGGTCCAGATGTTCCAGCCGGGGCCCAGCGCGCGGTTGACGTCGGCCATCACGACGGGATGCCGTCCGCCGGCCGCCCAATGCAGCATCTCGTGCATGTACACGAGTCCGTGCGACGACGATGCGGTGAACGTGCGGGCGCCCGTCGCCGACGCGCCGATGCACGCCGCCATCGCCGAATGCTCCGACTCCACCTTGATGAACCGGGCCGGGAGCGAGCCAACGGCGCACATTTCCGAGAGCTTCTCGACCACCTGCGTCTGCGGCGTGATCGGGTATGCGGCGATCACCTCGACGCGCGCGAGTTGCGCGCCCCACGCGACCGCGTGGTTGCCCACCATCACCTTCTTCATGGCCTGTCCCGCGTCATGGTGAGCGCTCCCCTCGGGCATTCGGCCACGCAAATGCCGCACCCCTTGCAGTAGTCGAGCGCGACCTCGTACGCCCCATCGGCGCCGTGCGTGATGGCCGCGTCGGGGCAGAAGATGAGACACACATCGCACTGCGTGCACACGCCGCAGTTGAGGCAGCGGCGCGCCTCGGCGATTGCCTGCGCGCTCGTCAGCCCGGCGTTCACTTCGTCGAAGCCGGCGCGCTTGAGCGCACTCTCGAGGTGCGCGTCGGCGTGCCTCGGCACCGCGGCAAAGTGGTGGAGGTTCAGGTCGTCGATCCCGACCACCTCATTCAACGGGGCGACGCGACCGATCGGGTCGCGCCCCATCCATCGAAGGGCGCTGATGTTGCCGCGGCCGAAGCGCAGTGCGTCCGTATCTTGCCCGTCGTGGCCGTCACCGGCGATCGCGCGGAGATGCCGGTCGATGCCGACCGCAGCGCGCTTTCCGGCGCCCAGCGCATCGGCGACCGTCCGTTCGAGGTCGGTGACGTCGCCGCCGGCAAAGAGCGCCGCGCGGTTCGTCTGGCCGAGGGCATCCACGGGCAGGCCCGCACCCTCGCGCGTGACATCCTCTGGGAATCCGTCGAGATATGACAATTCGCCGATGGCCGTCAGCACGGTGTCGGCGGCGATCGTGAAGCACTGCCCCGTCGGCATGGGGCGCCTCCGGCCGCTGGCATCGGGCTCGCCCAGTGCCATCCGCTCGCAGACGACCCCGCTGACGCGGCCATTCGTTCGCTCGAACTCCACGGGATTGGCGAGGAACGTCAGTTCGGCGCCTTCGTGTTCTGCCTCGTCGATTTCCTCGTCGATCGCCGGCATTTCGTCCCGGGTGCGGCGGTAGGCAACCGTGACCGAGGCCCCGAGGCGCAATGCCGAGCGCGCGCAATCCATGGCCGTGTTGCCTCCGCCCACCACGACCACCTTGCGCCCGAGGTCGGGACGCTTGCCCGCGTTGACGTCCCTGAGGAACGCCAGCCCGGGGGTCACGCCGGGAAGGTCTTCGCCCTTCACGCCGAGCGCGCGGCTTGTGTGGGCGCCGGTGGCGACGCAGACGGCGCCGAACTTGGACATCAGCTGCCGCCAGCCCGGATCGACTCCCACGCGCGCGCCGTAGCGGATCGTGACCCCCTGCGCCTGAATGCGCTCGATATCACGGTCGAGGACGGCGCGTGGCAGCCGGTATTCCGGAATGCCCAGGCGCAGCATGCCGCCGGCCTGCGCCGCCGCCTCGAACACCGTCACCCGATAACCCAGGCGCGCCAGGTGATATGCGCAGGCAAGACCCGCCGGACCCGAGCCGACGACGGCGACGTGTTCGTCTCGTGTCGCCACCGGCACCACCGGGAACATCCCGTCGCGCGGGAGGGCGCCCATCATCCGCTCGACGGCGTGGATCGACACCGCCCCGTCGAGGAACCGCCGGTTGCAGGCGTTCTCGCAGGGATGATGGCACACGCGCCCGGTGACCGCGGGCATCGGGTTCTCCGCGAGCAGGAGCTCGAGCGCTTCGTCGACGCGGTCGAGGCGGAGGAGGTTCAGGTAGCCTTCGATATCGATGCCCACCGGACAGGCCTGGTTGCACGGCGCCACCCGGTCGTGGTATACCGGCCGGATGGCACTCCACGACCCGGTTCGGGTGACCAGCGTCGACGTCTGGCTCATGGCGACTGGCGGGATTCCGCGCGTGCCGGTGTGCTCGGCCACGTTGCTAGGCACGGGCCACCTCCCGTTCGCGCATGCGACGGACGGCGAGCGCTGCTTCGGTGGCGGCGGAGATGTTCGCCTCGATGTGCATGGGCACCTCCTCGCGAATCGCATCGCACACCGTGGCAAGACGCACCAGGCCGGAATCGGCGGCGAACGCGCCGAGTATGGCCGTGTTCACGATCGGCTGGGTCGGTGAGCCCAGGCCATGGCGAATCGCGATGCCGCTCGCGTCCACCGTGCTCACGACAAAGCGCCCGATGAGTTGCGGAAAATCCTCGGGCGCCAATGCGGAGTTGATCAGGATGCTGCCACCGGGCTTGAGCCCGGCCGTCACGTCGGTCGCTCCCACCAGGGTGGGATCGAGGACGATGAGGCCGTCGGGAGCCGCGATCTCGCAGCGGAGGAGGATCGGCGCGTCGTCGATGCGCAGGAACGCGGTGACCGGCGCGCCGCGCCGTTCCACGCCGAACATGGGAAACGACTGCACCTGGCGTCCCTCGAGAAAGAGCGCGACGGCCAGCAGCTTGGAGGCGATGACGGTGCCCTGACCGCCGCGGCCGTGAAAACGCAACTCACGCATCGCCGTCTCCCTGTTGCCGGGTGGGCTGCGGCTCGGCCGCCGTCCGCGCCCGCTCGCAATCCTCGCAGTCGCAGTCATGCTCCGGACACGGCACGCCGTCACACTGGGCTTCGCGGCACGGGACACCAAGTCCCGGTTCCGGCTGTCGCACGTCGGGGCGCGGCACGGTTGATGGGGTGCGGTTCATGACGACTTTCCCCTTCCTTGACGCAGCGGCCGGATGGCCGCCGCCATGCCCAACGTAG
>JBBTFF010000048.1:24083-29523 GCA_038041995.1 Gemmatimonadota bacterium | reverse complement strand
GCGGGCATCCCATTCGCTTGCTCGCGGCGCGGGCGCGCTGCATACTCCGCTCACGACCAATGAGCGCTCCGACTCCCGCCGTTCCCGATGTCGCCGCCATGCGCCGGCAGTACAACCTTGGCGCGCTGCGCGAAGCGGAGATGAACGCCGACCCGATCGCGCAGTTCACGGCGTGGTTCCGCGACGCCGTTGGCGCGCAGATTGTGGAACCGAACGCCATGAGCCTGGCGACCGCGTGGGCCGACGGCCGGCCGCTCCTGCGGACGGTGCTGCTGAAGCACTTCGACGAGCGCGGCTTCGTCTTCTACACCAACCTCGAGAGCCGCAAGGCCCGCCAGCTGAAGGAGAACCCGCAGACGGCGCTGCTCTTTCCCTGGCTGCTGCTGGAACGCCAGGTGATCATCACCGGTGCGGTGTCGCGGCAGTCCGTGGCCGAGTCGGTGAAGTACTTCTTCACCCGGCCGCGTGACAGCCAGCTCAGCGCCTGGGCCTCGAAGCAGAGCTCGCCCATCTCGTCGCGCAAGGTGCTCGAGATGGAGTGGGATGCGATCAAGCGCAAGTTTGCGGCGGGCGAGGTGCCGATGCCCGATTTCTGGGGCGGGTTTTGCGTGATCCCCGAGACCATCGAGTTCTGGCAGGGCGGCCCCGACCGGCTCCACGATCGCATTCTGTACACGCGCGATGGCGCGGCGGGGTGGAAGATAGGGCGACTCGCGCCGTAGCGGCGGCGCGTCGCTTATGGACCCCAGCCCTTTCGTCCAGGCTTGGTGGACCCCGGCGCGTTGAAATACCTGAACAGCAGGACAAGCAGAACCAGAAAAGCCATCAACAACAGGTATTCCAGTCCCTTGGTTTCAAAGATGTTGACGTAGTAGTAGGTCTCCATGTCCTGTCTCCCTTATTGAAACCTGCTCTTTCTCATCACCGGCATCCGGGACACGACCCATCTGAACACCCAGATTTCCACGGAGATGACCATCAGCGTCACGACGATCTCCTGCCAGGACGGATAGTAGTGCACGGGCGCATACCACTTGAAGGCGATCACCGAGAGGTTGAGCCTGTTCAGGATGACCCCGAGGATCGCCAGCACCGAACCCATCCGGATGATCTCGACGTTCCTGTGTCTCACGCCGAAGGCGAGCATGGCGCCGGGAATCAGGACGAGGCCGCCCACTTCCAGGGCGTACCAGAACCCCCAGAAATCACCAAGCATGGTCCATTGCTTGCCATGCAGGAAGGTCAACAGCTTGAAGAAGTAGTAGACGAAGACGGCGATGCTCGCGAATTTCGCCAGACCGATGATGATCTCGTCATGCGAGGCATGGTGGTCGGGATCGATATGATCCTTGAGCACCCGGTGGGTGAGCGTTCCCTCCACGATGACCATGCACAGGCCGGCGAAGATGCTGGACGTGAAGAACAGGATGGGGATGAACTCCGAATACCACAGCGGATGGATCTTCGGCTTGGCCATCAGGAACAGGGCGCCCAGTCCGGACTGGTGAAGCGTTGACAGGGTGATTCCAAAAATGACCGCCCCGAGCGTGATGGCCGAGAGCCACTTCTTGACACGCCGCCATCCCAGCCAGTCGGCGATCACCGGAGAAAACTCGAGGAACTCGGCAGCCATGTAGAGCATGAAATGCCAGGCCACCAGGAACAGCACCGAGTTGAATCCGAAGGAGTTCCCGATGATCGGGTTGATGATGTTCCAGGGACGGCCGAGGTCCAGCGTCAATGCCCCGGCGTAGAACACGTACGCCAGGAAGCCGTTCAGCACGGTGACATTGACGATGGAATGGTACTTCTCGACGCGCATCACATAGACGATGAAGGTGATGCAATACGCCCCTCCGGCAAGCGCAACGCCGGTAATCACGTCGAATCCGATCCAGAATCCCCAGGGAAAATCCTGGGACAGGTTGGTCACCGCTCCCAGGCCCTTCGCGAAGCGGAGGACGAGGATCCCCATTCCCAGGAGGACGATGGGAACGGTGATCAGGTTGAAGGCAGTGAAGTACGGGGGTTTCGGCTTCATCTCCGAAACGATGAACCTGACAAACCGGATCGCTTCTCTGGACAGTTGGGGCTTCTCTGGCATTGCCTGCTACTCCCTTGCGGTCTGTCGACTAGAGCTGGGGTGTGCTCTCGGTGGTCGCTTCTTCATTGCTTCGCGCCAGCAGGTTCAATCCCATCAGGAAGGCCGGCAAGCCAAAGAGCACGACAGGCACGGCATACAGAAAGCCCGTCGTCATCTCCGGGTACGGCGTGGTACCCAGGTCCATCCGGAATCCGAGCTGGTCGAACGGCACGGCCGACAGATAGAGCCAGCCTGTGCCGCCGACCTCGGATTCCCCGTAGATCTTGTGCACGTAACGCTCGGGATGCCGGTAAATGCGGACACGCGCGATCTCCATCAGTTCGCGTTTCGTCCCGAACATCAGGGCATCGTTTGGACACGACTCCACACAGGCGGGTTTCTGTCCCTCCTGCAGGCGCTCCCAGCACATGTTGCACTTCTGGATCTTGGGATTTGCCGAGTTGTACTCGAACTTGGGGATGTCGAAGGGACAGGAGATCATGCAGAATCGGCAACCCATGCACTTGCCCGATCTCCAGATGACCGGGCCGACATCGGTCTTGTACATGGCATTGGTCAGGCAGGCGGCGGTGCAACCCGGTTGCCAGCAGTGCATGCACTGCTTCTTGACGAAGACCTCCCCTTTTGTCGTTTCGTATCGGTTGACCACCGTCCACTGTGTTTCGCTCGTCGGGCGTTCCTTGGCCAAAGCCCCGTCGTTGATCACATCGGGAACGGGAAGGTCATGCGCCCCGGCGCACGCCACCTCGCACGCACGGCAGCCGATGCATCGTGTGGTATCGACCAGGACCCCCACGAATTCCTTGTCGGACACGACTTCCTGGGCGAGGACGGGTCTTGCAGCCGCGGTCACGCCGGCCGCACCGGCGAGCTCGAGAAAATTCCGTCGTTTCATGAGCGTCACCCTTTCTTCGAAGAAGCGCTTGCCGCTGGAGGGGCGGCGTTCCTGTCGGGTGTCTTCAGATGACAGGTCGCACAGCCCTTGCTGGCCTCCCGACCCCGGCCTGACTCGTGACATTCCCAGCACTTCTTGTGGATCACGACCTTTGCGCTGAGGGTCTCGTCGGCGATGTTCGCCGGCGACCTGTGATGGCACGCCGAACAGGACTGAGGCGTGGAAGCTGCCGCACCGGCGCTCTTGTGGCAGATGGTGCAATCGATCCAGAAGTCGTCGAAGTAGTCCTTGTGCGGCATCCTGAGTGTCGAGGCATTGGTCTCGTGGTGGCAGGCCTTGCACTCGATCGTCAGGTCCTCGACGTGAAACCGATGGTCAAACTTCGCCTTGCCGATCAATGAAGGTGACGCGACACCCGGTGCGCGTTGCGATTGTGGCCCCTTCGGGGATCTGCCGAATCCGATGACTGCGGTTCCGCTGGCGACCACCAGGAGCACGAATGGCGTGGCCTTCAAGAACGCTGCGTAGTTCGTCATGGTGGACCTTCACGTGTCAGGAATGAAGAAAGAGCTGTTCGAAGGCCCGCCAGGACGCATCGTCCAGTCTCTTCCTCTCTTCTTCGGCGGATTCCCGGGCGGTAACGCCGCCGCTGAGCTGATGCAGTGTCGTGCTGTACTTGTCGATCTCGTTCCGATACCACGCGACGGCGTTGGCCCCGATCACGAGCGACTGCAAATCGCCGGGCAGGTTGGCGGGATCGACCGTGCATATCCACCCGAGCTCGTAGGGTCGCATGTGCACGTATTCCATGTGACCGTCGAGGGCGGAATTCACCGAAGCCACGACACCGGTGACGGGTGAGGGAACACTCAACCGGCGACTCCCCTTGATGATGGAGAACAAGGGGGCGCCCTTCTCGATGCGCTGCCCGGCCACGGGCAAGGCGAGTCCGTCGATGGGACCGAGGAGGCGCTGGGCGAAGTCGTCGAGACCCACGCGGACAACCCCGCTCAGTTCGAGGCTGATCCAGGCGTGGGCGGGAGAAATGAAGACGCCGGCCGGTACGTTGATCTTGTGCCTGGACCGATCGGCGCCGACGGAATGGGTGATCAGATGAACCTGCGGTCTTGACTGCCGTTCGATCCGGTCCTGCCGCCGGATGAGCGACCGGTCGACGAAGGCCGTCAACTCGTCCTCGGTGAACGGTTTCTGGATGTAGTCCATGGCGCCGTACTTCATCGTCGCGACGGCAGACTCCACGGACGCATAGCCGGTGACCACGATCACGTCGATGTCCGGACGGAGGTGCTTGACGGCCTTGGTCACGTCAATGCCGTCCATATCCGGCATTCGCAGGTCGACGAACACGAAATCGTAGTCCAGCTTCTGGATCAACCCGAGCGCTTCCTGGCCCCGCTCGACGGTATCGATCGAGTATCCGGCCATCACGAGGATCTTCCGCAGGCTGTCGAGAACGACAGCTTCATCGTCGACGGCGAGGATGCGCGCCTTGGGATTGTCCACGGCCACGCGGCGAAGGCTGACGGCTTCATCCGTCGACTCCAGCCGTAACGCGACAGCGAGCGCTTCCTCGCGCGCCTTCTGGACTCTCCTGCGCTCGATGGACTTGAGGGTCGTACGAAGCGAGAGATCGACGACGATGAAAACGACGACGGTCAAGATGACGATCAGAGGTACCATGCCATGCCTCCATCAGCGCAATCGCAATCGGTTGCTGGATGGACGAGATCGGTAGTCGGTGCGTGAAGTCCTGCGGTGCGTGGACCGGCGCGTGAGCTCCGCTTCCAGTCTAGGCGCAAGGAGCGGAGAACGCCAGATAGCAAATGTCAGGGTATCCGGTGAAGAGTCGTCAGGCATCCAGTGACCAATAGTCAGGGTCGCACGCGAGCCGCAGAATACCGCGCGGCGCTCTGGCCACAGGGCACGTGCCCGTCGTTGATTCCCTTATTGCTCACCGCGTGCGGTCGTCACATACTGCTCGTGACGAGATGGCGCGTCCGGATGCGGGCAAGTCGGTGCGGACTCACGACCGAGCGCCGGCCGGCGACGATGCGCGAGGACCAGTCGGCGAACTCACGACACGAAAGCGGCAGACACGCATGCTCAAGAAGCTCGGCTTCAAACTGACGGTGGCGGTGGGCGTGATTGCGCTGGTGACCATCAGCATCTTCGCCTACTTCAACAACCGGAGCGACAACAGGAACCTGTTGGCGGAGGTCGAGCGGCACGCGAACCAGCTCAGCGAGACGGTGAAGTCGGGCACCGAGTACGACATGCTCCTCAACCAGCGGGAGCGGATTCACGAGACCATCAAGCGGATGGGCAACCAGTCGAGCATCCAGCGCATCCGCATCATGAACAAGAGTGGCGAGGTCATCTATTCGTCGGACACGAACGAGATCGGCAAGATGGTCGACAAG
>JBBTFF010000048.1:7569-24073 GCA_038041995.1 Gemmatimonadota bacterium | reverse complement strand
AAGAACGCCGAGAGCTGTTATCGATGCCACTCGGCCGGCCAACCGCTCGAACGCCTCGAGATGAAGGACCGCACCCGGGTCTTCCGCGTGCATCCCGACTCCTCGCGGACACTCGGGATCATCAACCCGATCTACAACACGAAGTCGTGTGCGCAGGCCGCGTGCCATGCCCACCCTCGTTCGCAGGTCGTGCTCGGCGTGCTCGACGTGACGCTGCCGCTGGCGGCGGTCGACCAGGACATTCGCCAGGGGCGGATCGAGGTGGGCATCTTCGCCGTGAGCGCGATCCTCGCGCTCAGCGTCATCATCGGGTTGTTCGTGACACGATGGGTCGCCATGCCGGTGCGCGAGCTGGTCGCGGCGACGCGCCACGTGGCCGGCGGAGACCTCAACTACGTGATTCCCGAGACCCGCGACGATGAACTGGGCACCCTCGCGCGGTCGTTCAACAACATGACGCACAAATTGAGCGAGGCGCGCCTGCAGTTGTTCCAGTCCGACAAACTGGCGTCGCTGGGCCGCCTGGCCGCGGGCGTCGCGCACGAGATCAACAATCCCCTGACGGGCGTGCTGACGTACAGCAGCTTCCTGCTGAAGCGGACGAAAGACCAACCCGAGGTGCAGGAAGACCTCAAGGTGATCGTCCGCGAGACGATCCGCTGCCGCGAGATCGTCAAGAGCCTGCTCGACTTCGCCCGCCAGTCGGTGCCCAAGAAGGGCCCGGCGGACGTGAACGAGATCATCGAACGCGCCGCCCTCGTCACCGAGAACCAGCTCGCGCTCAACCACGTGAAGCTGGTGAAGGCGCTGGGCGCCGAGGTGCCGCTGGTCACGGTCGATGCGAACCAGATGCAACAGGTGTTCATCAACCTGTTCGTCAACGCCGCCGACGCCATCGGGCCCGAGGCGCTCGGGGGGACCATCACGGTCACCACGTCGCACCTCAAGCTGTCACCGGTCGGCATCACGCAGATCAAGAAGGCGCAGTGCCCCAAGCGGCACAGCCTGATCAACGCGGAGGTCCGCATCGACGGGAAGCCTTCCATCCGGATCAAGGTGGTCTCGGGTGGGAACGAGGGCTTCATCTACCGCGACCCGATGTACGGACAGACGCGGCACCAGTTCGGCATCGCGCCCGAAGCCACCAAGGCGACGCAGGTGATGTGCCCGGAGTGTTCCGCGTCGCTGCTCGTCGACGCCGCATCGTGTCCCGATTGCGGCTCGGCGATCTTCACGTTCGAGGTGCCGGGCAAGGGGATGGTCGAAGGGTGCACGAACCGGCAATGCACGTGGCAACGCTGGGCCGTCGTCGATGAATCGGGAGAGCGGGAGTTCGTCGAGGTGCGGGTGCGCGACACCGGCAGCGGCATCGCGCAAGAGGAACTGCCGAGGATCTTCGAGCCGTTCTATTCGACGAAGGGGCAGAAGGGCACCGGCCTGGGGCTGGCCGTCATCTGGGGGATCATCGACAACCACAACGGCACGATCATCGTGGAGAGCCAGGTGGGCGCGGGCACGACGTTCGTGATCCGGATCCCGGTGGAGCCATGAAGACCGCACGCGACATCCTCGTCGTCGATGACGAACTGGTGATCACGCAGGCCGTCGTGCGCGTCTGCGGCGCCGAAGGGATGTCGGTGGACGTGGCCGAGAGCGCGGCGGCGGCGACGGCGCGACTCGCGCGGTGCACGTACCGGCTCATCATCTGCGACGTGATGATGGCCGACGTCGACGGATTCCAGTTCCTGGCGGACCTCGGTCGCCGGCAGGTCAGGACGCCCGTCATCATGTCGACGGGGATGTCGACGATGGAGAACGCCGTGAAGGCCCTGTATGCCGGCGCCATCGACTTCATCCCCAAGCCGTTCACCGCGGATGAATTGCTCGTGGCCGTGCGGCGCGGCCTGCACTACGCCCGGTTGCAGGACGCGGCGCTGGCGGCCAGTGCGACCAAACGGCCGGTGTCGCTCGCCTATGTGCCTTGCCCGGCGAAATACTATCGCCTGGGCTACGCCAGCTGGGTCTCGCTGGAGGGTACCGGCACGGTCCTGGTCGGGGTCAGCGACCTGTTCCTGAAGACCGTCGATGCCATCCAGGACGTGAGGCTTGGCGCGGTCGGGGAGGAGGTGGTTCAGGGGAGCAGCTGCGCGACGATCACGTCAACCGATGGCCTGGACCATGGCGTGCTCTGCCCCGTCAGCGGGCGGATCGTGGAGGTGAACCGCGGCGTGGCGTCGACGCCGGCGGTGATGGAACGCGATCCCTACTTCGAGGGCTGGCTCTACCGGGTGCTTCCCTCGGAGTTGCAGTACGAATTGCAGCAGCTGAGTTCCTGCAGCTCGGACCGGCTGTGAAGCGTCCTTTTCGTGAAGGAGACTTGTCATGGTGCCGCTTTTCCTGTTCGCGTCTCTTGTGCTGTTTGTCCTGGCCGACCTGGCCATTCGATCAGTCACGCGGAGAGTAAGTGAGAAGAACAAGCGGCGCGCGCGCGAGGAGGCGCTGGCCGTCAGCCTGACGCTCGATGTCTCACGCGAGGCGAAATCCCTGAAGCGCGCCGAGGTGCAGGACCCCGTCGCACGCATCCTGTGCGTTGACGATGAAGAGGTGATCCTCGACAGCTTCCGCAAGATCCTGGTGCTTGACGGCTATTCCGTGGACACCGTGGAGACGGGCCAGGAGGCGCTCGGGCTGGTCCAGACGCACCACTACGACTTCGTGTTCACCGACCTGAAGATGCCGGCGATGGACGGGCTGGAGGTCGTGAAGGCCGTCAAGCACATGCGTCCCGACATCGACGTCGTGATCATCACGGGGTTTGCCACCGTCGAGACGGCCGTGGACTGCATGAAATACGGCGCGATGGACTATGTGCAGAAACCCTTCACGGAGGACGAACTGCTGGCGTTCGTCAAGAAGTCGCTCTTCCGCCGGCAGAGCCGGATCGAGCGGCTGCTGAAGCCGAGAGTGCACGTCACGCACCTGCCCGAGGCGGATCGGGTGCGCAAGGGCGAGTTCTCCATTCCCGGGGGCGCGATGATCGCCGCGGGGCACTGCTGGGCGAGCATGGCGCAGGATGGATCGGTGAAGGTCGGCCTGGACGACTTCGCGAAGAAGCTCCTCGGGCCGATCGACGCGATCGAATTCCCGAGCGTCGGGATGACCGTGAAGGCCGGGCGGCCGCTCTTTGGCGTGCGGCAGGGGCGCCGGCGGGTGCAGTTCAATGCGCCGGTGAGCGGCCGGGTGGTGAAGACCAACGCGGTGCTTGCTGAAGGCTGCGAGGCGCTGGAGATGACCCCGTACCAGAAGAACTGGGTGTGCGTGATCGACGCCGACAACCTCGACGTCGAGGTGCCACAGTTGAAGATCGGGAAGTCGGCAGTGGCGATGTTCCAGGACGACATCGACCGCTTCCGAAGCATGATGAAGGATCTGTCGAAGGACGCGCCGGAAGGGGCACCCGGTGACGAGCCGCTGTCCCGCGGCGAGTTCGAACGGCTCGACGCCGCGCAGTCGGAGCGGATGGCGAGGGAGTTCTTCGCCCGCTGAGGCGGGTGGCGCCGCTGTTGCTGACGTCGCCGGTCAGGCGCCGGCGCTCGTGCGGGTGACGCGAGCCGTCACCCGCGCGCCACTCGCACGCGCGCATCGACCGCGATCGCCCCGTGGGCGAAGGCGAGCAGCGGGTTGATGTCGAGTTCGGCAATCTGCGGAAAATCGGCGGCGAGTTGCCCGAGCCGGCACAGGGCGTCGGTGAGCGCGCCTTCATCGACAGGTGCGGCGCCACGAATGCCCCGCAGCACGGCGACCCCCCGCAGGCCGTGGAGCATGTCGGTCGCCTGGGTCTCGTCGATCGGCGCGATGCGAAACACCACGTCCTGCATCGCCTCGACGAATATCCCGCCAAGCCCGAACATGATCAGCGCACCGAAGCCCGGATCGCGCGCGATGCCGGCGATCGTCTCGCGCCCGCCCTCGACCATGCGCTGCAGGAGCACGCCCTCGAGGCGCGCGTCGGGGGCCTTCTGCCGAACCTCCTCCATCATCGCGTCCCAGGCCTCGCGCAGGGCCTCGGGCGTCGACAGTCCCAGGCGCACGCCCCCGACGTCCGATTTGTGGATGATGTCAGGCGACGCCAGCTTCATCGCCAGCGGGTAGCCCACGGCGTCACCCGTGGCGAGTAACTCGCCGGCCTGGGCGGCGTATCTTGCCGCGGCACAGGGAATGCCGTATGCGCCAAGCAGGGCGAGGGATTCGACCAGGGTCAGCTGCTCGCGCTGTTCGCGCCGCGCAACATCGAGGATGTGCGCCGCGGCGGCCTGGTCGACGTCACGACGCCGAACGGCGGCCGAGGGGCGCTCGACCCACTCGCGCTGGCGGTTAAGGGCGTTGAGCGCGCGGGCCGCGGATTCCGGGAAGATGTATGCCGGAATTCCCGCCTCGTGCAGTTCGGCGCGCCCCTGCGGAAGTCCCTTGCGTCCCATCAACACCGCGAGCATCGGCTTGCCGGGTTCGGTCTGCGCCGCGCTGACGATCGCTTCGGCCACGTCCTCCTGTCGCACGCCGAACGGCGGCACGAAGATCGGTACCACCGCGTCGATGGCCGGATCAGCAAGGAACGCGGTGAGCGCCGCCTTGTACCCCGCCGGCGTGGCCGACGCAATCATGTCGAGCGGATTGCGGATGGACGCCTCGACGGGAAAGAGCGGCCGCAAGGCCTCCACGGTCGCCGGGCTCAGGTCGACCAGTTCCAGGCCCTGCGTCTCCATGGCGTCGGCCGCGAGAATGCCGGGCCCCCCGGCGTTGGTCAGCACGGCGGTGCGGCGCGAACGCGGCATGGCGCGCACGCCGAAGCCCATGGCCATGTCGAACAGCTCCTCAACCGAACCGGCGCGCAACACCCCGGCCTGCGCGAGCAGCGCTTCGACTGCCACGTCGTTGGCGGCGAGGGCGCCGGTGTGCGACGAGGCCGCCCGTGCGCCGGCACGGGAACGCCCTGCTTTCACGACGATGATCGGCTTCGTCTTCGTGATGCGCGACGCGACCTCGAGGAACCGGCGCGGGTTCCCGAAGCTCTCGACGTACATCAGGATCAGGCGCACCGCCGGATCGTGCTCCCAGAGCAGGAGCAGGTCATTGCCGCTGACATCAGGCTTGTTGCCGACCGAAACAAACTGCGAAATGCCAATGCCGTACTCGCGCGCATAGTCGAGCACGCTGAGCCCGAGCGCGCCAGACTGCGACACGAAGGCCGCATGGCCGAACGGCGGCATCGTCGTCGCGAACGTGGCGTTCATCGCCACCGCGGGATCGGTGTTGACCACGCCCATGCAGTTCGGGCCGATCATCCGCATGCCGTGCCGGCGCACGATCTCCACGAGGCGCGCCTCGCGGTCGGCACCGTCGCCGCCGATCTCGCGGAAACCGGCCGAGATCACGACCAGGCCACGGACTTTCGCCGCCCCGCACTGCTCGGCGATGTCGAGCACCTGTTCCTTGGGCACGACGATGACCGCCATGTCGCACGCCTCGGGAACGTCAGCGATCGAGCGATACGCGCGCACCGAGCAGATCGAGGACGCGCGCGGATTGACCGGATAGACCGCACCGGTAAACCCGAATCCGATCAGGTTGGACAGGATTTCGTGCCCGATGTGCGCGGCGTTGCGGGACGCACCCACCACGGCGATCGATCGCGGCGCGAGCAGCGCGGCCAGGGCGTCCGCGGACGGCGACCGCGCCGAATCGGTGGTCGACCTCATCGATTGGTCTGTCATGGGGCGCCGCTCACGGCCACCGCTGCACGACGCGGGCCTTCATGATCTTGTCGAGCTTCGGGAAGTCGCGCGCCAGGTACGCCTCGCCCTCCCGGGCAATCAGGTCCTGGCTTGGCCCCTTGCCGTGCGGCGGCCCTTCGCCGTACTCCTGGTACAGCAAGTCCACGATGTCCATGCCGGCCACCACCTGTGCGGCGACGCTGAAGCCCATCGCGTCGAGGCGCCGGTTGTCCCTGAGGTTGATGAAGAGCTGCGTGGTGCGCGTGCTGGGGCCGCCCGTGGCGAACGACAGCGTGCCCCGCACGTTGCCGCGCTTGACGGTGTCGTCGGCGAAGCGCATGTCGCGCCACGACCGGCTCACCGCGGTGTCGCCCGACAACCCGAACTGCACCACAAAGTTCGGGACGACGCGGAAGAAGCGCACGCCGTCGTAGTAGCGGCTGTTCACCAGCCAGAAGAGGCGGTCGGCACCGCGGGGCGACCAGTCGCGGTGCACCTTCAGGTCGAAGGGGCCGCGCGTGGTCGTGACACGCACGACGAAGCTGTCGGGGCCCGCGGCGTCGAGTCCCTTGGGCGCGGGTGCGAGGAGCGGATTCGACCGATGGCAGGCGCCCCCGAGGGCGGCGCAGCAGAGGAGCAGGAGCGGGAGACCACGCATGCAGGAAATATAGGCGAGTTGAACGGGCGTCGCGTCCCGCGTGCGGCCTGGGTATACTCCACGCTTCAGACTCCGCGCCGAACGTCGCTTCGACCACCCGCACGCATTCAATGACACGCGTCTTCAATTTCAGTCCCGGCCCGGCGGCCTTGCCGCTCGAAGTGCTGGAGCAGGCTCGCGAGGAAATGCTCGATTGGCAGGGCACCGGCATGTCGGTGATGGAAATGAGCCATCGCAGCAAGGCGTTCGTGGGCATCGCCGAGCAGGCGGAAGCCGACCTGCGCGAGCTGCTGGCGGTGCCCGCCAACTACAAGGTGCTGTTCATGCAGGGCGGCGCGACGATGCAGTTCGCGGCGGTACCGCTCAACCTCGCCACCGCCGGCCAGACCGTCGACTACGTGAATACCGGTGCGTGGTCGAAGAAGGCGGTGGGCGAGGTCCGGCGCCATGCGACCGTGCATGTCGCGGCCGACCCCGGCGAGCCGTACTGCTCCATACCGGGCTTCGCCACGTGGATGCGATCGGCCGATGCGGCGTACCTGCACTACACGCCGAATGAGACCATCGGCGGCGTGGAGTTCCATCGTGTGCCCGACGCCGGCGACGTGCCGTTGGTTGCCGACATGTCGTCCACGCTGCTGTCGCGGCCGATCGACGTCTCGAAGTTCGGCGTGATCTATGCCGGCGCGCAGAAGAACATCGGGCCGGCGGGCCTCACCGTCGTGATCGTGCGCGACGACCTGCTGGGCCGCGCCCGCGCCGACACCCCCGGCGTCCTCGACTACGCGGCCGTGGCCAAGGAGCGCTCGATGCTCAACACGCCGCCGACGTACGCCTGGTACCTCGCCGGCCTGGTGTTCCAGTGGCTCAAGCGGCAGGGCGGGCTCGCCGCCATGGGTGACCGCAATCGCGCCAAGGCGGAAAAACTGTACGCGGCGATCGACGGCTCGCCCTTCTACGCGAACCCGGTCGAGCGGGATGCCCGCTCGTGGATGAACGTGCCATTCACGCTGGCGAACCCGGCGCTGGACAAGCCGTTCCTCGCGCTCGCCAAGGCGGCCGGCCTCGAGACGCTCGAGGGCCATCGATCGGTGGGTGGCATGCGCGCCAGCATCTACAACGCGATGCCGATGGCCGGCGTCGACGCGCTGGTCGACTTCATGGGCGCCTTCGAGCGCACGCACGCATGACGATTTTCAAGGTTCTGACACTCAACAACATTTCAGAGCGCGGGCTGACCCGGTTTCCGCGTGACCGCTATCAGGTCGCGGCGGATGTCGGCGAGCCCGACGCCATCATGCTGCGCTCGGCGGACATGCACGCCATGGTGATTCCCGCCAGCGTGAAGGCCGTCGGGCGGGCCGGGGCGGGGACCAACAACGTGCCGGTGGCCGCGATGTCGAAGCGCGGCATCCCGGTGTTCAATGCGCCCGGGGCGAATGCCAACGCCGTCAAGGAACTGGTCGTCGCCGCACTGCTGCTCTCGGCCCGCAACATCTGCGAAGCATGGAGCTACGTGCGCGGCTTGCCGGGAGACGACCATGCGCTGGAACTCGCGGTGGAGAAGGGCAAGAAGCAGTTCGTCGGTCACGAGTTGCCTGGGCGCGTGCTGGGGGTGATCGGGCTCGGGGCGATCGGCGTCGAGGTGGCGAACGCGGCGCACGGCCTTGGCATGCGCGTCGTCGGATTCGACCCGGACCTTACCGTCCACCGCGCGCTGCAGCTGACGTCCGGCGTGGAGCGCACGCTGTCGCTCGATGACCTGTTCGCGCGTGCCGACATGGTGACGGTGCACGTTCCGCTGGTCGACGGGACGAAGAAACTCGTCAACGCCGCGCGACTCCGGTTGATGCGTCCGGGCGGCACCATCGTGAACTTCTCGCGCGCCGGCATCGTCGATGTGGCCGCGGTGACCAGTGCCCTCGACGCCGGCACGCTCGCGCGGTACGTCTGCGACTTTCCGACCAACGCCATCAAGGAGCATCCCAAGGTGGTGGCCCTGCCGCATCTCGGCGCCTCCACCCATGAGGCCGAGGAAAACTGCGCCATCATGGTGACCGATGCCCTGCGGGAGATGCTCGAGCACGGCAACATCAGGAATTCCGTGAACTTCCCCGAGGCCGTGCTCCCGCGAACGCCGGGTGCCTCGCGCATGTCGGTCGTCAACGAGAACGTCCCGAACATGGTGGGACAGGTGTCCACCGCGCTGGCGGCGGCAAACCTGAACATCGCGAACCTGCTCAACAAGTCGCGTGGCGACGTGGCGTACGCGCTGATCGACATCGACGGCCAGATTCCGGAGTCGATGCTGACGACACTGCGCGCCATTCCCGGCGTCCTGTCCGTGCGCCGCATCGGGCCATAGCGACGATGACCGACCCCGCGTCCGCCGCCACCAATCGCGCCCGGTTGAACGTGCACAAGGAGCGCGCCGCCACCGACGACGCGCCGGCGATGCTCGCGGCGGGCATCGTCGCCCACGTCGGCATCGCCGACGCCGAGGGGCCGGTGGTGATTCCCATGACGTATCACTTCGACCCGGCCACCCCCGGCGAGCTGTACCTGCACGGCGCGCACCACAGCCGCCTGATGCGCGCGGTGGCCAGCGGCGAGCCCGTCTGCGTGACGGTCACGATCTGCGACGGCCTGGTGTACTCCAAGAGCGGATTCAACCATTCGGTGAACTATCGCAGCGTGGTCTGCTTCTGCCACGCGGCCGCCGCGCAGCCGTCGTCCGACCGGCAGCGGGCACTGCTGGAGGGGATGATCAGCCGGTACTTCCCCGGTCGCGCCGTTGGCCCGGACTATGAGCCGATCCCCGACAAGCACCTCGACGTGACGGCGTTCGTGGCGCTGTCAATCGATTCAATCAGCGCGAAACGGCGTACGGGTGGACCCAATGGTCCGGGAGACAGTGATCCGGCCGTGCCGGGGACGGCTGGCGTGGTGGAACTCCGCCCGGGCTTCTGAATCTCGGGGTCTCGCACGACGACCGGAGCGTTACGGAGTACGCGGAGGCAACTACTCAATGGGGGCGTGGCGGTCAGGATTGTCTCGTCACGCCCCCTTGAATTGTCGTACTCCGTGTCCTCCGTCAGACTCCGGTCTTCGTGAGAGGCCTCTCGGGCCCCGGCCGGACACGCCAAACCTCGGTTCGCGGGTGTATTTTCCCCAAGTTCGAAGGCTGGACCCCCAATCCCAGGTGCACACGTGAGTACGGAGAGCCCTCGCCGGGACTTCATCAGAGACATGGTCGCCGACGACCAGGTGTCCGACAAGTTCGGCCGGCCCATCTGCACGCGGTTCCCCCCCGAGCCCAACGGCTATCCGCACATCGGGCACGCCAAGTCGATCTGCCTGAACTTCGGCGTCGCCCGGGAGTTCGGTGGCCGGGTGCACCTGCGCTTCGACGACACCAACCCGTTCACCGAAGACATCAAGTACGTCGAGGCCATCAAGCGCGACATCCGGTGGCTGGGCTTCGAGTGGGACGCCGAGTACTACGCCAGCGACTACTTCGAACAGCTGTACGACATCGCCGTCCGCCTGGTCACCAAGGGGAAGGCCTACGTCGACAGCGAGACGGAGGACGAGATTCGCGCGCACCGCGGCACCGTGACCACGCCGGGAACGCCGAGCGCGTACCGCGACCGGCCGGTGGCGGAAAACGTCGACCTGCTTGCGCGCATGAAGTCCGGCGAGTTCCCCGACGGGGCGCACGTGCTGCGTGCCAGGATCGACCTGGCGCACCCGAACATGATCATGCGCGACCCCCTGCTGCTCCGCATCCGTCACGCCACGCACTACCGCCGTGGCGACGCCTGGTGCATCTACCCGCTGTACGACTACGCGCACGGGCTCAGCGACGCCATCGAGGGGATCACGCACTCGCTGTGCACGCTGGAGTTCAAGGACAACAAGGACATCTACGACTGGCTGGTGCGCGAGGCGGGCTTCGAGAAGCCGCCCGAGCAGACCGAGTTCGCGCGCCTGGTGCTCGACTACACGGTGGTGAGCAAGCGCAAGCTGCTGCGGCTCGTCGACGAGGGGCACGTGACCGGATGGGACGACCCGCGCCTGCACACACTGGCCGGCATCCGCCGGCGCGGCGTGACGCCGGAGGCCGTCCGGGCGTTCGCCGACGGCGTGGGCGTCGCCCGCAAGCCGGCGCGCACCGAGATGGCGGCGTATGAACACGCGGTGCGCAGCGACCTCAACATGCGGGTGCCCCGCGCGCTGTGCGTCACGAAGCCCCTCAAGGTGGTGATCACCAATTACCCCGAGGGGGAGGTGGACGAGCTCGAGGCGTCCTACTACCCGCACGATGTGCCGCTGACCGGGTCGCGCAAGGTGCCGTTCTCGCGCGAACTGTACATCGAGCGCGACGACTTCATGGAAGACCCGCCGAAGAAGTTCTTCCGGCTCGCCCCGGGGCGCGAAGTGCGGCTGCGCTACGGCTACTTCATCACCTGCCGGGAGGTCATCAAGGACGCCGCGGGCGAGGTCGTCGAATTGCGCTGCACCTACGATCCCGAGACGCGCGGTGGCAACGCCCCCGACGCCCGCAAGGTGCAGGGCACCATCCACTGGGTGTCGGCGGCGCACGCCGTCGACTGCGAGCTGCGCCTCTACGACAAGTTGTTCACGATTCCCGATCCCGACGACGTGCCGGACGGCCTGGACTTCACCTCGGTGCTCAACCCCGATTCGCTGATCGTGCTGAAGGGTGCCAAGGTGGAGCCGAGCGTCGCCGGCGACGCCGTCGGCACGCGGTACCAGTTCGAGCGCACCGGCTACTTCGTTTCCGACGAAGACTCCACGCCGGGGGCGCTGGTGTTCAATCGCACGGTGACGCTGCGGGACTCCTGGGAAAAGGAGAAGGCCAAATCATGATGGGCAGGGGCAGGGGCAGGGGCACAGAAAGCGGTCCCGGCATGGGACGCGGAGCACTGACGCCATGAATTTCCACATCGGCATCATGGGCAACCTCTTCTCCGGGAAGACGACGCTCATGAACGCCCTCGCCGCGCCGCCGTACCGGCGCGAGCTCCAGTTGCTGATCGAGAATTCCGACACCTATGCCTTCACCGAGCGGGTGGAGAAGGGGTCGCTCACCGACGAGTGCCTGGCGTTGTTCTACCAGGACCGGGTGGCGAACATCTTTCCCACGGAGACGGCGTTCCTGCACATGCGCGTGCTGCAGCAGCGCGAAATCCGGCACCTGATGACGCGCGAGCAGAAGCTCGGCGTGCTGGTGCTCGAGGACCGGCCGTTCCTCGACGGCCCGGAGGTCTTCGTCAAGCGCATGATCGCCGCCGGCGAACTGGCGCCGGCGCACGCGCGGCTGTACAGCACGCTCCTGCACCAGACGCTGCAGCACGAGCGCATCCGGCTGCCCGACCTCACCGTCTACCTGCGCACCGAGCCGGCGCTGCTCGAGAAACGGCGCGCGGCGCGCGCCGCGGCGGGCGACGAGTACGCCAAGACCATCACCGAGCAGTACCTGCAGGAAATCCACGCCTGCTACGAGGCGCTGTCGACCAACTGGCGCGGCACCCTGCGCAAGTACCAGGAACTGGCCATCGTTCCGCCCGACGCCGACATCGTGATCCTTCCCGCCGAGATCGACATGCACGACCACCCCGACTACGTGCACGTGGCGGCGGGCACCATCCGGGAAAAGGTGCGCCGCATGATCGCGGCGAGGAAGCTGAACTCGTGAGCGGCGAGACCGGACGCGTCCTTCAGGTGCAGGAAGACCCGAACATCCGGCGCCACGAGATTGCCAGCCGCCTCACCAGCGTCGAGCGCCGGCTGCTGACGTACCTCGCGCGGCACCAGACGCTCATTGCCTGCGTGGGAAACATCGGGGCGGGGAAGAGTTCGCTGGTGAAGCTCCTGGCCTACAGCACGGGCATGAATGCGCTGTTCGAGCTTCCCGACGAGGGGTTCGAGGACCACCTCGCGCAGAACGCGTCCCTCGTTCCGCTGCTGGCCACGGCCAAGAACTCGGCCAAGCGCACGCTGGGGCGCTACTACGGCGCCATCAACGACTTCATTGTCGCGCAGGGCGTGGAAGCGCCGGGCAGCCCGGCGCTGCAGTCGGCCAAGCGGCACGTCGAGCAGGCCGCGCTCGACATCCAGCACGCGTACCTGGACCTGCGCAAGATGCAGCTGCAGGCCATGCCGCACCTGCTGGCGTCCACCTGCATCGACGGCTCACCGCTGGCCGACCGCTACGCCTTCTGCGAAGTGCTGCACCGCGACATGGACGAGCCGTACCTGACGGCGGAGGCGCTGAAGATCATCGATGCCCGGCTCGAGGAGGAGTTCCGGCCGCTGGTGCGTCCGGGGCTGCTGGTGATCCTCAAGAGCCCGGTGGAGAACCTGGTGCGCAACATCGGCGACCGGCAGCGCGACGAGGAAGGCGGCTCGGAGAACGAGGTCCCCGAGGGGCTGTTGCGCCTGGTGCGGGCGCTCAACCCGCGTTACGACGAGTTCGTGGCGAACCTGCGGGCCAGCGGATGGTACCGCGGGCCGGTGCTCGAGATCGACGTGAGCAGGATCGACTTCGTGTCGAACGTGAGGCACCTGATCGCGGTGTACGAGGGGATCGAGCAGCTGCTCGTGCCGAAGGAGTTTCGCGGGTAGACCGGGCTCCGGTCTTCGTGAGAGACAAAGCGAAGTTGCGTATGCTAGAAGCGCGAGGCGTCCCGCTTCAGCACCATCTGCGCCTTTCGCGTCACCTGACCGTTTCTATAGAAGAAGGGCACGTCGATGCGTCCTGCAGTGAACGTGCCGTCGAGGATCTCGATCCCCTTGCCGCCGCGCTTGGGGTCGGGGACGAAACGCAGGGCGTTGCCGTGCACCTCGTAGCGACCGTAGACCGTCATGCGCTGGATCGGGTCTCGGCCGATCGACGATCCCTTGAGGGCCAGCGTCTGTCGGTAACGAAGGGCCGCGCGAAACTGGTACCCGGGCCTGAGGGCGAGCACCAGCTCGTCGAACTCCACCACGTATTGCGTGCCGTCCCTGTCGGACACCTTGTCGCGCGACGGCAACTTCCCGCCGTTCACGGATACCGCCACATAGCTGGCCGTGGCGGGGCCAGCGGCGGGTGGTGCCGCCTGGGCCGTCAGGCCCTGCGCGTGGAGCGACGCGTTGATCGCGAGAAGGCAGATGAGCGGGCGCACCAAGGGAAGTCTCTCAGGGTGCGCGTCGGGGCGCAACGCGTCCTGCGTCGCGTCCTGCGTCGCGGCCTCGGTCAAGCGCGCGCGGGTCAGACCTCGAGCGCCCGTTCCTTCTCCCGCGCCCGTTCCAGCAGCGCCTCGAAGCGGGGGCTTCCGCGCAGACGGGCGAGGAAGCGGTCGTGCTCGTCGAGGAACCGGTGGTTGGTGAAACCCCAGTCGATGCCATGCTCGATCCAGCTGAGCGCCTCCTCCGTCTCGCCGACCAGCGCCAGGTGGTTGGCGAGGAAGATGGAGCCGGTCGTATCCGTCGCTGCCATCGCGCGGAGTTCGCTCGAGTCCAGGACCGCCAGAACCCCCTCCCCGTCTCCCTCCAGCGCCCGACAGGCCATTTCGCCGCAAGGGGAGAACAGCGCGGCCTTCATCTTCGCGACCTTCCAGTACACGGCGAGCGCTTCCTCGTCCCGTCCCGCGTAGCCAAGGGCCTGGCCCAGCCAGAAGAGAGGGAAGGGCTCGTCAGGGGCCAGTCGCTCAACCGCGCCGCGGATCCGCTCGACGGCGGCATACGCCTCGCCGTTGAACATCTCGGTATTGCACATGCTCAAGTGCGCGGTGACCGTCAGCGGATCTCGGGCAAGAAACTCCTCGGCGAACCGTCGGGCCTCCGGCATCCTCCCCGCTTCCGAAAGTACAAGACCGAGGAGCCCCAGCGCGTCGCTATTCCGATCCAGGTCCACCGCGCGCTGCGCGTTGCGGATCAATCCCTGCACGTCGCCGCGCTTGTACCGCACCAGGCCCAGCGCGAGCAGCGCCTGCGAGACGTTCGGGTTCATCTCCAGAGCGCGAGACGCGCACTCCTCCGCCCGCTGCAGCGTCTCCTCATCGTGACGGATGCCGACGTCGTAGCTCTGGTAGAGGAAGGTGGCCAGCGCCGCGTACAGCAACGCGTCGTCTCCCACTACCGCGAGCGCCTGCTCGACCAGCGACAGCGCTCGTTCGACACCCTCCTTGGTGTACTTCCAGCCCTCCTGTCGCGCGCGCAGCCACGCCTCGTAGGCGCGCAGGTCGGTACTCGGGAACGTCGCCAGCAGCCGCTTCTCGCGGGGGGTCAGCGTGACCTCCAGCCCCTCCGCGATGCGACGGGCCAGCCGTTCCTGGATGGCGAACACATCGTCCAGCGTGGTCGTGTATTGCTCCGCCCAGAGGTGCGTGTCCGTTGCCCCGTCAATCAGCTGTGCCGTGATTCGCACGTTCTGACCCGCCCGTCGGACTGTCCCTTCGACGGCGTAGTGCACGCCGAGCTCCTGCACGATCGCCGGCACCCCTTTCCGTGCTCCCCTGAACTGCATCGCTGAAGTGCGCGAGATGACGCGGAGCGTCCGGACCTTTGACAGCTCCGCGATGAGTTCCTCCGTCAGCCCATCCGCAAAGAACGCGTTGTCGGGATCGGGACTCAGGTTCTCGAAAGGCAGCACGACGATGGATTTCTCGGTCGTCGGGGGCCGCCGCGCGGCTGCTTCGAGCGCATCGGCGAGTGCGATCGCCGTCGCAAACCGGTCTTGCGGCGCGGTCGCCAACGATCGTCGCACTACTTCATCGACGGCTGTCGGCACGCCCGTGAGATGCGGCGGCGGCCCGGCGAGTCGCCTCGCGATCTGCGCCTGCGCCGTCGGCCCGCTGAACGCGGCTCCCCCATGAGCAACTCGTAGATCACGCAACCGAGCGAGTACACGTCGCTTCGCGCATCGACCGTCGCCTCGCCCAGCGCCTGCTCGGGGCTCATGTACGCCGGCGTGCCGATCGCGAGTCCGGTCGCGGTCATTCGTCCCGCGCCCGCTGCCGACACGGCGCGCGCGATGCCGAAGTCGGTGACGAACGACTGCCCTCGTGACAGCAGGATGTTCTCCGGCTTGATGTCGCGATGCACGACGCCGAGTGCGTGCGCACACGCCAGCGCCTGCGCGACCGGCCGCACGATCGCGAGCGTCGCTTCCACATCGAGCCGCTTCTCGCGCTCGAGCCGCGTCCGGAGCGATTCACCCTCGACGTAGGGCATCACGTAGTAGAGGAACCCATCTGCCTCGCCCGAGTCGAAAAGCGGCACGATGTTAGCATGCTGCAGCCTGGCGGTGAGCCGGATCTCGGCGACGAAGCGGTCGGCGCCAAGCGTGGCCGCGAACTCGGGGCGGAGCACCTTCAGCGCGACCTCGCGATCGTGCTTCAGGTCGTTCGCAAGGTAGACCGTGGCCATTCCGCCGACGCCGAGTTCGCGTTCGATGCGGTAGCGGTCGGCAATCGACGCATTGAGTTGCTGTAGCGCGTCACGCATGCCACGTCCCCCGGCCGGTCGTATCACGTCACCGGCCGGACGCGGCCAATATACGCCGTTTGGGCGAGAGTGGCGGACAGCGCGGCGCGATCCAGTCCGCCAACTGTTCCAGGGACTCGAGAGAAGGTCGCGTTGGAGGTTCATTGGCAGGCGATGGTCGCCATTACCAGCAGTAGGGGAAAGCGGAGGAGGCTTGCCTCGGGAAGTCCCCCCTGGGGGGCGAATCAAGCTGAGCGGCGCATCGCGCTCGTACCGAGGGAGGCCGTCCGCTCCGGAGATTGTAGCGCCGTAGGGGTTTCCCCTCCGAATAACCCTGCCTCTCCCGACAGCATCACGCCGCTTCACCGGTGAATTTGGATCAGTCGTGGACGGTCGACGAGGATGCCCCCAATGGGGGCGTGTCATGCCTTTCAGCCGCCCCCGGCTCTGCAGAACAGCGAGCCCGGCATGCACGTCCACGCACCATTCGCTCGACGTGATCGCGCAAGCCGACGCCATCCTTGAATGAGGTGTCCGCGCGACCATGCCAGCCGCATCCTCAGCCGCATCTTCAGCCGCA
>JBBTFF010000048.1:0-7469 GCA_038041995.1 Gemmatimonadota bacterium | reverse complement strand
TCAGCCGCATCTTCAGCCGCAACCGCCGCCCCGGCCCCGCCAAAGGTCCTGCGCGTTTCCGAACATACGATCGAGATCGTTTCCGACTCTGGCGAGGGCGCCCAGAAGTGCGGCCAGATATTCGGCGCCGTCTCGGCCAAGATGGGCAACGGTGTCTGGACCGTGGAACTCATCCCCGCCGAGATCCAGCCGCCGCCGCGCGTCCCCGAAGGGGCCAGCGGCAATCGCATCCGGGTGGGCGAACACGCCGTCACCAACTGGGGTGACCAGACCCAACTGGTGATCGCGTTCAACGAGCAGGTGCTCCTCGCGCGGCACCGCGTCGACGCCCTGGCTGACAACGCCGTCCTCCTCATCGAGGACAAGTGGGCGCGCAGCGAAGACGCCGACATTGTGGAGGCGTGGAATGCCGCCATGAAGGAACTGTCCGGCAAGCACTATCGGATCATTCCCGTCGCGATGGAGGACGAGTGCCTCACCATCGTCGACAACCCGAAGAAGGGCAAGAACATGTACGCCCTGGGCCTGCTGGCCCGCATCTACGGGCGCGACATGGAACTGATCAAGCAGCAGATCGCCCACGCCTTCCGCAAGAAGAGCGAGGAGGTGTACAACCAGAACGTCGCCCTCCTCGAACTCGGCTTCCATTGGGCCGAGGACAACATCGACTTCCGCGTCGAAATCCCGACGCACCCGGCCGAGACGCCGCTGGTGGTGATGAACGGCAACGAGGCGATCGGCATGGGCGCCATCGCGTCGGGCATGGAGTTGTGCGCCATGTACCCGATCACGCCGGCGACCTCGGTGTCGCACTACCTGTCGGAAGTGTTCGAGAAGTTCGGCGGCATCGTGCACCAGGCCGAGGACGAGATTGCCGCCGCCGGCGTCGCGATTGGCGCGTCGTACGCGGGCAAGGTGGCCTTCACCATCACCTCGGGTCCGGGCCTTGCGCTCAAGACCGAAATGCTGGGCCTCGCGGTGATGACCGAGACGCCGCTGGTGCTGGTGAACGTGCAACGCGGCGGCCCCAGCACGGGCCTGCCCACCAAGGTCGAGCAGTCCGACCTGCTGGCGTCGATCTTCGGGCAGACTGGTGACGCCCCGCACATCGTCATGGCGCCGGCGACGATCGAAGAGTGCTTCCACGTCATGATCACGGCGCGGCGTCTCTCCGAGACGTTCCGCACGCTGGTGATGGTGCTCACCGACGCCAACCTGGCGACGGGCGTCACACCATGGCCAAAGCCGACGCTCGACGAGGCTTGGCAGGCGGCGCCGCTCGACCTTGCGCCCGTGCGCGAGGGGCAGAAGGCCTACGACTGGAACAGGGAGACCGGGCTCAGCGAGCGCATCATCCCCGGCCGGCCCGGCGGAATGTTCACGCTCACGGGCCTCTCGCACGATGATCGGTCAAAGGTGGCCTACAGTTCGGACATCCACCAGCACTCGTCGGCCATGCGCAGCCGCAAGATGGCGGTGCTGGCGAGCCTCCTGAAGCCGCCGGTCGTGCATGGCGCGGAAAGCGGTGACCTGCTGGTCGTCGGCTGGGGGAGCACGAAGGGCGCCATCGAGGAGGCGGTCGACCGCGCGCGCGCCGAGGGACTCAAGGTGTCGTCGATGCACTGCCGCTTCCTGTCGCCGCTCGAGCCGGGGTTGCGGGAGATCTTCGCGCGATTCAAGAAGGTGATGACCGTCGAGATCAACTACTCCGACGAGATGGGCGATCCGTTCGTGACCGAGGAGAGCCGCCGGCGCGGCCAGCTGTCGATCCTGCTGCGCAACGCGACCCTCGTGGACGTGGATTGCTGGGGGCGGGTGCCCGGCGAGCCGTTGCGCCCGGGTTCCATTCTTGAAGCCATTCGCGGCCGCCTGCCGCACGGAGGTGCCGCGTGACCTATACCTGCGGATTGCTCCCCGTCTTCGACCAGGGCGAGGACCACCAATACGAGATGTCGGAGTACGAGGGCGCGCGCGCGCGCTGGTGCCCGGGCTGCGGTGACCACTCGGTGCTCACCGCCGTCCAGCGCCTGTTGACTGCCGAGCAGCTCATTCCCGACCAGACGGTGTTCGTCTCGGGCATCGGCTGCTCGAGCCGTTTTCCCCATTACATGAAGACGTACGGCTTCCACGGCCTGCACGGCCGCGCGCTGCCGGTGGCCACCGGCGTCAAGTTGCACCGGCCGGAGCTGACGGTCTTCGTGGCAATGGGCGACGGCGACTGCACGTCGATCGGCGCCGCCCACTGGGTGCACGCCCTGCGCTACAACATCGACATGACGGTCATGATGCTCGACAACGGCATCTACGGGCTGACCAAGAACCAGACGTCGCCCACCACGCCGCAGGGGTTCAAGAGCAACACCCAGCCCTACGGCACGATCCTCCCGCCGCTGAACCCGATCGCCGTCTCGCTGGGCATCACCAATGCGTCGTTCGTGGCCCAGACGGCCGAGTGGGTGCCGGCGCACCTGTACGCGACGCTGCGCGCCGCCTACCACCACAAGGGCTTCAGCTTCGTGCGCATCCTGCAGCGCTGCCCGGTCTACACGCCGACCATCTTCCAGGCGGCGGTGCAGGACCCGTCACGCATCACGCTCATGGTGCACGACGACGGCGTGGTGACGCCCGAGCTCGACAAGATCTATGCCTCGCAGGTGCACCACGACCCGGGCGACCTCGCGGCCGCCCGCGCCATGGCCGAGCAGACCGACCGCATTCACCTCGGCGTGTTCTACAAGGATCCGTCCAAGCCCCGATACGAAGAGTTGCGCCGCGTGGCCCCGCGCACGCCGGCCGAACGCATCGCGCTGCTCGAAAAGGAGTTCGCCCGCTATGCCGTCTGATCCGCGCGTTGCCCAGGCGCTGGCTGCGCTGGCGCAACCCATTGCCGAGTTCCGCGCCGCGGTGCAGGGTGCGCTGGCGCAGGCCGACGCCTTCATCGCCGCGCAGAACGCCGATGCCCCGGCGCGCGCGGCGCGTGCCGCCACCGAGCTAGGCGTCTTCGCCGCGTCGCGCATCGATGCCGGCAGGTTCGCTGCCGTCTTCCCCTCTTTCGCCAAGGCCGACAAGGCCTCGCAGGCCGTGCTGGCCAAGGCGGTCAAGAAGTTGCGCGACGTCTCCGCGCAGGGTGAGACGATGGCCGTCGCCGAAGTGACCGCCGGACGAAGGCTCGGCGCGACCATCGACACCGCGCTCGCCGCGGCCGGCCAGGCCTTCGGCGCGATCATCATCACCGAACTGGTGCGCGGCGGCCGCTACAAGGCGGCCGAGCACGAGCGCCTGCTCGATCCCACCGAGTTCCGCGCCTGGAACAAGGCGGAGCGCCGCTTCGCGCCGCCGCTCGTCGTCGAGGTGGACGGTGCCGACCTGCACGCCGGCGCGCTGCTCGACTTCGCCGACGGGCGCGAGAAGATCGTGCTGGTGGTGCGCGGCGCCGCGCCGAGCGCCGCCCTGGTGCGCTGCATTACGCCGGGCACCTTCGTGCTGCAGACGGTGGACGGCACGGGGCTGGACCGCATGGCGGGCTATGAGGGCCCGGCGATCGCCGCGCTCCTCCCCGAGGGCGCCGCGACGTTCATGCACGACCCGACCGCGGGCAAGGAACCTTGGCAGCGACTGACCGTCCCCTTCCTGCCCGCGGCGCCGTCGAAGTCCGTGGGAGGCTTCAGTGCCTGGCAGATGGGCGAAGACCTGAAGATGCTCGCTGATCTGGCCCGCACGCCCTTTGCGGTGCCCGGGGCGCACGGCGCCAAGGGTGCACCGGCGATCGGGGCCGGAGAGGCCGTCGACCGGCTGGCGTCGTGGCTCCTCGATTCCGCGGGGCTCGCGAGCAATGGCTGAGCGCGCGAGGTCGCGATGATCGTCCAGGCCATTCTCATTCTTGGCGGCACGGGGCTCGTGTTCGCCATCCTGATTGCGCTGGCCAACAAGAAGCTGAAGGTGTGGGAAGATCCGCGCATCGACGTCGTCGCGGCGATGTTGCCGTCGGCCAACTGCGGCGCCTGCGGACTGCCGGGGTGCCGGGCGTTCGCCGAGAAGGCCGTGGTGGGCGCGATCCAGCCGGCCAAGTGCACCGTGTCCAACGCCGAGCGCATCGGCGAGATCGCGCACTTCCTGGGTGTGGACGCCGGCGAGGCGATCAAGCGGGTGGCGCGGTTGCAGTGTGCGGGTGGCACCGACGTCGCTGTCCAGCGTGCGGAATACCGCGGACTGGGCACCTGCGAGGCCGCGGCGGCCGTGGCCGGCGGCGGCAAGGGGTGCGCGTGGGGCTGCCTCGGGCTCGCCGACTGTGAGCGCGCCTGCACCTTCGGCGCCATCCGCATGAACGCGGAAGGGCTGCCCGTGGTGGACGTGGAAAAGTGCACCGCGTGCAACGATTGCGTGGTGGCCTGCCCCAAGGACCTGTTCGTGCTCCAGCTGCTGGACCATCCGCTGCTGGTGCAGTGCAAGAACCTCGTGCAGGGCGACGGGGTGCTGGAACAGTGCACCGTGGCGTGCACGACCTGTGGCAAGTGCGTGGTGGACGCCGCGCCGGGGCTGATCAGCGTGGCGAGTGGAGTGGCAGTCATCGACTATGACAAGATCGTCGAGGCCGAGGAGGGCGCAGTGGAGCGCTGTCCGACCGGCGCGATCGTCTGGCTGCGCGGCGCCCAGTTCGCGCGTGTGCCGGTCCTGAGTAGTGCGGAGGCAGCATGAGTGCGACGAAGACCGGCGACGCCGGCAAGGCCAAGTATCCCGGCGTGCGCCAGGCGCTCGACGGGTCCTTTGCGGTGGTGGCCGTCGAGACCGCGGGCAGCGAAGCCGCCGGCGCCTATCCGATTACGCCGTCCACCCAGATGGGCGAGGGCTGGGCGCAGGCGGTGGCCGAGGGCAAGGAGAACGTCAACGGCCGCCGGCTGCTGTTCTTCGAGCCGGAGGGCGAGCATGCCGCCGCCGCGGTGACCGCCGGCATGAGCATGGCCGGCCTGCGCGCGACGAACTTCTCGAGCGGGCAGGGCATCGCCTACATGCACGAGTCGCTCTACGCCGCCGTCGGCAAGCGCCTCACCTACGTGCTGAACGTCGCGGCGCGGGCCATTACCAAGCACGCGCTCAACGTGCACGCCGGGCACGACGACTACCACGCGGTGGATGACACGGGCTTCTTCCAGCTCTTCGCCAAGGACGTGCAGGAATCCGCCGACCTCAACGTCATCGCGCACCGGATCGCCGAGATGTCGCTGAACCCCGGCATCATCGCGCAGGACGGCTTCCTCACCAGCCACGTCGTCGAGTCGATGCAGCTCCCGGAGCGCGAGCTCATCAAGGAGTACCTGGGCGACCCGTCCGACCTGATCCAGAGTCCCACCCCGGCGCAGCGTCTCGTCTTCGGCGAGCAGCGCCGGCGCATTCCCGAGATGTTCGACTTCGACTACCCGGCGATGCTGGGCGTCGTGCAGAACCAGGACAGCTATGCGCAGGGTGTCGCCGCCCAGCGGCCGTTCTACTTCGACCACATCGCCGACCTTTCCGACGAGGCCTTCGCCGCGTACGCGGCGCTGACCGGGCGCAAGTACGCGCGCGTGTCGGGCTACCGGCTCGAGGACGCCGAGTGGGTGATCATCGGGCAGGGCTCCGTGGTGAGCAACGCCGAGGCGGTGGTGGACCACCTCCGCGAAACGCGCGGCCTCAAGGTGGGCGTACTCAACCTCACGATGTTCCGCCCGTTCCCGTCGGACCTCATCACGCGGATGCTCGCGGGCAAGAAGGGCGCCGTGGTGATGGAGCGCACCGACCAGCCGCTCGCCGTCGATCCGCCGATGCTGCGCGAGCTCCGCGCCGCGATGGCCAAGGGCACGGAGAATGGCCGCAACGCCAACGTGCACGGCGGGCTGACCGCCCTGCGTCCCGAACAGGTGCCCAACTTCTTCTCGGCCTGCTTTGGCCTCGGCAGCCGCGACCTGCAGCCGGGCGACATCGTCGCCGCAGTCGACAACATGCTGCCGGGCGGCGCCGGGCGCCGCCAGGTCTACCTGGGCATCGACTTCATCCGGGAAGGCACCAAGCTGCCCAAGCTGCAGATCTGGCAGGAGACGCTGGTCGACCGGTATCCGATGCTGTCGACACTCACGCTGCCGCCGTCCGTCGAGGTGAACCTGCTGCCGAAGGGCTCCACCGCGCTGCGCATTCACTCGGTGGGTGGCTGGGGCGCGATCACGATGGGCAAGAACCTGTCGATGACGGCGTTCGAGCTGTTCGACATGCACATAAAGGCGAACCCCAAGTACGGCTCGGAGAAGAAGGGGCAGCCGACGACGTTCTACGCCGTGCTGGCGCACGAGCCCATCCGGCTCAACTGCGAACTCAAGCATGTCGACGTCGTGCTCTCGCCCGACCCGAACGTCTTCCGCCACAGCGACCCGCTCTCGGGCCTGGCGGAGGGCGGCGTCTTCGTGATCCAGACGGATCTCACGCCTGAGGCCTTCTGGCAGACGCTGCCGGCGATGGCGCGCCGCACGATCATCGACAAGAAGATCAGGGTGTACTGCCTCGACGCCTTCGCCATCGCGATGGCCGAAGCGTCGGACGCGGAGCTGCGCTACCGCATGCAGGGCGCGGCGTTCATGGGCGCCTTCTTCCGCACCTCGCCGCTGCTCGAGCGCGAGAAGCAGACCGAAGAGGCGCTGTTCAAGGGAATGGAAAAGCAGTTGCAGAAGAAGTTCGGCGGCCGCGGTGCGAATGTGGTGGCCGACAACGTCCGCGTGATCCGCCGCGGCTACGACGAGGTGAAGGCGGTGACGCCGGTCGGCGGCGACTTTGGCGCCGACAAGGGCGACGTGCCGCACATGCCGATGCTGATGGACTCGCCCAATGCCCAGCAGGGCATCGGGCATGAAGGGCGTTTCTGGGAGCAGGTCTGCGCCGTCTGCAAGATCGGACAGGACGGCATCGCCGATCCGTTCGCGGCGATCAGCGCCATTCCGGCCGCCACCGGCGCCGTGCGTGACATGAGCGGTGTGCGCCTCGAGGTGCCGGAGTTCCTCGCGGACAAGTGCACGGGGTGCGCCCAGTGCTGGATCCAGTGCCCCGACTCGGCCATCCCGGGCTTGGTGAGCAGCTTTGACGACGTGCTCAACGCCGCCATGGAAATGGCGACGAACGGCATTCACATGGAGCGCATCCGCCCCATGGCCAGGAACTGGGCCAAGGAAGCGCAGAAGCTCCTGCAGAAGGACCCGACCGTCAAGGTGTCGGACGCGTTTGCGAAGGCGTACGACAACGTCGCGAGCAAGATGGGCTGGGACGCCGAGCGCCGCGCGGCGACCGACGTCGAGTTCCACGCCGTGCAGGCGCGAATCGCCGACTTTCCGCTCGCGCGCACCAAGCCGTTCTTCGACGCGCTCGAAGGGAAGAGCAAGGGTTCAGGGGGTCTCCTTTCCGTCACCATCAATCCCGAGACCTGCAAGGGCTGCAACCTCTGCGTCAAGGTC
>JBBTFF010000047.1:4368-6047 GCA_038041995.1 Gemmatimonadota bacterium | reverse complement strand
TGCGGCCACAACGGGCGCTGCATGTTCACCTCCGAGGAAGCGCTGGCGCTGGTCTTCCCGAAGAAGTGATTCGCCGGCGATGACCCGCAGCGCATGACTGCGCCGACGCCCACGCCGCACTCGACAACAGTGCGGACGTGGGCGGGCGGAACAGCCTGGATTACGGGAAGTTCGCAATCACGCTCGGCGGCATGATGAGCTTGGCGCTCACCGGGCACGTCGGGCTGGACCCGCTGCAGGCGCCCGACCAGAAGAAGCCGGCCGGCAGCGCCCCCGCCGATGAAGTCGCGGTCAACGTGACCGGCGTGGGATTCGTGCTGTAGTTGAACCAGCACGCCACATGGTTGATCATGGCCATGCCGGCGATGACGCAGCTCGCCGACGTGCTCGGCGCGATGTTCGGGGTCGGTGTCGGCGAGGTGGCTGCCGGCGAGGCGAGCACCGAGTAGATGTTTGGCCCCTTCGACCGCTTGATGGTGACCGTCACCCGGCAGCCGATGGTGCTCATCCCGGGGTTCGGACAATCCCCGCTGGTCGGCTTGTCGCAGGTGAGCGTGTTGCGAACCGCCACGGTCGTCGTGCCGCCTGCCGTGATCGCCACCGTCTGGGCGGGCGAGTACGCCGTCGACCACGACGCGCTGCCACCCTGACATCCTTCCGCGTGCAAGATTGAGGCGAGCGGTGTCTCCGTGACGGTGCACTGACTCGGCGCGGCAATGCCGCTGACCGTCGTGCCCGTGGAGCCCTGCGGAACCGAGATGGGCTGGTTCGTCGGACCGGACGGCGTGCACGTGACCGTCATCGCAAAAGCCGCCGGCATTGTCACCGGTCCGCCGGTCGAATTGGCCACGGACTTGATCACCCTCAGTGATCCGACGTTCGTCGGCTTGTCGCAGGTGAGCGTGTTCCGAACCGTCACCGTCGTCGTGCCGCCGGCCGTGATCGCCACCGGCTGGGCGGGCGAGTACGCCGTCGTCCACGACGCAGGGCCGCGGCAGCCCTCCGCCATCGCGATCGGGAAAAGGCGCTCCTCCGACACGGCGCACTGATTCGGCGCGGCGATGCCGTTGACCGTCGTGCCGGTGGCGCCCGGCGCAACCGCAAAGGCCGGATTCGGGCCCGTCGTGCAGGTGGCCGTCATCCCGAACGTCGCCGGAATCGGTGCCGGCCCACCCGTGGCGTTGACCACCGACTTGATCACCTTCAGCGAGCCGGTGTTGGACGACGGGTCGCAGCGCAGCGTGTTCGTGGCGGTGAGGGTCGCGGCTGCCCCTCCGGAAATCGTCACGGGGCCCGAGTAACTCTTCGTCCACGAGGCCGTGGCGCCCTTGCAGGCCGGCAGGTTGGCGATGGAAGGCAGCGGCCCTTCGGTGATGCTGCAGGTGCTGCCGAGCGCGACCGGCGGGGCCGCCGAGACACCACCGTTCGCCGGAGCCGGCAGCGTCACGTGCAGTGTCGGTGCGCCGCCAAGCGTGCAGTGTGCCGTCACGTTGAAGACTGGCGGGATCGGTGCGGCCCCGCCGGTGGAGTTGACCACCACCTTGTATACGGTCAGGTGACCGCCGGCCGGCGCCTTGTCGCACGTCAGCGTGTTGGTGATGATGGTGCCCGTGGTCTGTGCAACCTGTACCGTCAGCGGGCCGGGGTTGCTCGCCACCCACGACGCGGAGCCACCCTGG
>JBBTFF010000047.1:0-4268 GCA_038041995.1 Gemmatimonadota bacterium | reverse complement strand
CTGTACCGTCAGCGGGCCGGGGTTGCTCGCCACCCACGACGCGGAGCCACCCTGGCAGGCCTTCACGTTGAGCACCGGCGGTGGCAGCGTTTCCATGATGGTGCAGACCGTCCCGCCGGCAATCTGTCCGGCCGGCGGCACCGTCACCGTACCATTGACCGCCACCGTGACCGGCACCGGGCTCATCCCCGTGCAGGACGCGACCATGTTGAAGCTCGGTGGTGTCGGCACGTTGAGCGTGTTGACGACGGACTTGTGGATCTGCAGCGTGCCGCCCGTGGGCGGGTTGCAGGTCAGCGTGTTCGTCACCGTGAGGAGCGCGGTCTGACCCGTGACGATCGTCTCCGGCGGCGAATACGCCGCCGTCCAGGTGGCGTCGCGTCCCTTGCACGCCGCGAGGCCCTTGATGGGCGGCGGCACGACTTCCGTGACGGAGCAGATGAGGCCCGTGTTGATCTGTCCCGGCTGCGCCACCGTCGTGTTGCCCGGCACCGCGACCGGCGTGTGCACGGGCAGCGTCGCGGCATTCTGCGAGCAGTGCGTCGTCGTGGCGAAGGTCGGCGGCGGGGTGATCGGACCACCCGAGTTGTTGATCACGACCTTCTTGACGGACAGCGAGCCGGTGTGAGCAGGGGCCTGCGCCCCCGCCGGCGCCGCGGTCATCGTGCCGAAGAACAGCGCGACGGCCATCGTCGCGACCGCGGGAATCCTGAACGGGCGAGACTCGCGTCGGCCGTCGCGTGCGTGCTCAATCATGATGTTCCTCACATGGGTGGAATGCGTGCCCGAAATGGCACCGATCGTTCGAACCAGCAGCTGCATGGGGCGATGGCGCCTGCTTGGGCCACTTCTGGTCTTCGTGCTCGGCGTACCCTTCGCTGTTTCAAATTCCGGGACCTTCTTCATCTGCACCTCCTCGAACCGGAGACCTTCAGGTGGATGCAGTCGCGATCAGGCGCATGCGTCGTGACCTTCACCGTGGACTCGGTCACGGTCTTGATCGCCGCTGCACCCTGCGCCATTCACTGCGGCCGATGGCGCTGCCGGCGGCGTTGAGCGCACTCACGCGCCAGCGCACCCTGCCGCCCGCCACCTGTGCCAGCACGAACGGCGGCACGTCATAGCGGCCTGTGCCCGCGGCGACGATCGCCGACAGCACGCGCGCACCGTCCGTCACTTGCTCAATCTCGATGCGATAGCGCCCGGCACCAGGCACGTCGGTCCAGCTGAGGGCCAGCGCCGAGTCGGGCGAGACGAGCGCATCCCGAACCGGCAGCCGCAACCGTACGTTCTGCGGAATGCGCAGCGGCGCCTCGCGCGCACCGCTCGCGCCAACGATGTAGCGCAGCGTCGGCATCGGGAAACCGGCCGACGCGCCGTTGTGGATCACCGTGGTGCCGCCCGCGCCGACGATCCTCGTGTCGCTGAGTGCATCGTCCGACGTCTCGATGCGCAGCAGGATCGTATACGATCCATCCACCGACGTCGGCAGCCGCGCCGGATCCGGGCCTGGCAGGCTGAACCGTCCCGTGGGCAGGAGCAGCACGTTGAATCGCTCGATCTCGCGGTAGCGGCGCTGCAGCCCGCGTTCGGCGGGGGGCAGCGACCCTTCGGTCATCAGGTCGTTGCGGCTCGGCCGCTCCTCACCGGGCAGCACGATCTCCCAGCGTCCGCGCAGTCGTCCCGTGCCCGTGTAGGCGAGTTCCGCCACCATCTGCGGCGGCCGGTCACCGCGCTTCACGAACACCACCGGCGCTTCCGGTTCAACGCGCAGGCGGACGTTCGTCAGGGCGAAGGGAGCATTTGCTCCTCCGCCACCGAGCACGCAGCCGACGACCGCGTATCGGTCCGGTCCGGACAGCTTGGTCGCCGACGACGCCACGAAACGGCGCACGTAGAAGAACTTCGCCGGTCGTCCGGCGAGGGCGGCTTCATACGCGCGCTGCGCAACCGATGCCGGAACGGACATGACGTCCATGAACACGCCGCTCGCCGACACGGCGCGGGAACCGCCGGCCGGCGCCTGCCCGTAGATCGTCGCCGGGTCGCAGCGCACGCCCTGATCCGGCACCGTGATCACGCTCGCGCAAAAAATCCCCTCGGCGGGAGCGTAGCTGCCCACCCCGCTGAAGGTCAGGATAGCCGTCGTCGCTCCCTGCGTATTCACGCTGACCACCGCCGGCGCTACCTGAATGTCCGTACGGCCCATCTGCGCGGCTCCGATGCCCGGAACGAGCACCAGCAGCGCACGCACCACATGTCGACTCGTCATCGTGCTGCTCCTAGAAGAGCCGAAGGGAAAGACCGGACGCCACGTTCCACAGGCTGCCCTGCTGCGACGGTGGTGCGAAGAATCTACCGAGGTTGATCAGTTCGTTGGACTGTCGCGAGAAACGGAGGAACGCCTGCCCGCGAGGGGCGCCATCGGCCGAGCGCCAGAGCTTGATGCCACGGGAGATGCCCGCCTGCATCGACGACACGTGTGCATCGGTGCCGGCGCCGGGATCCCTGGTGCTCGAAACGGTCACCGATCCATCGAGCGTCGTGAGCGGCGTCGGGCGCCAGTTGCCCGTGAGGCCGGCGCGTCGCACGTGGTTCACCTGCGACAGCTCCTTGTTCTCCTGGCGCTCGAGGCCAAGATCGAGGCCGAGCGTGAGGGTGGAACTCGCCGTCACGCCGATGGTGACGCCCTGGGTCTGCGTCGCAAAGTCGGCCAGCGTGCGCCCGGGCTGCCGGTTGTCCTGGTCGCTGACGTTCACGCGGTACGCCACCTGCCACTGCTTCACCTGCCACTGCAGGCTGGCATCGTGCACCAGGCTCAGCTGGTCGGGGATGTCCGACGCGGTGAACAGACCGCCTGTCGGGATGCCGGCGCCGAACTGGTGCATCCGCTGCACGCCATATGACAGCGTCGGCAGCAATTCCGCGCGGTGCGTGATGCGCAGCAGCGCGGCCAGCGGAGTGCCGAGCATCGCCGATGACGATCGGGTGCGGCTCGTCAGGAGCGAGGCCACGTCGTCGAGGTTGTCGGTCGTGCGTCCGTGCGCCACCTGCACGCTGACGACGTCGATGTTGCCGCTGACGCCAAGTCCGTTGCGCGCCATGTCCGATTGCGTGTAGATGCCGACGCTCCGGTACAGCGGGTCCACGCGCTCGTGATTCAGCGACAGGTTGAGCGTCACGGGCACCGTGCGAAAGACCTTGCGGTCCTGCAGCACCCCGACGTTGACCTCCGCGTAACGCGCAGCCTTGCGATGCGCCGGGCTCCGGATGATCGAACCGCCGGAGAGGAGCGGCGGATCGGCAGCGTACCGTGAGCTGCTGCTCGACAACCCGGCGGCGAGGCGCAACCGTTGCGACGGGGTGCTGGCCGCAACCTGCACGCCCAGGCCGTCGCTCTGGTCGGCGGAGATGATGCCACCCGAGGTGAATCCCGGTGTCGACGACAGCGAGCCGTGCAGCAGCGTCGCATCGACGTGCAGCGCACCGGCGCGCGAGGGCAGCACCTCCCAGGCGAGACCGGTCGAGACGATACGATGGTCACCGTTGGCGAGGCCGCTGATGTTGTCGGTGCCGACGATGCTCGTGCCATTCTCGACACCTACCGACCACTGCGCGCGCGACCCGGCGACCACCGCCGTGACCCCGCGGCTGGCGAAGCCGTTGATCAGGTGACGGTTCATCCCCGTGCTCACCTGCCCGACCGAGAGCACCGCGTTCTTGCCCTCGAGCCGCAGCACGTAGTCGGCAAGGTCGAGGCGTGACGCCTGGTCGCCCTGCTCCGCAAACCGCAGTGCGGCGCTTCGCTCGTTGGCGCCGAGGAGGTGCGTGTCCGACGTCAGCGACATCCCGTCGCGCTTGTGCGACGTCTGCAACCCGAATGTCCCGGCGAGCGACTGGTAGGTCGGCCGGGTACTCGGGGTTTGTGAGCCGGAGTGCCCTTCGGCGAGCTGTCCGGTGTTCCGCAGTTCCAGCGCCGGGTCGAACTGCGACTGCTCGAATCCGCGCGGTGTCAGCACGCGGATCGGGATCTTGGCCAGCTCGTTCCACGCGGCGCCGTTGACGAGGAAGACCTTGAGTTCCGATTCACCCGACGGGAGGCCGACGCCGTTCGGGCGAAAGACCAGCTTCGACCCCCTTGCCTCGAACAGCGCCGTCAGGTCCGACGTGCCGACGAAGACGGCGAGGCGTCCTTCCGACGCGGCCGGCGCGCGACTGAGCGTCAGTTCGATGGGCGCCTGCGTCGCCAGATAGCGATCGACGGCAAA
>JBBTFF010000046.1:0-17268 GCA_038041995.1 Gemmatimonadota bacterium | reverse complement strand
CCTGGTCGCCCTTGCGCACGTGCTTGGGCAGGGCGGCGCCCACAGCCGCAAGCACGGCATCACCCGAAGCGTGTCCGTGCGTGTCGTTCACCTGCTTGAAATGATCCACATCGAGCATGATGACGCTGAGGGCGTGGCCGTAGCGAGCAGCGCGAGCGACCTCGATGTCGAGCGCCTCCAAAAAAGCGCGACGGTTGGCGAGACCCGTCAGGCCATCGACCGTCGCGAGGTGCCGCGACTGCGGTGTGGACAGCACCGCGCCCACAGCACCCGCCACTCGGCGCGCCACGTCGCTCTCGATGGCGAACGCGTCGTCCAGGCTGCGGTCGTAGTGTTCGGCCCACAGGTGGGCGTCCGTCGCCGCGTCGATCAGCTGCAAGTTTACGCGCAGCCGGTTCCCCACCACCTGAATGCTCCCTTCAACGACTGACCCAACCTGCAGTTCACGCGCGATCGTCCGCAGCGGCGTATTGGTTCCCTTGTATCCCAAAACCGACCGACGGCTGATCACGGTGAGCGCAGGGACCTTGGCGAGTTGCGTCAGTAGTTCTTCGTGCATCCCGCCAAGCAAGTAGGCGTGCGCACTGTCGACGCCTTCGTTTGCGAAGGGGAGCACGGCGACGGTGGTGCGACGGGCACCGGCCGCCGTGCCGGCATGGCGAACCCGGTTCAAATGAGGGACCGCCAACGTGGCGAGCACGACGGCGCCGAGCGCAATCCAGCGCCGCGCGCCGCGCCAGCTGTGCCGCTGCACCGCACCTGGATGCGCCGCCGTGGGCGTCATCCCCCCGCTCGGAGTCAGCAGTGCTTCCAGTTGGGGAACCAGCTCTTCGGCACTCTGCGGCCGGTCGGCCGGCTTCTTCTCGAGACAGCGCGCGATCAACTCGGCGAGCGGGGCCGGAATGGAGGCCCGGTGCTTCGTCACGGGTTCCGCCGTCTCCGTGACGTGCGCGGCCAACACCTGCTGCGGCGACCCGCCGATGAAGGGTGGCCTTCCGGTGAGCAGCTCGTAGCCCATCGCGCCCAGGGCATAGATGTCGGCGCGGTGATCGACGTGGGGATCAGCAGTGGCCTGCTCCGGAGACATGTAGGCCGGCGTGCCGAGCGCGACACCGATTGTGGTGAGTTGCTGGCGTCCCGTCGCCTCGCTCACCGCCTTCGCCACGCCGAAGTCCGTGACCACGGCGTGACGCCCGGAGAGCATGACGTTCTCGGGCTTGATGTCGCGATGCACCACGCCGTGCTTGTGCGAGTACGCCAGCGCATCGGCCACGTCACGCAAGACGCGCACAGCCTCGTACACCGGCAGTTCCCCCTCCCGGCCGAGCCGATCGCGCAACGACTGGCCATCCACGAACGGCATCACGTAGAACAGGAACCCGCCTGCCTCACCCGAGTCATGGAGTGGAAGCACGTGCGGATGCTGCAGGCCGGCGGCGATGGTGACTTCGCGCAGGAAGCGATCGGCGCCGAGCGTCGCCGCGAGGTCGGGACGCAGGACCTTTAGCGCCACTCGGCGATGATGCTTGAGGTCCTCGGCAAGGTAGACCGTGGCCATCCCACCCGCCCCGAGCACACGCTCCAGACGGTATCGGTCAGCGAGTGCAGCGGCGAGTGCGGCCGGCACTTGTCCAGACGCGGCATCCATAGCCGACAAGTGTCGCTCCGCCAGGCAGGCGGCGCCAGAGCGCGCCCGGCGTTTGTGTTGCTGCCGTCGGCTCACGCGACAATGGCGCCTACCCCCGCCTCCGCTCCAGCGCCCCCCGCACGCGGCTCAACAACTCGACGGTCGTATACGGTTTCTCCAGCAGGTCGGTGTTGCCACCGAGCCCGGAGGCGCTGGTCAACTCGTTGTTCGTGTAGCCCGAGGTCATCAGCACCGCACCCTGATACGACGCCGCGCGCAGGCGCCGCACGAGGTCGACTCCACCCAGGCGCGGCATGACCACGTCGGTGACCACCAGATCGATGGGCGTCGTACTGGCGCCAAAGACGTCGAGAGCCTCCAGCCCATCCTTGGCGAACAGCACGCGGTATCCCGCGGCGCGCAGCACGCGGACTTCCAGCGTGGCCACGGCGAGCTCATCCTCAACCACGAGAACGGTTTCGGTTCCCCGCAATGTCGGCGACGGGACGAGACCCGAGTCGTCGCCCCGGACATCCCCGGACGTCAGCGGAAGGTAGACGCGCACCGTCGTGCCGTGCCCCACGTCGCTTTCGATGTCGACCCCGCCGCCGCCGTGTTGCGCGATGGCATACACCGTGGCCAGTCCCAGACCGGTTCCCTTCCCCACCTCCTTCGTGGTGAAGAAGGGGTCGAACGCCCGTCGCCACCTCCGGGGTCATCCCGTGTCCCTTGTCCGAGACGGAAATCGCGGCATAGCTGCCCGAAGTCAACTCGACGCCAGTCCCGATGGAAGCGCCGAACACCTCGACGCGACGGAGTTCCACCGTCAGCTGGCCGCCGCTCGGCATCGCATCGCGCGCATTCGTCACGAGGTTGATGACGATCTGCTCGAGCTGGCCGAGGCCGGCCAGGATTCGCACCGGTTCTGCGCAGAGCCGAAGTTCGAGCTGATATCGTTCGTCAAGCAGCTGGTGCAGGATGTTCTCGACGTCGCGCAAGGCCGACGACACATCCACCACCTTGGCCTGCACGTCCTGCTTGCGCGCGAACGCCATGAGCTGCCGGACGAGCGCCGCCGCGCGATGGGCGGCCCCCTGGATCTGGTCGACGTACGCCAGCTGATCCGGGCGCTCGGCGAGGCCTGCCGCCAGCAGGTCCGAATTCCCCATGATCGCGACCAGCAGGTTGTTGAAGTCGTGAGCAATGCCCCCGGCCATGCTCCCGACGGCTTCCATCTTCTGCGCGAGGCGAAGGCGCTCCTCGAGCACGCGGCGCTCGGTGATGTCTCGCCAGACGACATGGAGGATCTGGCGGCCCTCACGAGGCACGGCCGTCAGCAGCACCTCGACCGGAAAGACCTCACCATCCGCGCGGATGTGGTCCCATTCAAAGCGGTTGCTCCCCTGCTCGAGCGCGATGGCGATCATCTCGTTCGCCTTCGTGAACGAATCGCGCCCGTCGGGCTGGAACGGCGGGGAGAGCTCGGACGGGTGGGTCCGGAGGATGTGCTCCCGGTCCCGGGCCCTGAGCATCATCACCGTCGCCTCATTGCACTCGACGAACGATCCGCCATCGATGATCAGGATGGCGTCGGCGGACCGCTCGAAGAGTTCGCGATACGGATCAGGAGCTGCGCCAGCGCCCCGATCGGTCCGACCGCCGCGTCCGGTCATCGTCCTCGCACCGCCAAGGCGACCGCCACTACGGTCTCCCCACCGACACCGTAAAGGGCACCGACGCCACGCTTGGCCCCCACGCCATCTCGATCACGCCGCGGTTGCCACCCATCGCGCGCACGGCAACGGTAAACTCCTCCACGTGAGCCGGCGTGGCCACGAGCTGCATGGGCACGCGTCCGAGGTCCTGCGCCGCGTCGTACTGCGTGCCCCACTGGCCCGTCTGCTTGTTGATGATGAGGAACGTGCCGTCGCGGGTGTGTTGCACCCACAGGGTGTACATCCCGGCCGGCACGGTGAGCGTGCCCATCGTGAGCGTGCCCATCGTGAGCGTGCGCGTTGTGAACAGGTGCGTTGCATCGTTGGCACCGGCACGCCATACCGAGTCGAACGGCACCAGCGTGCCGCCCCACACCGTGCGCTCGCGCACCTGGGGACGGCCATGGTCGATCAGCACCATGCCGCCCGGGCCGAACGCGCCGCGCGCCACCTCTCGCGGAGACAGTACGCCGGTGGGCTTCATGGTGCGCGCAACGGCCGCGAGGTCGATGCCGCCGGGGCCGCGCACGGCCATCGCCTTGTTCGTCGTCGCCGAACCGTCCACCGACAGCAGCCTTCCGTTCGCGTCGAACCGCAGGACCATCGGGTACGCGCCGCCGCGCAGTCGCACCGAATCGCCACCCGCCGGTGAGAACCCGGTGAACCCCAGGTTTCCCCCTGCGCCGAGGGCGGGCAGCGAATCGGCGGCGGCTCCGGCGCGCCGAAGCCCCGCCAACAGCTCCGTGGGGCCATACACGAACGTCGGGAAGTTCACCAGCGCCTTCGACGCGGCGAACGCGCGACGCTGCACACTGTCGGCCCAGGCGATCTCGCGGATCACGGAATCAGCGGTCACCTGAATGCGCGTTTCAGCGGGCGCGTTCGGCAGCGGAGATCCGTCGGCCTGCACGCGGCGAATCGTGGCCGCCGTGGGTCGTCCGTCGCTGCCGAGGGTCACATCGTACAGCACACGCACAACGGCGGCTCCCACGCGTTGAACCATCTCGCCGTTCAGGCGCGTGGCTGTGCGCGTGTACTGTTCGATGGCCAGGGTGTCCTTGCCCAGGCGATACACCAGCGAGGCGTGCTGCGCGGACACGGGAGCCGCGGCGAAAAGAACGACGCCGGCAGCAAGTGAGCGAAGGGCGATGTGGGAGCGCATGGGAGCCGGGGGCTGAGGTTGCCCCATATGATACCACCGAGCGCGCAGGGCGTCATCAGGCGGTTGCATTCGCACCGTACACGACGGAATCTTCGATGAGCGCACGTTTCCCCAGTCCACGCCACATGCCGGACGAGACAACGCGAGGTCGACGGGTAGTGGTGATCGGTGCCGGCGCGGCCGGCACGATGGCGGCGATCTTCGCCTCCGCCGGCGGCGCGGAGACCCTGTTGCTCGAACGCACGAAGGACGGTGGTCGCAAGATCCTGATCAGCGGCGGGGGCCGCTGCAACGTGCTGCCCATGAGGGTGGACGAGTCGCGTTTCGTCACCGACTCGTCGGTGAACACCCTGCGGCGCATCGTGCGGTCCTGGCCGCTTGTCGAACAGCGACGGTTCTTCGAGCAGGATCTCGGGATTCCCCTGGAGGAAGAACCCGAAGCGGCCAAGATCTTTCCGGCCTCGCACAAGGCGCGCGACGTGCGCGACGGATTGCTCGCCCTGGCCGCGCGCAACGGCGCGCGGTTGCGCGTGAGCACGCGCGTACTCGACGTCATGCCGGCCGAGGAACGGTGGCTCGTTGAGCTGGAAGAAGGCGCACCGCTGGTGGCCGACGCCGTGATCCTCGCCTGCGGCGGACTTTCCGTGCCGAACACAGGGAGCGACGGCACCGGCCTCGACGTTGCCCGGTTGCTCGGGCACACGATTCATCCGACGTACGCGGCGCTGACCCCCCTGGTCGGCGATTCACCGGCACTCGCCAGCCTCTCTGGCGTGTCACTGACGGTGACCCTCACGGCACGTGCCGGCGATCGATCGGCCACCGCCACCGGCGGGTTCCTGTTCACGCATCACGGCTACAGCGGCCCGTCCGTGCTGGACGTTTCGCACGTGATGGTCCGTTCGCGCGCGGAGGGCGAGGCGCCGGGACGACTCACCGTGAAGTGGACTTCGCTGGACGAGAAGCAATGGGAATCGGCGCTCAAGCCACACGGCGCCCGCACCGTGAGCGGCGCGCTGCGCGCCGAGCTGCCCGATCGCCTGGCCACCGTCCTCGCCGGCATCGCGCAGGTGGACCCGTCGCGATCGCTGGCGGAGCTGCGGCGCGAAGAGCGCCTGCGCCTGATCGAGACGCTCGTTCGCGGCGTGCTGCCCTGCACCGGCGACGAGGGCTACAAGAAGGCCGAGGTCACCGGCGGCGGCGTGAGCCTGGCCGAGATCGACCCGCGCACGATGGAGAGCCGCCGTCACCCGGGATTGTACCTGTGCGGCGAACTGCTCGACGCCTTCGGCCCTATCGGCGGGTACAACTTCCTGTGGGCGTGGGCGACGGGCCGCGCAGCGGGGAACGCGGCGGTCGGTTGGCGGTTGGTGGTTGGTGGTTGGTGGTTGGTGCACGCAACAGGAACGGGGGCCCGGACAACTGTCCGAGCCCCCGATCCATATCGACATCCTCAATCGCAATCCCGAATCGCAATCCGGAATCCGAAAACCAGAATCGCGGTCGCGTCTAGTACATCCCGCCCATTCCACCGCCCGGCCCGCCCTGCGACATGGCCGGCTTGTCTTCCTTCCTCTCGACGACGAGCGCTTCCGTCGTCAGGAGGAGCGAGGCGATCGACGCGGCGTTCTGCAGCGCCGTGCGCGTCACCTTGGTCGGGTCGATGACGCCGGCCACCACGAGGTCCTCGTACGTGTCGGTCAGCGCGTTGTAGCCGAAGTTCTTGTCCTTCGACGCGCGCACCTTCTCCACCACGATCGAACCTTCGCCACCGGCGTTGGCGACGATGATGCGGATCGGCTCCTCGATCGCGCGACGGACGATGTCGACGCCGATCTGCTCGTCGGCATCGAGCTTCAGGGTCTTCAACGCGGCCTGCGCGCGGATGAACGCGACACCGCCGCCCGGGACGATGCCCTCCTCGACTGCGGCGCGCGTGGCGTGCAGCGCGTCCTCGACGCGGGCCTTCTTCTCCTTCATCTCGGCTTCCGTCGCCGCGCCGACGTTGATCACGGCCACACCGCCCGCGAGCTTCGCCTTGCGCTCCTGGAGCTTCTCCTTGTCGTAGTCGCTCGTCGACTTCTCGATGGTGACCTCGATCTCCTTGATGCGGCCCTTGATCTTGTCCGCGTCGCCGGCGCCGTCGATGATCGTCGTGTTGTCCTTGTCGATGACCAGGCGCTTGGCACGGCCGAGATCGCTGAGGACGGCGTTCTCGAGCTTGAAGCCGACTTCCTCGCTGATCACGTTGCCGCTGGTGATGACCGCAATGTCCTCGAGCATCGCCTTGCGGCGGTCACCAAAGCCCGGCGCCTTGACGGCGGCGACCTTCAGCGTGCCACGCAGCTTGTTCACGACGAGCGTGGCGAGCGCCTCGCCCTCGATGTCCTCGGCGATGATCAGCAGCGGCTTGCCCGACTGCGCGACCTTCTCGAGCACCGGGAGCAGGTCCTTCATGGAGCCGATCTTCTTGTCGTGGATCAGGATGTAGGCGTCCTCGAGGGCGACTTCCATCTTCTCCGGATCGGTGATGAAGTACGGCGAGAGGTAGCCGCGGTCGAACTGCATGCCGTCGACCGTTTCGAGCGTCGTCTCGAGGCCGCGGGCTTCCTCGACCGTGATGACGCCGTCCTTGCCCACCTTGTCCATCGCGTCGGCGATGAGGTCGCCGATTTCCTTGTCGTTGTTGGCCGAGATCGCGCCGACCTGGGCAATCGACTTCCGCTCCGAGCTGGGCACGGAGATCCGCTTGAGCTCCTCGACGATGGTCGTCACGGCCTTCTCGATGCCGCGCTTGATGGCCATCGGGTTCGCGCCGGCCGTCACGTTCTTGAGGCCCTCGCGGAAGATGGCCTGGGCGAGCACCGTCGCCGTCGTCGTGCCGTCACCGGCGATGTCCGACGTCTTCGTCGCCACTTCCTTCACCATCTGGGCGCCGAGATTCTCGATCGGGTCGGGCAGCTCGATTTCCTTGGCGACGGTCACGCCGTCCTTCGTGATCGTCGGCGCGCCGAACTTCTTCTCGATCACGACATTCCGGCCCTTGGGGCCGAGGGTGACCTTGACCGCTTCTGCCAGCTTGTCGACGCCGCGCTTGAGGCCCGCGCGCGCATCCACATTGAAATGGAGTTCCTTCGATGCCATGGGTATCTACTCCCTGATGCGTTTGAGTGGCTCAGTTCACGACCGCGAGGACGTCCGACTCGCGCAGAATGAGGTACTGTTCGGTCTCAATCGTCACTTCGGTGCCGCTGTACTTTCCGTACAGCACCTTGTCGCCGACCTTCACGCTCATCGGGACGAGCTTGCCGTCCTCGTAACGGCCGGGGCCGACGGCGATGATCTCGCCCATCTGCGGCTTTTCCTTCGCCGTGTCCGGGATGTACAGGCCGCCGCGCATCTGCTCGGTTTCCTCGAGCGCCTTGATGACGACACGGTCCGACAGCGGAGCGACCTTCGACCCAGGTGCGGTCTTGGCTGCCATGGTATGCACTCCTCGTGCTTGTGGGGTGGATAGGGTACTGACAAAAAGAGTATTAGCACTCAACGTCACCGAGTGCTAACAACGCACGCAATCTGTACCGGACCATGCGCCAGCGCAAGCCCGGAGTGAATCAGAAATCTGGACGTAACTGACGTAAAATCAATAGTTTAGATATGCCAAAATAGCAGAAGGCCAGCTGCCATGCCGGCCCCCCGCACTGCCGATTTGACCGCGCCGTGCTACGTGAGCAACGCAAACGCCATGGCGAGGCCTCGGAGCGTCAGGTCGGGCTCCACCAAGTCGAGCTCCACGCACAGCGGCTTGAAGGCCGTCGCCAGGCCACCCGTGGCGATGACCAGCGGCACCTCGCTCCGGGGCCACACCGCCTTGATGCGCCGTACCAGGCCATCGATGGAGTCGGCTGCGCCGAGCACCACGCCCGCACGAATGCACTCTTCGGTGCGTCGCCCGATCACGCTGCGCGGCGGAACGAGTTCGGTGGCCGTGAGCTTGGCGGTCTTCCGGAAGAGAGAATCCGCCGACATCTGCACCCCCGGCGAGATCACGCCCCCGAGGAACGTCCCGTCACCCGTGATGCAGTCGAAGGTCGTCGCCGTGCCAAGGTCCACCACGATGCAGTCGCGTCCGTGCAGTCGGCTGGCGGCCAGCGTGTTGATGACGCGATCGGCCCCGACGGTCAGCGGTTCGTCCACGTCGAGCGTGATGGGGAGCTTGGACTGCGCCCCGACGAGCAGCGCCGGCTTGCCCACCAGCCGCGCGCACGCCTCGGCGAGCGGCACGGTCACGGCGGGCACCACCGAGCCGATGGCCGACCCGGTAATGGCCGACCGATCCACGCCCGACGCGTCGAGCAGCGAGCGCACCAGAAGAAATGCCTCGTCCGGCGTTCGGCTGCCGTCGGTGGTGACGCGCCATCGCGCCGTCACGGCATCGCCGTCGCAGAGACCGATGGTCGTCTCGGTGTTTCCCACGTCGAACACGAGCAGCATTACCCCTCCTCTCCGAAGACGAGCGACCCACTGCGGCAGGCCACACGACCTGCGTCCGTCTCGACCACCAAATCTCCCGCCGCGCCGATTCCCGCCACAACCCCCACCGCGGGCCGGACAATGCGCCGGCCGCTCGCGAGGTCGCGCGCCGCGTAGCGGACCAGTTCGGCATCGGTGAGCGGTCCCTCGGCGGCCGCTGCCGAGCGGAGCACCGGCATGACCCGCTCGAGCACCGCGAGACGCGAGGTGCCCGGGACGAGCCCCGCGGCCTCCGCCAGCCCGGCAGGCGGCTCGACGTTCATGCCGATGCCGATGGCGACCCAGTCCACGCGCTGGTCGCGCCAACGCGCCTCGACCAGGATGCCGGCGAGTTTGCCATTGCCGACGTACAGGTCATTGGGCCACTTGAGGCGCACACGCTCGCCGGAAAAACCGTCCAGCGCCTCCGCCAGGTACAGGCCGAGCCGGAGCGAAAGCACGTCGAGTCCGCGGGGGGACCGCGGCCGCTCCAGCAGCGTCATCCACAAGCCGCGCCCCGGCAACGACTCCCATCGCTTGCCACCACGCCCGCGCCCCGTCTCCTGCGAATCGGCGACGATCAGCGTGCCCGCGCTCGCCCCGCGCTCGGCCGCCGCGTGCGCCACGTCCATGGTCGAACGGACGCGATCATGGAGTACGCACTCCGGGAGCGCGAGCCGTTCGGCGAGCGCGGCGGCATCGAGCCCGTCGAGGCGCTCGTCACCCACGAAACGCCACCAGCGCGTAGATGGCGGCGCCGAGCACGAACCGGTAGATGGCAAAGACCCCGAACCCGTAGCGCTGGATGAACCGCAGCAGCATCGCAATGGCGAGCCAGCTGCTGACGGCAGCGGTGACCACGCCGATCACGACCACGGCGTTGATGCCGCCGGCCAGCAGCTTCGGCACCTTGAGCACGGCCGCCGCCGCGATGACCGGCATCGACATGAGGAAGCTGAAAACGGCGGCGGACTGGCGGTCGAAGCCAAGGGCGCGCGCGGCTGTGATAGTCGAACCGGAACGGGAGACGCCCGGGATGAGAGCGAACACCTGTGCGAATCCGATCAGCAGCGCCTGCTTCCACGTCATGCCGGCGAGCGGCCGGTTGGCCGGGGCGGTATGGTCGGTCCACCAGAGCAGGGCGCCCATCACGATGAGCGCGGTGGCGGTGAGCACCGGCGTGCGGAAGATGGTCTCGGCCTGCTTTTCGAGCAGCAGCCCGAAGATCGCCGCCGGAATGGTGGCGATGACGAGAAACACGACGCGCTTCTCGGAGATCGTCTCGGCGCGACGCTTGCCCAGCACGCTGACGGCGGCCCTGGTGAGCGCCACCCACTCGACCCGGAAGAACGCCGCGAGCGCAACCAGCGTTCCCAGGTGCAGCGCCACGTCGAACGAGAGCCCGGGCTCCGGCCAGCGGAACGCCCACGGGGCGAGCGACAGGTGCGCCGAACTGCTGATTGGCAGGAACTCGGCGAGCCCCTGCAGCGTGCCAAGGACAGCCGCCTGCCAGGCAGTGAGGTCGTTCATTCGGCCAAAGGTAAGGGGATGAAGAAGCTACCGCACGGCCGTCGCATACAGCGACTCGTACAGGGGAAGCACCTTGTCGGATGCGAAGTGTTCGGACGCCCGGTGCGTGGCGGCGGCACTCATGGCCTTCCAGCGCTCGTCACTTCCGAGAATGTCGATCGCCGCTCGGGCCATGCCGACGACGTCTCCAACCACACCGAGATGGCCGGTGACGCCCGACTGCACGACCTCGGGCAGTCCGCCCACATCGTAGCCGAGCACCGGTACGCCGCACGCCTGTGCTTCGAGGGCCGACAGGCCAAAGCTCTCGCGATCGGTCGTCAGCAGGTACATGTCGGCGCTGGCCAGGAGCGGGGCGACGTCGTCGATCTTGCCGAGGAAGCGCACGTCCGCCTCGACGCCGAGGCGGCGCGCTTCTTCCTCGGCAGCGGAGCGTTCGGGGCCGTCGCCGACCATCACGAGCACCGACGGAATCTCGCGGCGCACGGCGGCGAAGATCTGCACGACATCCGTGACGCGCTTCACCGGCCGGAAGTTGGAGATGTGCATCAGGACCTTGCGTCCATTCCCCAACTGCAGGCGCAGGGCGCCGTCGTAGCGCGCGCGATCGAAGACGGCGGGGTCGACAAAGTTGGGAATGACCTCGACGCGACGATTGTCGCAGCCGAAGGCACGGAGCGTCTCGTCCTTGAGGTAATGCGACACCGCGGTGACGTGATCGGACTTCTCGATGGAGAACTTGGTGATCGCGTGATACGAGTGGTCCTGCCCGACGATGGTGATGTCGGTGCCGTGCAGCGTGGTGACCACCGGCAGGCGAACGCCGGCCTCGAGCAGCATCTGCTTGGCCAGCCAGGCGCTGGTGGCGTGCGGAATGGCGTAGTGCACGTGTAGCAGGTCGAGCTTCTGCTGGGTGGCCACCTCGTGCATGCGGACGGCGAGCGCGAGATCGTAGGGCGGGTACTGGAACAGCGGGTACTGCCCGATGGACACTTCGTGAAAGACGATGCGTGGCGAAAACGCCGGGAGCCGAAAGGGCTGCGCATACGTGATGAAGTGCACTTCGTGGCCGCGCACAGCGAGCGCGAGGCCCAGCTCGGTGGCCACGGCGCCCGAGCCGCCGTATGTCGGATAGCAGGTGATGCCGATCTTCACGCGGTACTCCCGCCTTGCCACCAGCGGTCGGCCTGCGCCAAGGCATCCGCGCTGCGTGGATCGATGTGGGTGACGGCTTCGCCTTCGAGCTGATGCCGGAACCAGGTGCGCTGCCGCTTGGCATACTGGCGCGTGGACACAAGTATAGCGTGGCGGGTCTCGTCCAGGTTCCCGTCCCAGGCGGCGAAGCGGCTCCGCACAGCGACGTCCGTCAGCTGCCGCAACGTCTGATATCCACAGGCATTCCACGCCGGCGCGTCGGCCGGCACCGTGCGCGCGAGTTCTCGCACTTCGTTGAGCCAGCCGCCGGCGAGCATGGCGTCCAGCCGGCGTTCGATGCGCCCGTGCAGCTGCTCGCGCGGGTCGACGACCAGCCACCGCGCACTCCAGCGCGGCGCGCGCGAGGCCTCCCGGTGCAGGTCGGAGATGCGACGCCCGGTGAGCAGCGCCACTTCGAGCGCGCGAAGCAGTTGCGTGCGTCCGAGCGCGGCGCGTGACGCGTCGAGATGCATGACCCAGCGTCGCAGCGTGCCCGTGTCGAGCGACTCGAGTTCGGCGGCGAGCGCCGCGCGCCGCGCCGTGTCGAGCGCGGGCTCCGCGAAGAGCGGCTGTGCCAGCGCGCGCAGGTAGAGCCCGGTGCCGCCAACGACCAGCACGCGATCGACGCCCACGCGCTCGATGACCGCCGTGGCGTGCGCCGCCCACGCCGCGGCACTGAAGCGCTCGGTGGGATCGGCGAGGTCCAGGCCTTCGTGCGGCACGCGCGAGCGCTCGGCCGCGGTCGGCTTGGCGGTGCCGATGTCGAAGCCGCGGTACACCTGCCGCGAGTCGGCGGTCAGGATCGTGAGTCCGTGCCGTTCGGCGAGCGCCAGCGCAAGGGCCGACTTGCCCGCGCCCGTGGGGCCGCAGACGATGCGCAGCGCGGAGCGCTCTTCAGCGCCTGCCAAATCGCCGTTCGAGTTCATCCCACGACACGTGGACGATGGTGGCGCGCCCGTGCACGTCGTGCGCGGGCAGCGTGGTCCCGGCGAGCGCCAGGTAGAGCGAGCGCATCTCGGTGGGGGCCAGTGCATCGCCCGCCTTGATCGCCGCCTTGCAGGCGACGGTGGCGGCCAACCGCTCGTGGCGCGCGTGCGTGCTGGCCACGCGGTCGCCGGTGAGGGCCTGCAGCGTGTCGCGCAGGCAGCGCTCGGCGTCGAACCGGGGATGGGGATGCGGCGTGGCGTGCACGAGCACCGAGGAACCGCCAAACGCCTCGGCCTCGAAACCGAGTCGCGCAAAGAGGTCGCGGTTGGCGTCGAACGCATCGGCCTCGGCCGGCGAAAGATGGAGCGTCAGCGGGAACAGCAGCCGCTGGGCCGGCTCGGCGCCACGCTCCAGTGCGCCCATGAACCGCTCATACAGCACGCGCTCGTGCGCCGAGTGCTGGTCGATGAGCACCAGCCCGTCGTCGCGCTCGAACGCGACGAACATCCGCCGCAGCTGGAGCAAGGGCGGGACGGAAACGTCGCTCGTCGACGGTGCGTTCGACGACGCATCGTCGACGCCAGGGCGCGAGGTCGCGTGAGCACGCGAGTCGTCGAACAGCGGCGCTTCGCTCGGAAGCGTGGCCGGCGCGCGCAGCACCTCGACGTCGACGTGTGGCGAGAAGAACTGCAGCGCCGGCCCCGCGGAGGGCGCGCCGAACCAGGCCGCGGCGTCTTCGGTGCCGAGGGCACGGCGCACGGCGCGCTCGACCGCCCGTTCCACGGGCCAGCGGTCGCGAAAACGCACTTCGGCCTTGGACGGGTGCACGTTCACGTCGACGTCGGCGCCGGGTAGCTCGAGTTCGAGCAGGACGGTGGGGCGCACGCCGGCCGGGATGGTCGATCGATACGCCGCTTCCGCGGCGCGCACAACTCCCACGTCCCGCACGGCGCGTCCGTTGACGGTGACGAAGACCCGCCGTGCGGAGGTGCCCACGTCCGAGGGGCGTTCCACCAGGCCGCTCACTCGCACCGGCCCACTGACGTCGTCGACGCCCACGAGCGCGTCGGCGAGGCCGACGCTGAACAGCGCGGCGACGCGGTCGCGCAGGCCCGCCGCCGGCGGCAGCGTGAGCAGCGCCTTGCCATCGTGCGCAATGGCAAAGCGGACATCACGGCGGGTGAGCGCCATCGTGGTGAGCACGTCCATGATGGCGCGCCATTCGCTGCGCGCGCCGCGGAGGAACTTGAGCCGCGCCGGCACGTTGAAGAACAGGTCGTTGACCGTCACCGTGGTGCCGCGCCGGCGCGCCGCGTCGGAGACCCCGGCCAGCGTGCCGCCCTCGACCCGCACGCGCGTCCCCGCGCCGTCGGTGATGGCCGTCTCGATCTCGAGCCGCGCCACCGAACCGATGGCCGGCAGCGCCTCGCCGCGAAAACCGAACGAGGAGACGCCCACCAGATCGTTGACTGAGCGGATCTTCGACGTGGCGTGCCGCTCGATGGCGAGCACCACGTCGTCGCGCGACATCCCGCTGCCGTCGTCGCTGATGCGCAGGGTCGTGCGTCCGCCATCCTGCGCCGCGATGTCGATGCTGGTGGCGCCCGCATCGAGCGCGTTTTCCACCAGCTCCTTCACCACCGACGCGGGACGCTCGACGACCTCACCCGCCGCGATCTGGTCGGCGACGATGCTGGGAAGAACGGCGATCAGGGTCACCTCGAAATCTCCCGGCGTGCGCGGAGTGGGTCAATCGCTGCCGAGCGGCAGCAGCAGCTCGGCGGCGATCCAGCCCTCACGCTCGCCGTCGAGCCGCACCTGCACCCACGCGCCCTGCCGCCTGAGGATGCGCGCGACCTCGCCGGTGAGCGGAGCCGGCCCGAGGTCGGCTCCGAGCGCGGGAAGGACGCGCAGCGGCTCGGGACGCACGACGACGGCCACGTGCGTGCCCCGCTGAATCTCATCGAGCCAGGCGGCGCCGAGCAGGATCGCGGCGCACGACACGGTGAGCCAGGCGGCGCGCAGGGCGAGGGGACGACGGTGCCACGCGCGCCGCGCCAGCAAGGTCCACCCCACCCCCCACACGAGCAGGAGGAGGAGGGGCGCCAGTTGCACCGGAACCGCCGGCACGCGCGCGAGTCCCCGATCCTGCACGGCACGCGCGCGTGAGAGCCGATCACGCAGTTCACGATCGAGCGGTGCGAGACGCAGCGCCCGCTGCCACCCCTGCACCGCCAGCGCCGTGTCCGCCGCCATCCACGCCGCGGTGCCCGCATTCGCCCAGGCGTCGGGCAGGCGTGACTGCAGGCGCGTCACGTCAAGGAAGAGGTGCGCCGCCGGCGCATACGTGCCTCCCTCGTACGCGACGCGAGCCCTGGCGAACGTGCGCGCGATCTCGTCCTCCTGTTGCGCCCAGCCGTCGACCGGCACGATGGCGGCGGCGACCAGAAACGCGACCAGCGCGACGCCGCGCGCGCGCGGCGCCGCGCCGGTGCGACGTCGCGCCTCGGCATCGATGGCGGCGCACACCGAGGCGAGGTCGCGCACGACGGGCGCAGGCGACGATGCAACGTCCCCGAACGCGGCCGCGTCGAGCAGCCGCAACAGCGTCGCGGTGCGCCTCGCCGTGTCGAGCGTCACGCCTTCGTGGCTCAATGCAGCGACGAGATCGCCCCGGGCGAGCGCGAGCCCGGCGTCGAGCGCGAGCCGGTCGCGCAGCGTGTCGTGCACGAGCCGGCGCAGCGTGGCCGCATCGAGCGCCGCCCCACCGACGGCATCGGCCAGGCGCTGCGCGTTGCTGCGCGCGCGACGCGGGCGCCGCTCCCGCCGCGCCACCGCGCCGGCAACGGCCGGCAGGGGGGCCAGCAGCATCAGCGCCAGGAACCACGGCGAGCGCAGCCAGGACGCGCCGGCGGTGGCGCCGGGCGTCGCACGAATGGTCAACACCGACGCATCCGGCACCGGTGTGTCAGGCACGAGCGCGAGGGACGCCGAATCGACGGTCACGACGTCGCCCTCGGCGACGCTGACCTCGACCGCGCGCGTGACCGTCACCTCGAAGCGCCGCGCCACGGGATCGAAGTAGCTGAAGCGCTGCGCCGGCACCACCCGCCGGCCAGCCACTCGCGGCGTCACGAGCCAGTCGAATTCCTTCGCACCGCGCAGCGTGGCCAGCGCAGAGTCCAGCTCGACGCGCTCATCCGCCGGCACGACCGTTCCCCACTCGACGGACAGCCTGGGGCGGGGAATCAGCATGACGTTGCCGCGTCCTTCGACGCGCACGGTGACCACCAGCGGATTCCCCACCTGTCCCGACGCGGAATCGACGCGCAGGCGCGCACGCCACTCGCCCACCGCCCCCGCCCAGTCGGACGGACGACCGGCGGACGGCACCGGCAGGACCACCAGCGAGAGCGCCTCGCTGCGCAGCGAATGCGTGTCCTCGCGGCTGAAGAACGACGCGCTCTGCGGCAGCGAGTACGTCAGCCTGGACGGCGGCACGTCGTACCTTCCGGGCGAGAGCGCGAAGAACGCCCGCTGGAAGACGTGCACCTCATACTGCCGCCCATCGATGGTTCCGACGAGCGGCGTCCTCGCGTCGGGCAGGTCGTACACCAGCAGCGCCCGCGTCTCGGGTGGAATGAACTCGGGATTCCTCCGCAGGCGCCGGCGCACCTCCTGATTGAGGAATACGCCGATCTGATAGGTCGCCTGCTGGCCCATGTAGACGGTGTCGGGGAGCAGGATCGCGTGAAAGTCCACGCTGCGCGCGGGATCGAGTCGCGAGCGGGTCACCACGGGTGGATACTGGGCCCGAGCCGCGAGTGGAGCGAACGCGACGAGGGCCGGGAGCGCCAGCACCGACAAGCGGAACAGGGCGAAGGGTGCGGGGGAAGGCCTTTGCGTCACCAGTCCTTGCCTCCCGGCGCACGGTCACGCTGCGGCACGCGGCGGCGGCGCGACTGCGTATCACGCTCGTCGCGCGAGGCGGCGTCGAGCAGCTGCTCGGCCTGCTGCTTCGACATGTTCGACTGGTCGCGCTGCTGCTGCGGTGGCGCTTGCTGCTCGTCGCGCGAACCGCCGCCCGAGCTTGGGGGCGGCGCCTGCCTGAGCCGAAGCGCGAGTTCGTAGTTCCAGCGCGCATCGGCGTCGTCGGGGTGCGCGAGCAGCAGCGTGCGATACGCCGACAACGCGCCGCGCACAGAATGCGTGCGCTCATCGCCCTCGGCACGGCGTGCGCGCCGCAGCTGGGCGAGACCCAGGTTGTAGATCGCGCGGTCACGCAACTCCGGCGACGAGCCGAAGCTGGCGCGCTCGAGGGCGTCGACGGCGGCGTCCAGCGAGTCGAACGCGAGCAGGACCGTGCCGAAGTTGTACAGCGTGCGAGGGGAGCGGTCGCCGCGCCCCACGGCGTCGCGATACAGCCGCACGGCTTCGGCGGTGCGCCCCACGCGGAACTCGGCCAGTGCGCGGTCACCCAGTGACTGGGCGCGAGCCGTGGCGGGCGAGAACGCCAGGAGCAGCAGCGGGGCCGCGCGCCACGCGCTCCAGCGCCGGCGCAGGCCCCCGGGCACGCGCCCTCCATCGGCTCGCCAGGTATC
>JBBTFF010000045.1:2002-25139 GCA_038041995.1 Gemmatimonadota bacterium | reverse complement strand
ACCGCGACTTCTACGCGGTGAACCAGCCCGAGTCGTACAACATGAACCGCGCGCTGTACCAGCAGTGGTACCCGCAGATCATGTACAACCATCACCAGACGGGCCCCGCCGGCACGGTGCTGTTCGTGCCGCCGTTCCGCGATCCCATGAACTACAACCTGCACGCGCAGATCATGACCGGCCTCGACCAGGTTGGGTCGGCGATGCACGCGCGCTTCGTCGCCGAGAACAAGCCCGGCGCGACGATGCGCGCCGCGACGCTCTATTCGACGTGGTGGAACGGCGGCCTGCGCACCGATGCGTATTTCCACAACATCATCGGCCTGCTCACCGAGACGATCGGCAATCCCACGCCGATGCGCATCCCGTTCATCCCCGACAAGCTGATGCGCAACGCCGATCTTCCGTTGCCGATCGCGCCGCAGGAGTGGCACTTCCGCCAGTCCATCGACTACTCGGTGACCGCCAATCGCGCGGTGCTCGACTTTGCCCAGCGGTATCGCGAGACGCTCATGACCCGCCAGTGGCAGATGGGGGCCGAGATGATCGCGGCGGGGAGCAAGGATTCGTGGACGGTGTGGCCCAAGCGGCTGCAGGCGATGAAGGATGCCATCGCCGCCGCCGCGCCGCGCACCGCCCCGGCCGCCGCCGCTGACCAGGCCTTCGAGCGGGGCGGCGCGGGCGCCGACCTGAAGTTCGCCGACATGCTGCGTGACCCGGCCCTGCGCGACCCGCGCGGCTACATCCTGCCGTCCAATCAGGGCGACTTCCCGACGGCGCTCAAGTTCATCGAGAAGCTGCAGAAGAACGCCATCATCGTTCACCGCGCCAGTGCGGCGTTCACCGTGGCCGGCAAGTCGTACCCCGCCGGCTCCATCGTCGTGAAGACCGCGCAGGCCTACCGTCCCTTCATCCTCGACATGTTCGAGCCGCAGGATCACCCGAACGACTTCAAGTACCCGGGCGCTCCGCCGACGCGGCCATACGACAACGCCGGCTACACCCTCGCGTTGCAGATGGGCGTGCAGTTCGACCGCGTGCTCGACGGCTTCGACTGCCCCTGCGACCGCATCGAGCCGTCGAAGCTCGTGACCGCGCCGGCGGGCACGGTGGCCAAGGGCGGAACGTGGAAGTTGTCGCCCACGCAGAACGATGCGTTTGCGGCCGTGGCGCGCTTCCTGAAGGCCGGCACTGACGTCTATCGCGGGCTCGACGGCAACTTCTACGTGCCGGCCACCGGCAAGAGCCGCCCGGTGGCGGCGAAGGCGGCGCAGGAACTCGGCATCAACTTCGCCGCCGGCAGCCGTCCCGCCGGCGCGCAGAAGCTCACCGCGCCTCGCATCGCGCTCTTCGACCGTTACGGCGGCCAGATGCCGTCCGGACACACGCGGTGGCTCCTCGAGCAGTTCGGCATCGGGTCCACCGACATCTTCCCGCAGGAACTCGATGCCGGCAACCTGCGCGCCAGGTACGACGTGATCGTCTTCCCCGACGGTTCGATTCCCGCCATCGGTGGCCGCGGTGGCCGCGGTGGGCGCGGTGGCGGCTTCGATGGCGCCGGTCCCGACACGTCCTCGCTTCCTGCCGAGTGGCGCAAGACCACCGGCAGCGTGACCGCCGACAAGACGGTGCCCCAGCTCAAGGCCTTCATGCAGGCCGGTGGACGCGTGGTGACCATCGGGTCGTCGACGTCGCTCGCCACGCACCTCGGCCTGCCGGTGGAGAGCTACCTCACCGAGGGTGGCCGGCCGCTGCCGCAGGAGAAGTACTTCGTGCCGGGCTCCATCCTGCAGGCGTCGTTCGACACCACGGCCATGGTGACCAAGGGCATGGCGGCGACGGCGAACGTCTTCTATGACAACTCGCCGGTGTTCAAGCTGGGACCCGACGCGGCGGCCAAGGGCGTCAAGCGGATTGCCTGGTACGAAAAGGCGCCACTCAGGTCTGGGTGGGCGTGGGGCGAGCAGTACCTCGAAGGGGGCACCGCCATCGCGCAGGCGGCGGTGGGGTCGGGAACGCTCTACCTGTTCGGACCCGAGATCCTGTTCCGCGGCCAGCCGCACGGGACATTCCGCCTCTTCTTCAACACGCTGTATGACGTGAAGCCGCCCATTCAGTAATGGCTTCGTGTTCACGAGCGCGGGGCGGTCCTTTCGAGGGCCGCCCCGCGTTCGTATCGTTACTCCTGTCGTTGCCCGCGGGCCGCACAGCCGTGACCGTAGCTGCCGGTCTTCTGCGCCACACCTGTCCAGCCAGCGAGTCCCTGAACCCGTGACCCAGCGCCGCACCGTGATCACCCACCGCTCGGCCCGCCGCAACTCGGCGGGCGAGGTGATGGTGCCGCTGGGTCGCATGTTCCTCTGGTTTCCCTCGGAACACGCCATGGCCAAGGTGGTGTCGCTCCTGAGCACGCACACGCTCGACTTCGAGTCGGCCGAGGGCGATGCGCTGGTGGTCGATGTCGAATGGACCGTGCTCCGCGATCTCGTCGGACCCCTGCGGCGCCTGCTCACGCACGGAGAATCCGAGGACACCCGGGTGCTCTACAAGCCGGCTGGGGGGGCGCTCTCCATCAGCGACTTTCCGACGGTCAAGTCGTACTCGCAGTTCGCGCTTGTCAGCCAGAGCACGTGGCTGCGCGAACTGCTCGATGCGCGCCGGTACACCAGCGTGCTGCAGCCCATCGTGTACAGCAACGACCCGACGCACGTCTTTGCCCGCGAGGGGCTGCTGCGCGGCGCCGAGCGCGACGGCAGCGTGGTGCACGCGCCGTACATGTTCGAGGTCGCGCGCGGCTGCGGATTGCTGGCCGAGCTCGACCTCGCGGCCCGCGACTCGGCCATCGAGACGATGATGCGCGCCCGCCATCCCGAGGCGCTATTCGTGAACCTGACGCCAAGCGCCATCGACGATCCCCTGGCCGCGCTTGCCCACACGGTGCAGGCCATCGACCGGCTGTGCCTGGCGCATGACCGCGTGGTGTTCGAAGTCGTGGAAAGCGAGCACGCCCCGGACGTCATGCACCTGCGCGGCCTGCTGGCCACCTACCGCGACGCCGGTTTCCGCGTGGCGCTCGACGATGTCGGTGCCGGTTATTCCTCGCTCAACCGCCTGCACCAGCTGCGCCCGGACTTCATCAAGCTCGACATGGACCTGGTGCGCGGGGTCGACGGCGATCCGTACAAGGCGCTCATCGCGCGCAAGACCATCGAGATCGCCACCGAACTGGGCATCACCACCATCGCCGAGGGTGTCGAGACGCAGGGCGAGCTGGAGTGGGCGCAACAGAACGGTGCCGCGTTCGTGCAGGGCTTCGCCACCGGCCGGCCCAGCGAGCCGGTGTTTGGGTAGGACCTGCCGCCGGCGAAACGCCATGCTCGCACGCCCCGTAGGGCAGGGTATCCCCAATTGGAGCAGCTGCGATGATCGCCATGCTCGCCCGTCTCTTCGTCCTGCGCCCGCTGCTCGGTGTGGCGGTCCTCGGCATCCCGGTGCTCGGGCTGATCGCCATCGGTCTCGCCGCGGTGGTGGTGTTCAAGGTGCTGTTCTTCGTCGTGCTTCCCGTGGTGCTGGTGGTCTGGCTCGTCAAGCGCGTCTTCAAGCCGCACGACATGACTACCGCCGACAACGCCTGACGGAACCTCGAGGAGTCGAAGCAAGCGCAGGCGCCTGTTCGGGCGCCTGCGCTCGTCAGATGCGGCTGCTTCGTCCTGCCCAGTACGGTTCTCGCATCACGCGCTTCAGCGTCTTGCCGGCGGAGCTCCTCGGGAAGTCTTCCATCAGGACCACCTCACTGAGCTGCTGGTAGCGGGCAGCGACGCGCGCGTTCGTCCACGCGCGCAGCTCGTCCGCCGTAGCGGTTCCGCCGGCCTTCAGGATGACCGCGGCGACGGATGCTTCGCCCCACTTCTGGTGGGGAACGCCAAACACCGCGGCTTCGCGCACGGCTGGATGCTGCGCCAGCACCTCCTCGATGTCCTTCGGGTAGACGTTCACGCCGCCCGAGATGATGAGGTCCTTCTTGCGGTCCACGAGAAACAGGAACCCCTCTTCGTCCGCGTAGCCCAGGTCGCCCGTGTAGAGCCAGCCGTCCCGGATAGCCTCGGCCGTCAGGTCGGGACGCCCGTGGTAGCCGGGCATCATCAACGGCCCGCGCCCGGCGATTTCGCCCACCTCGCCCGGCGGGAGGTCGCGTCCGTCCTCCCCGACGATGCGCATCTCGTTGAAGTAGGTGGGCGTTCCCACCGAACCCATCCGGCGTTCGTAGTCGGTGCGGTCAAGGATGGTCACGAACCCCTCGGAGAGTCCGTAGAGTTCGTACAACGCTCCCGGAGCGACCGCGCGCAACCGCGCCTTGTGTTCCACCGGAAGCGGCGCCCCCACCGAACAGAGCCCCTGCACCGAAGCCAGCGCCTCGCGCGTGCAGCCGGGCGTGTCGAGGAGCGCCGCAATCTGCGATGGAACCAGCATGAGGTGCGTCACCTGCTCGCGCTGGATCGCGGCCAGGAACTCGGCGGCGTCGAACTTGCGCAGCAGCACAAAGCGCGCGCCGAGGAAGAACGCCGGAAAGAAGAAGACCAGCGCGCCGTTGAAGATCAGCGACCCGGCGTGCATGACCACGCTCTCCGGCGTCATGCGGAAGGCGGCCGTGAAGGTTGAGGCATACAGTGCCCGGATAGCGTGCGAGTGCACGATCCCCTTGGGGAGTCCGGTGGTGCCGCTGGAATAGATGATGTTGTACGGGTCGTCCCGGTCGAGCGGCGCCACGGGCGAGACGCCGGCCGCCGCCGAGACGAGCGCGGCGTAGTGCCCGTACCCGGGCGTGGTCGCGTCGTCGGTGAGGAGCCATCGTTCGGCGGGGATCGCGGGGAGATCGCCTCGCACTTCCCCGAGGACCTCCACCGAAGCGCGCGTCGCAATCACGGCGCGCGCACCGGAGTCGCGAAGGAGGGCCAACAGCCCGGCGCCGCGGAGCAGGGACGAGAGCGGCACCACCACGATGCCGGTGCGCGCCGCCGCCCAGTACAGCTCCATCAGCTCGAGGCAGTTCGGGAGCACGAGTGCCAGCGCGTCGCCCTTGCGGAGGCCCAGGGAGATCAGCGCGTCGGCGACACGACGGACGTGGGCGTCGAACTTGCGCCAGTCGAGGCGGTGCTCTTCGAACACGACGCCGAGATGATCGGGGCGGTAGCGCGCGTTGCGCGGGACGATGGTGCCGAGGTGCAGCATGACGAGTTCCTCCGTCACGGTGATGCGTGGCGCGCCAGGAAGGCTCCCAGCACGGCATTGAAGGGCTTGGGCGTCTCGATAGGGAGCGCGTGATGCGTGTCGGGAATCTCGACGTACTCGGCGCGTGGCATCCGCTGCACCCACGCCTGCTTGTTCGCGAGGAACGGGTAGTCGTGCTCGGCGCCGACAACGAGCGTCGGGACTTCGATGGTCTCCAGTCGGTCGGCTACGCTCCAGCCCAGCACCGCCAGTTGCGTGGCGATGTACGCGCCGCGCCGATTGCGGGCCATGCGTGCGATGAACTGACGCCGGAGCGACTCGTGCTCGGGTGCCGGAAAGAGCTTCGGCGCGAGGATCCTGGCCATGCCCTTCGGCCCGAACAGCCGGGATATGATGCGGCGCAGCCAGATGGTGGCAACCGCGCCGACACCGCGCACTTCGAACGCCGGGGCGCTATTGACGATGGTCATCGAGTGCAGCGCCTGCGGGCGGGTCACGGCCATCTGGAAAGCGATGACCCCTCCCATGGAGAGCCCCACGACGTGTGCCGGCGTGGCCCCCAGATGGTCGAGGACCGCCATGGCGTCGCTGGCAAACTCGGCCACGCTGAAGGGCCCGTTGGCCTTTCGCAGGTCGCGCGACTTCCCGCTGCCTCGCGCGTCAATGGCGATGGTTCGGTAACGCCCGGAGAATGCCGAGAACTGCAGTTCCCAATCCAGGGTGCTCGAGCCGAGCCCGTGGAGGAACAACACGGGCTCGCCGGTGCCAGCGGATTCGTAGTGGATTTCGGCGCCATCGGTGGTCAGGAAGGGCACGGGCGGTGAGATCCAGGGAAGAGGGAGACTTGACGTTTCGGTTTGCCAATACCTATTATCACACTAACTATGCGTATTGGCAAAGGGCGCATCACCGCTGCGGAGGTTGCGAGGCGGGCTGGGGTTTCCCAGCCCACCGTCTCGCTCATCCTCACGCGGAACCCGAAAGCGAGGGTCGCTCCCGAGACCCGCGAGCGCGTTCTGCGCATCGCCGCGGAGATCGGCTACCGGCCGAATCGCCTGGCGCAGGCGCTGGTGGCCCGCCGCTCCTTTGCCATCGGAGTCATCGTGCCGGGCTTCGACAACCCGTTCTATGCGCGCGTGCTCTCGGGCGCCGAGAAGGTCGCCGCCGAGGCGGGGTATGCGGTGCTCCTCTGCGAGATGGGCGCGCTCGACGTCCTGCAGCACCTGAACGCGCTGCGCGACCGGCAGATCGACGGCGTCATCCTCGCCGGTATCGCGGCCAGCACGCTTCCCGCTGCCGCCCTGGATGACTTGAACGTCGTACTCATCAACCAGCCGTCCACCAGGTTCGCCTCGGTGGGCGGCGATTCGCTGAAGGCGGGGACGATGGCCGCCGCGCACCTGCTCGGCTTCGGCCATCGTCGCCTCGCCTTCATCGGCCCGGCCAGCTCGATCCCGGCATTCCGCTTCCGCGAACGCGGGTTCGTGCAGGCGTTGCGCGCCGCCGGCGTGTCGATGCCCGGCGAACTGGTGGTCCGTGCCGACGCGAGCATTGCGGGCGGCCTTGCCGCCATGCGCCGCCTGCTCGCGTTGCGCGAGCGGCCAACCGCGGTCTTTTGCGCCAACGACCTCGTCGCGCTGGGTGCGCACAAGGCTTGCGGCGCGGCGGGCGTGTTGCTGCCGCGGGATCTCTCCATCCTCGGCTGCGACGACATCGAGATGACGACGCTGGTGACGCCGGAGCTTTCGACCATCGCCCTTCCACAGCGCGAGCTCGGCGCGCGTGCCGTGCGCCTGCTGCTGCGCCAGATCGAGGAAGGTCCCCGCGAAACGCCGCCCTCGCAGGTGTTGCCGCCGCGGCTCGTCGTCCGCGGCTCCACGGGACCCGCTGCCATACCGGGAGCCGCGTCATGAGCGTCGTCCGGCACGCCATCATCACGGGCACCGGGCACGCCGTGCCGTCGCGTCTCGTCACCAACGACGAGCTGTCGGCCTCACTCGGCGAGGACATCCGCCCGTTCGTCGAGGGAACGCTGGGCATCCACCAGCGTTTCTGGTGCACCGGCAGCGAGAGCACGGCCACGCTCGCCGTGGCCGCCGCACGCCGCGCGCTGCAGGCCGCCGGCATCACGCCGCTGGACCTCCAGCTCATCATCATTGCCACCGATACGCCCGAGTTCATCTCGCCGCCGACGGCCAGCGTGGTGCAGGGCGAACTCGGCGCGCTGCACGCGGGGACGTTCGACATCAACGCCGGCTGCGCCGGCTTCGTCACGGCGCTCGACACGGCGTGGAAGTTCATCCGCGCCGACGAACGGTACCGGCGGATCCTCGTGGTCGGGGCGTACGCGATGTCGAAGTTCCTCGATGTCAGGGACAAGAAGACGGTGACCATCTTCGCCGACGGCGCCGGCGCTGCTGTGGTGGAGGCCAGCGATCGTGCAGGCGTGCTGGCCAGCGAACTGTTTGCCGACGGCATGCTGTGCATGGGACTGGGTGTCTTTGCCGGAGGCACGCGCACACCGATCACGCACGAGGTGATCGACGACGGCTACCAGAACCACGTACGCTTCGTGAAGAAATACCCGGCGTCGGTGAATGAGGAGGGGTGGCCGCGCATCGTGCGTTCGGTGCTCGGGCGCATCGGCAAGTCCGAACGCGACGTGGACCACTGGATGTGGACGCAGGTCAACCGGTCGTCGATCGCGGCGGTGATGGCCACGCTGGGCGAGCCGATGTCGAAGGCGCACACGGTGATGGGGCAGTGGGGGTACACCGGTTCGGCCTGCCTGCCGATGGCGCTCGATGATGCGAAGACAAAGGGACTGCTGAAGGACGGCGACCTGATGGTCCTCACGGGAAGCGGCGCGGGCCTCGCCATGGGCTGCGTGGCCATGACCTGGCGGGACGCGCGCTGATGCAGACGATCGTTGACGCTTTCCTCTCCCATGCCGCGCGGACTCCTGACCGCGTGGCCTGGCGTACAATGGACGGCGCAACGGTGAGCTGGGCGCAGTGGGCCGTGTTGTCGCAGCAGGTTGCCGGTGCGCTGGCCGCGAGCGGCGTGCGGCCCGGCGATCGCGTGGCGGTACTGGCCGATAACTCGCTGGTCTGGCCGATCGCCGACATGGGGGCGCTACTGGCCGGCGCGGTGAGCGTGGGGCTGTATCCCACCTCATCTGCCGAGCAGGTGGCCGAGGTGCTGCGGGACTGCGGCGCGCGCGTGCTGATCGTGGACGACGCCACCCAGCTTGCCAAGGTGCAGAAGGTGCGCGATCAGCTTGAATCGATCGAGACGATCGTGGGGTGGGGCGACGTTGGTGCGCCGGCCACCCCGTGGGCCGAGTGGATGGCCGCGGCGCGCGAGTTTGCACCAGTGCACGCCGAGCCGGACGACGATGCGGTGCTCATCTACACCTCCGGTTCGACGGGCGTGCCGAAAGGCGCCCGCATTTCGCATCGTTGCCTCGTCGAGACGGCACGCTCGATCACGCAGGTCCTCGGCCTCACACCAGACGACACGTCGCTCTCGTTCCTGCCGTTCTGTCACGCCGCGGAACGGATGTTCGGCCACGCCGCGCGCATCTGGGTGGGCATGGAAGCGATGCTCGTGGATGACGTTGCGCGTGTCTTCGAAGCGGCGGCTGCGTATCACCCGACGCTCTTTGGCGGTCTGCCGCGCTTCTTCGAGAAGGCCCACGAGAAGTTCGAGGCGGCATCGCTCCTCCCCGGCACTGACGCGGAGCGTGCGCAGCGAACGCGCGAGGTGCGCGCGTCGTTGTTCGGTGAGCGCTTGCGGGTGGCCACGTCGGGCGGAGCTCCGCTCTCCGAGCTCGTGGGAAAGGCGCTCGACGCTCGTGGCGTACGGGTGCTTGGGGCGTACGGCCAGACCGAGCACCTCTGCGTGGCCATGCATCGCCCCGACCGCGTCAACTTCACCACCGTCGGCTTGCCGATGCCCGGAACCGAACTGCGCATCGCGGACGACGGCGAAGTGCTCGTGAAGCGCGGTCCCCTGACGTTCAGCGGCTACTTCGGTCGTGACGACGAGACGCGCGAGGCCTTCACCACAGACGGCGTCTGGTTGAAGACCGGCGACCTGGGGAACGTGGACGCCGAGGGCTTCCTGTGCATCACGGGTCGCAAGAAGGAGATCCTGGTCCTCTCGACCGGCAAGAAGGTGGCGCCGCTGCCGATCGAGGCCGCGCTCTGCGCCGGTCCGTGGATCGAGCACGCGATGCTCTACGGCGAAGGCCGCAGCTTCATCACGGCGCTCTTCACGGTGCGCGACGTGCCGCTGCGACTGTTGGCGGATCGCGAGGGCCTCCCGTGGTCGCGCAACGACCTGCTGGAGCACGACGCCGTTCGCCGCGAGGTGCAGGCACGGGTAACGCAGGTGAACGCCGAGCTGTCGCGCCACGAGCAGGTGAAGAAGTGGGTGCTGGTGCCCGACACGTTCTCGGTGGACGATGGCGTGTTGACGCCCACGATGAAGCTGAAGCGACACGAGGTGGCCGCGCGCTACGCGCCGCTGCTCGACCGACTCTACGAGTGACCCCATGATCACGCGTCTCGCGCTCTCGTTCTTATTCCTGTCGTGCACCGCCATCGCCGGTGCCTACGTGCTGGCGTTCCTCCCCGGAGGCGCCCCGCCATGGGCCGCCTGGGGGCTGGCGCTCGGAAGCGCCGGTGCGCTCTCCTCGATGATGGCGCTCGGCGCCACGCGGGGGGGGAAGCTGCGCCCCATCGCGCTGGTGGCGTGCGTGCTCACGTTCCTCGTGGTGGGCGGCGCGTTCTCGCTGGCACTCATCCTGCCGGCCAATGAAGGAAAGGACGCGGTGATCGTGCTCGGGTTCCCTCTGCGCACGGCCATCGTGCTGTACGGCGTCGGCATCGTGCCCATCCTGTTCCTGCCGGCCATGTACGCGGCGTCGTTCGACGCCGACACGCTGAGCGATGACGACCTCGAGCGGGTGCGGCGCGCCGGCCAGGAGCGCGGCGCGTGAGCGGGTTCTTCCTGCTGCAGGGCGCGTCGGCGGCCATGCGCCACCCGGCGATCATCGCCATTGCCGTCTTCTACTTCATCGTCGTAAGCACCATCGGCATCTGGGCGACGCGCCGCACCAAGAATGCCAGCGACTACTTCGTGGCCGGGCAGGGCATCGGCATCGTGACGCTGGCCATCGCGGCCATGGCGTCCACACTCTCGGGCTTCGCGTTCATCGGCGGACCGGGGCTGGTCTACACGGTGGGCACGGGGGCGGTCTTCCTGGTGCTCTCGGCGTCGATCACCAACACCATGGGCGCGTGGGTGCTGGCCAAGCGGATGCGCCTGCTCGGTGAGGCGCGCGGGCTGATCACCGTGCCCGACGCCATCGCCGCGCGCTTCCGGTCGCCGGCGGCGCAGGGACTGAGCGCGACGTCCATCCTCGTGGCCGTCGTCGGATACATGGCCACCAACTTTCTGGCGCTCGGGCTGGTCATCGACGCGATGTTCGGCACGGGGCTCACGCTGGGCATCTGGCTGGCGATGCTCGTCACGCTCTCGTACACGGTGGCCGGCGGCATCCTGGCCGGCGTCTACACCGACCTGTTCGAGGGGATGGTGAAGACGGTGGCCTCGGTGACGGTCTTCTACTTCGTGCTGAAGGCCGGTGGCGGCATGGCCGGCATCTCGCGCGCCATCACCGCCGTGGACAGCACGTTTCTTGGGCCGTGGGGCAAGATGCCGGCGCTCGCCGCGCTCTCGCTCTTCTTCGTCTTTGGCCTCGGCTCGCTGGGGCAGCCGCACGTGGCGCACAAGTTCTACATGCTCAAGGACCCGCGGAAGCTCAAGTGGTATCCGCTGCTGATGAGCGTGGCCATGGCGTTGACGCTGCTGCTCTACGTGGGCGTCGGACTCGCGATGCGGGCGTTGACGGCCACCGGCACCATTGCGCCGCTGGTGCGCGCCGATGATGCCACGCCGGCGTTCGTGCTCGGCTTCACGCCAAGCGTGGTGGCCGGCATCGTCTTTGCCGGCGTGATCGCCGCCGGCATGAGCACGGTGAACTCGTTCATGAACATCGGCGCTGCCGCACTGACGCACGACCTGCCGCGCGCCTTCGGACGTCGCGTCGGCAACGAACTGCGCTGGGGGCGCATCTGGACGCTCGCGCTCTCGCTGGCCGCGGTGATCGTGGCACAGCTGTCGGGCACGCTCGTGGCGTTCCTGGGGATCTTCGGCTACGGCCTGTTCGCGGCGACGCTGGTGCCGTCGCTGGCCATCGGGCTGAACTGGCAGGGGGCTACGCGCGAGGGTGCGGTGGCGTCGATCGCCACCGGGCTCGGGCTCACGTTGGTGCTCGAAACGCTGGCCTACTTCAAGGTGTTTTCACTGCCGACCGGCGTGACGGTGAGCGGGCTCGCACTGCTGCTCTCGCTGCTGGTCTTCTTCGCCGTGTCGTGGTTCACGCGCGCACGCGCGGCGTCGCAGCTCGATGCCGACATCCGCCTGGTCATGGAGGTCTGATGCGATTCGAGGATCTGGCCGTGAGTATGTCGGCCGAGCGTGCGCGCACGGTGACCGCCGAAGACGTGTTGCGATACGCCGAGATCACCGGCGACTTCAACCCGGTGCACGTGGACGCCGAAGCGGCGGCGAAAAGCCGGTTCGGCGGACTCATTGCGCACGGCATGCTGACGGCCGGCTACGTGTCGGCGGTGCTCGCCATGGACTTGCCCGGCCCGGGCGCCATCTACGTCGCCCAGACGCTGAGGTTCACGCACCCCGTGAAACTCGGGGACACCGTCACCGCGCGGGTCGAGGTGCTCGAACTGATTGCCGCGAAGCGCCGCGTGCGCTTTGCCACGACTTGCCGCAACCAGCACGGTGAACCCGTGCTGGAGGGCGAGGCAACGATCCTCATGCCGGAGGAGAGCGGATGAGCCCCTGGCCTTGCGGGGGCCTCGAGGCGACCCGCCCGATGAGCGGTGACTGGATCTCTGAAGTCGATGGCGTTTCATCATTCAACACTCAGGAGATGACGATGTCCCATTCGTTCCTCAGCTCGGCTCGCCGGGCGCTGGTGGTGCTGCTTGCCGCAGCGCTGCCCGCAGCGGCCCAGACCGGACGTCTCACGGGCCATGTGACCGATGCGGCCAAGCTGCCGCTTGGCGGCGCGCAGGTCATGGTCGTCGGCACGGCGCTCGGCGCTGAAGTCGGTAACGACGGCAAGTACACGGTGACCGGCATTCCCACCGGCACGTACACCGTGCGCGTGCAGCGCATCGGCTACAAAGCGGCGTCCAGGACGGGCGTGACGGTGGCGGCTGGCGCCGCGGCCACGGCCGACTTTGCGCTCGAGTCCACCCCGGTGACGCTTGGCGGCGTTGTCGTGTCGGCCTCGCGTCGCGTGGAGAAGATCACCGACGCACCGGCCACGGTGACGCGGCTCGACGCGCTGGCCATTTCCAACACCATCGGCAACTCGTTTGCGCCGGCGCTCAAGGAAGTGAAAGGCCTCGACTTCATCCAGGTCGGCATCACGGCGGTGGCGGTGAACGCGCGCGGTTTCAACTCGTCGTTCAACAACCGCATGCTCCTCACGGAAGACGGGCGCATTGCCGTGCTCCCCGAGAATGGACTTCCGGTGGGCGCTTTCACGGCAATCCCGAAGATCGACCTGGCCAGCCTGGAAGTGCTCGTCGGCCCGGGGTCGGCGCTGTACGGTCCCGACGCGTCCAATGGCGTCATCACGCTGCAGTCCAAGGACGCCAAGCAGTACCAGGGGCTGAGCGCCGAGGTCTCGGGCGGTTCGCGCAGCTTCATGGACGCCCAGTTGCGGTACGCGCGCGCCACGAACAGCGGCAAGTGGGCGTACAAGCTCTCCGGTGAGTTCCAGAGCGCCGACGATTACCGCTCGTCGCCGAAGTATCCGCAGGTCGGGACCAGCGGCCCGCTGGTGGAGAAGGGGACGGACTACAAGACTGACGTCAAGCGAAGCTACGGCTCGCTGGCGTACTATTTCGATCGCGGCGGACGCCTTGAGTTCGCCGGCGGCGCCAGCGTCTCCAATGGCATCGGCCAGACCAACGTCGGACGCAACCAGCTCATCGACTGGCAGTACCGCGTGGCGCAGGCCAAGTACACGTCGTCGCGCTGGTTCGCGCAGGCGTACAAGGCGCAGTCGCTGTCGGGTGGAACCTATCAGCTGAATGGCTTCACGCAGAATCGCGTGCGCTACCCGACCATTTCCGACGATTCGGTGAAGGCCCTGTCGGACTTCCCGGCCGAGGGCAACATGACGGCCGCCGAAGTGCAGAACAACTTCTCGGTTGGCATGCTGACCAAGACGGGAATCACCGCACTCGACAACACGCACTTCATCTGGGGCGTGCAGTACCGCAACGACGACGTGACGTCCAAGCGCCAGTGGTTGAGCGACCGGTTGACGGGCCAGAACATCACGGCGGCACAGCTGGGTGGGTACTTCCAGTTCGAGACCCAGCTTCCGCTGTCGCTGCGCCTGGTTGGCGCGGGCCGCTACGACAAGCACGACAACTACGACGCGCAGTTCAGCCCCAAGGCCGCGCTGCTCTGGTCGCCGGTCGAGGACCAGACGCTGCGCGTCACGTTCAACCGCGCGTTCAAGTCGCCGACGCTGTTGCAGACGGACTTCTACTTCCCGAACTTCTCGCCGTTTGTCGGCGTCTTTGGCAACAAGCAAGGCTGGACGATCAAGAACGTCGCCGGCACCGTGGTCACCACGTACGCCCCGATCCAGCCGGAGATCAACACCACGTACGAGCTGGGCTACAAGGGCGTCATCAAGGACCGCCTGTACCTCGACGTCACCGGCTACAAGTCGACGTACGACAACTTTCTCAGCCCGCTGATCGTCATCGCGAACCCGCTGGCTGGCGCGGCGGCCACCACCGCGTACAACACCGGCACGGGCAACGCGGCCGGGTCCGAAGTCAACGCCGGTCCGCAGATCGCGCTCACCTATATCAACATCGGCAAGGCGAAGATCTCCGGCGTCGACGCTGGCGCCAAGTTCCTCATCACGTCGACGCTGACGTTGAGCAGCACGGTCAGCGTCATGAAACTCGACACCATCGAAAAGCCGGCCGGCGCGCTGACCACGGCGGGAACGGAGGCGACGGCATTCAACAGCCCGACCACCAAGTGGACGGTCGGCCTCGACCAGGCCAAGATCCACGGTACCCTCAGCGGCGGCATCATGCTGCGGTACGTGAACGAGTACTTCTTCCGCTCGGGCGTGAACGTCGGCCGCCTGCCGGGGTTCAGCACGGTGGACATCAATTTCGGGTATGATCTCCCGTGGGAGAACACCAAGTTCATGATCCGCATGCAGAACATCTTCACCTGCACCTCCGGTACCACGACGCCGCCGGCGCTTGGCAACGCGGGCACCAACACGGCGACGTTCAACGGAGACAAGAAGTGCGGCCTCGGCCGCCAGCACCAGGAAATGCTCAACATGCCGCTCATTGGCCCCATGGTCTTTGCCGGTGTGCGGTACGGACGCTGACTTGAGGACGCTGACCCTGTGCCTGGCCTTCGCCATCCTCATTGGCGTGAATGTCGCGAACAGCCAGGTGCCAGGTGCTCCGCCCACTGCCGCTCCGGCGGCGGTGAGCGGAGAGTTCCGCGCGGGCAGCATTGTCACCGACGCGGGTGAGCTGGACTACAAGTTGTTTGTCCCGGTCGCACTCCCCCCGGTGGGGGAGCGCGCGCTGGTCGTAATGATCCACGGTTGCACGCAGGACGCCGACGATTTCTCGCGAGGCACGCGCATGAACGACGCCGCTGCGCGCGACGGCTTCGTGGTACTCTGGTCACAGCAGCGCGCGGCCAACCAGCCGCAGAAGTGCTGGAACTGGTTTGTCCCCGCACACTCGCGTCGCGGCGAGGGCGAGCTGGCGCGGTTGCACGCGCTAATTGTGCGCACGGTTGCCGTGCAGGGCATTGACCCCAACATGATCTTCCTGGTCGGCGTCTCGGCTGGCGGGGCGATGGCGCTGAACTATGCGCTCGCCTATCCGCAGGACGTGCGTGCCGTCGCCGTGCACTCGTCACCCGGCGCGCTCGTGGCTGGCGACATCGCCACCGCGCTCGCGGCCATGAGGAATGGGCCGGCGGAAGACACCGAGTTGCTGGCCCGGCGCGCGCGCGAGGCGCTCGGCGCCAATGCGCGCGCCATTCCGCTGCTGGCCATTCACGGCTCAGCCGATGCCGTCGTCTCGCCGAAGAACCTCGAGGCGCTGGCGGCGCAGTGGCGTGGCTGGCACGCGCTCATCGGCGCGCGCGCGCGTGTGGAGACAGACCTCATCGACGGCCTCGGGCACGCCTGGTCGGGTGGAAGCGCCGAGGGAACCTTCACCAATCCGTCGACGCCGAGCGCCACGCGGATGGTCGTCGATTTCTTCCGCAGCCTCGGGCTGCCCGGCGGGAAGCAGCCGTGAACCACCCGCCGCTCGGAGCGCTCGTCGATCCGTTTCGCTGCTGGGCGCGGCTTACTCCGCGCAAGGCGGCGATCGTCGATCGGGTGCGCGGCACACGCGCCACGTACCGCGACATCGACGACGCGGCCCAGCGCTGGATGACGCTGCTCGCCGAGCGCGGCGTGCGGCGGGGCGACCGCGTGGCGCTCCTTTCGATGAATCGCATCGAAGTGATCGGCCTGTTCTATGGATGCGTGCGCCTGGGCGCCGCGCTCGTGCCGCTCAACTGGCGACTTGCCGAGCCGGAACTGGTGCGGGTGGTGGCGGACGCCCGTGTGGCGCTGCTCGTTGGCGAGGCGCGGTTTTCGGCCGTCGGTCATGCGGTGGCCAAATCGCCGTGGCTCGACCTCGACGAAGCCACGACAGCGCTTGCCGGTACTAGCCCCGCGCCGCGCCTTTCGTCGGGCTCCGAGGAGATCGACGCCGAGTCGGCCGCGCTCATCCTGTACACCTCGGGGAGCACCGGCAAGCCCAAGGGCGCCATCCTCTCCAACCGTCAGTTGCTGTTCAACGCACTGGCGACCACGATGGGGTGGCAGCTTGGCGCGCAGGACATCGGCCCGGTGTCGACGCCGTTTTTCCACACAGGTGGATGGAATGTCATCGCCATTCCGCTGTGGACTGTCGGTGGCACGATTGTGATGTTCGACGCCTTCGACCCGGCGCATTTCCTCGAGGCGCTCGAGGAGGAACGGTGCACGATCGCGTTCGCCGTACCGACGCAGTTCGTGATGTTGTGCGAAACACCGGGTTTTGGCCGTGCATTGCCGCATCTCCGGAATTTCATGTCTGGCGGGGCGGCATTGCCGGAGTCGCTGGCGGAGCGCGTGCGCGCGGCCGGCTACGCCATTCGCCAGGGATTCGGGATGACGGAGTTTGGCCCGAACTGCTTTTCAATCAGCGGTGAGGCGGCCATCGCCAAACCCGGAAGTGTGGGATGGCCGTGCCCATTTGTGGAAATGCGGCTCGTGGATGAGCAGCAGCACGACGTGCCCGACGACACTGTCGGCGAGATATTGCTGCGTGGGCCGCAGTTGTTCAGTGGGTACCTGTTCGACGCCGAGAGTACCGCCGCCGTGATGACCGCAGATGGCTGGTATCGATCGGGCGATTTGGCGATGCGGGACGCAGATGGAGAGTTTTCGATCCGCGGTCGCCGCAAACATATGTTCATTTCCGGCGGGGAAAACGTTTTCCCTGGTGAAGTTGAGGCCGCGCTCACTGAGTGCTCCGGTGTCGGCGAGGCGGTGGTCGTCGGCGTCGCCGATGACAAGTGGGGTGAGGTGGGGTACGCGTTCCTTTTCCCGCGCGTGGGCGCTGCCCTCGACGGCGCCGCGGTGCTTGCTGAGCTGCGCACCCGACTGGCAGCGTACAAAGTGCCCAAGCACGTGACCGTACTTACCGAGCCGCCGCGCCTTGCCTCGGGCAAGGTCAACCGCGGGCTCCTCGAAGCGCAGGCGGCGGGACGATGAGCGCACCCATGGCCAAGGGAGCGGCGCTGCACGCGACGCTCGAATACCTCGACTCGCGCGGCGACGGCTCGCGGGCGCGCGTGCTGGCAGTGCTCGACGGCTCTGCGAGAGCGCAGGTGGAGCACGTCGCGCCCACCAGCGAGGTGCCGTACGGGCTGCTGGTCTCGTTGTGGGAAGTTGCCGATGCGGAGCTGCGTACCACCGCACCAGCGTGGATGGAGGAGGCCGGCGGCTTTTCCATCAAGGCGCGCGGCGCCCAGATGTACGGCGGAATCCTGCGCAAGAACAACCCGCACGAGTTCCTGACGCAGAGTGTGTCGCTGTTCCAGCTCTTCTATCACCCCGGCGACATGCAGGTGGTGGACGAAGGAGTGGGGCGGGCGGTGCTGCGGCTCGACGGCTTCGACGCCGCGACGCCACTGTTCTGCCGTCGCCAGACCGGTGGACTCACGGCTGCGCTGGCGATTGCCGGCGGCGACGACCCCGTGGTGCGCCACGTGCGCTGCGCGCTCGAGGGTGATGCATTCTGCGAGTGGGAGCTGAGGTGGAAAGTCCCGAGGGCCAGTGGCGAGGCGATGGCCAAGAGTTGAATCGGAATTCGGATGACGGAATTGGAAATTCGATTCCGGAATTCGAACCGGAATGCGGAAGGGCGCGAGGGAATGATCCTCGTGCCCTTCGTCACAGTCCGCCATCCGCTTCGATTTCAGCATTCGAATTCCCATTCCGGAATCCGAATTCCGGCTCTCATTTCAGGATGGTCTTCGCAATCGTCTGCAGCTGCATGTTGGATGTCCCCTCGTAGATCGCCCCGATCTTGGCGTCCCGGTAGAACTTCTCGACGGGATAATCCTTGGTGTAGCCGTAGCCGCCCAGGAGCTCCACGGCGAGTGACGTGACCCGGCCGCAGACCTGCGACGAGAACAGCTTGGCCATTGCCCCTTCGCGCGCGATGTCGTGCCCGGCGTCCTTGAGCCGGGTGGCATTGTACACCAGCAGTCGCGCGGCCTCGAGGTCGGTGGCGGCCTGCGCCACCTGGAACTGGATTCCCTGGAACTCGCTGAGCGTCTTGCCGAACTGCTTGCGCTCCTTGAGGTAGGCCACGGCGGCGTCGAGCGCCCCCTGCGCGTTGCCGATCATCTGCGCGCCAATGCCGATGCGCCCCTCGTTCAGCGTCTCGATGGCGATCTTGTACCCCTGGCCCACCGGGCCCAGTACGTTGGCCGCCGGCACCTCGACGTTGTCGAAGATCAGCTCGGTGGTGCTCGAGGCGCGGATGCCGAGCTTGTCTTCCTTCTTCCCCGTGGCGAAGCCGCTGAAGCCGCGCTCCACCAGGAACGCGGTAACCCCCTTGTAGCCCTTGGACGGATCGACAGTGGCAAAGACGATGAACAGCTCGGCCTCGAGGCCGTTGGTGATCCACATCTTGCGGCCGTTCAGCAGCCACGAGCCATCACTCTTCTGCTCGGCGCGCGTCTGCATGGCAAAGGCGTCGCTTCCCGAGGACGCTTCGGAGAGCGCGTAGGCGCCCACCATGCTGCTGCACAGCTTCGGCACGTAGCGCCGCTTCTGCTCCTCGTTGCCGTAGGTGAGGATCGGGTAGAGGACGAGCGTGTTTTGCACGTCCACCATGATCGCCGCGGCCGCGTCGGCCTTGCTGATCTCCTCGACGGCGATGGTCACCATCATCAGGGAACCACCCGCACCCCCGTACTCCTCGGGGACCTGGATCCCCATGAGCCCCATCTCGAAGTACTTCGGGATGAGCGTCGGGTCGAGCTTCGCCGCGCGCTCCATCTCCTGCACGCGCGGGCGCACTTCGCCGTTCGTGAAATCGGCGACGGCGTCGCGAAAGGCGACCTCGTCGTCGGTGAGCACCGTCAGCGGGGGGCGCTGGGACAGGGCGTCGTTGGTCATGGGCAGAATCTAACCTCCCTGGCCCCAGCGCACCCGCGTCCTACTCGAGGACGTGGATGTTCTTCTTCTCGCAGATCGCGTTGAGCTCCTTCGGCCAGACGGTGACGCTCACCTCGCCCAAGTGGGCCTTGCGCAGCAGCTGCATCACCGTCCGCGACTGCCCGATGCCGCCCCCGACGCTCAGGGGGATCTGGTCGGCCAGGATCGCCTTGTGATACGGAAGCTTGAGGAAGTCGAGCTGTCCGCTGATCCCGAGCTGCTGCCGCAGCGTCTCCTTGGTCACGCGGATGCCCATCGAACTCAGCTCATGACGGCGCTTGGTGACCGGATTCCAGACGAGGATGTCGCCGTTCAAGCCGTGCATCGCCTTGCCGTCCATGCTGTGCGTCTCGGTGGCCCAGTCATCGTAGTCGGCGGCGCGCATCTCGTGCGGATACCCATCCTCCAGCACCCAGCCGATGCCGATGATGAAGACCGCCGGATACCGCTGCAGCACCGCCGTCTCACGCTGCTTGCGCGGCAGATCCGGATACATGCCGAGGATCTCCTCGGCGTGCAGGAACGTCAGTTCGTCGGGCAGGTCCGGGAAGCGCGCAGTCCTCAGTTTCGGAAACTCCCCCTGGACGAACTGCTCGGCCCCCTTGATCACCTTCCATATCGACCGAACGGTGCCCTTGAGGAAGTCGATGTTGCGCATGTCCGCCGTGATGACCTTTTCCCAGTCCCACTGGTCGACGTAGGCCGAGTGATCGTGGTCGAGGAAGTAGTCCTTTCGCACCGCGCGCATGTCGGTGACGATGCCCTCTCCGACCTTGCACTCGAACTGCTTGAGCGCCATCCGCTTCCACTTGGTCGCCGCCTGCACGACCTGCGTGGTGATGCGCTTGTCGAGCCCCAGCCCGCACGGAAACTCGACGGGCGTGCGGGAACCGTCGCGGTCGAGGTAGTCGTTGACGCCGCTCTCCGCCGACACGATCAGCGGCACTTCGACCCGGAACAGGTTCAGCTCGCGGCAGAGGCCGTCCTCGATGTAGCGCTTGACGGCAGTGACGGCGTGCTGCGTCTCCTTGGGGCCCAGCAGCGCCTGGTAATCGGTCGGGAGTATCTTCTCAACTTCCGGATAGGTGCTGATGCCGGGTCCGGCAAGGTCTGCCACTTTGTTCGATGGCATTCGACTCGTCCTTTCGCCGGAACACGGAACGGCCCGCAGCGGACGCGTACCTCGCGCGGGCTGTTCGTGCGTGTTCTGCGGTGATGTTGGAAGGATGTGACACGAGAAACACGGGTGGCTCACCGTGAAGGTCCGCAAAATCAGTCTACGACCGGCCGAGGTGATGAGCAAGCAGCTGAGCCTGCTGTCGGGTCGTGCTGGACAGCAGTGCCGGCACCGGACGTGCTCAGGCCCGTTTCTCCCGGTGCATGGCGATCGGGATGCGGCGGTTGCCGAAGGGATGACGGAACACCCCGAAGTGACCGGCGACGGCCGTGCCGCAATGCGGGCAATGTCCATCCGGCGTCACAGTGTATTCGTCGATGCGATACCAGTCGCGCACGATCAGCGATCCATGGCAACTCGGGCAGGACGTGGTGCCGCCCGCCGTGTCGTGCACGTTGCCGGTGTAGACGTGATGCAGGCCGGCGTTCAGCGCGATACTGCGCGCGCGCGTCAGCGTGGACGCGGGAGTGCTCGGCAGATCCATCATCTTCCAGTCGGGGTGGAAGGCGGAGAAATGCAGCGGCACGTCGGAGCCGAGTTCGCGCAGGATCCACCGGCTCATTGCCTCGATCTCGGCGTCGGAATCGTTTCGGCCCGGTATCAGCAGCGTGGTGATCTCGAACCAGACGCTCGTCTCGCGCTTCAGGTAGACCAGCGTGTCGAGCACCGGCTGCAGGTGCGCGCCGGTCAGCCTGAAATAGAAATCCTCGGTGAAGGCCTTCAAGTCGACGTTGGCCGCATCCATCTTCGCATAGAACACGTCACGCGGCTCGGCGTGCATGTAACCCGCGGTCACCGCCACGGTCTTGATGCCGAGCGCATGGCAGGCGTCCGCCACGTCCATCGCGTACTCGGCGAAGATCACCGGGTCATTGTAGGTGAAGGCCACACTCGCGCAACCGTTCTTCACGGCTGCGGCGGCGATTTCCGGAGGCATCGCCTGGTCGACCAGCGTGTCGGTCTCGCGCGACTTGGAAATGTCCCAGTTCTGGCAGAACTTGCAGGCCAGGTTGCAGCCGGCGGTGCCAAAGGAAAACACCGATGACCCCGGGTAGAAGTGATTGAGCGGCTTCTTCTCGATGGGATCGACGCAAAAGCCGGATGAGCGGCCGTAGGTGGTGAGCACCATCCGGCCGCCTTCCATCCTGCGCACGAAGCACATGCCGCGCTGGCCCTCGTGCAGCTTGCAGTCGCGCGGGCAGAGGTCGCACTGGATGCGGCCGTCGGGCAGCGCATGCCACCAGCGCGCCGGGTAATGCGATTCGGGAATGCTCATGGAGAGTGCTCCTTCCACTTGCTGACGGTGAACCGCGACAGCCGCACGCCTTCCGCCCAGAAGTTCCTCGGCAAGCCCGCCTTGCGCTTCAAGTGCGCCAGGAATGTGGCCGGTTCGGGCAACTGCTCCCAGACCTGCGGCAGGAAGACGCCGTGGTGGTTCGCATATTCGAATACCACGCCGTCGACATTCGGCCGCAACGCGGCCAGCGCCGCGGTTTCATCCTTCACCGCCATCACCTCGGTCGACGACAGCAGCGACACCTCGACGCGAATGTCGTCGAATTCCGCACGACCCAGCGGAAGAAACCGGGGGTCGTGAAAGGCCGCCGCCACGGCGTTGCGCCGCACATCCTCTCCCAGCGCTCGGTGCGCCTCCACCGTGCCGATGCAGCCGCGCAGCTCGCCTTGCCGGGTGATGGTGACAAAGCTCGCACCGGGTTCGGCCAGCCAGCCGGCCTCGGTCAAACGCGGCATTTCAATTCCCAGCGTCAGGCCGATTTCGGTGCGGGCCAATGTCAGCAGGGTCGCGCCCTTGTCTGCCTCGGGCTGGTCCGATTCGGCATCGGCCAGGAAAGCGAAAGACGCGTACCCCACCACCCGCCCGGGGTTGCCGGCCGTCTGGCTGGAATTGCGCACATCCAGCTTGACCGCACGCAGCCCATGCCGCTCGGCCGCCAGCATGAGGCCGTTGATCGGCGTGGCGCCGCAGGCCTGCTCGTGGTCGAGATGCGAGTGCAGCGCCAGGATCTCGGCCACGGTCTCGCTGTCCACCCTGCGGGCGAGGGCGTCGGGGAGGTAATGCGACAGGTCGGAACTGATCACGATCAGCGTTTCGTCGCCGCCCCACACCTTGTCCAGCACCTCGGCCACCTCAGCCGCGGTGGCTTCACCCACCGCCAGCGGCAGCAGCTGGAAGTCCCCCAGCACCAGCTGCAGAAAAGGCAGCTGCACCTCAAGCGAATGTTCCATCTCGTGCGCCACGGCGCTGCGGGTTACCTGGGGGAGTCCGTCCAGCTGCTGCATGCCTTCCCAATCCAGGCGCACCTCGCCGAGCGGGGTGGCAAAACGATCCGCCTTGGGCAACGCGAGGCCGAGAACATGCACGTGATGGGCGGGGCCGAGCAGCACCACCCGGCGAATGCGGCCACGCCACGCCTCCAGCTGCGCGTAGGCGCTGGCGGCGACGGGACCCGAATAGACATAACCCGCATGCGGCACGATCAGCGCCTTGGGCGGACGCGAGAGCCTGGCACCTTCGGGATGCGCCAACAGGTCGGCAAGCGTGTGCTTGAGAACCGCGGGGCTGTCGGGGTAGAACATCCCCGCCACGGCGGGACGTCGAATGGAAGTCATATGGCATGACCTCGACAATCAGCCAAGCGTGCGTTCGGCTCTGTGGGATGACAACTGCAATCGCAGCGGGGAGAGCCGCAATTGGACGGTAGCGCGGAATGGAGCGGATCGCCATATGTGCGGGTGGCGAACGCCTTCTCGGGGGGGGGTCGGTCAGAGCGTCG
>JBBTFF010000045.1:0-1992 GCA_038041995.1 Gemmatimonadota bacterium | reverse complement strand
TGCAGCCCGGGAAATGGGAGTTCGAGCAGTTCGAGGCGTGGGAGAAGGGAAGCACCGAGAGAAAGGTCTCATGTCCTTCGCGCAGCGCCGGAATCCAGTGGCGCGCCGAAGGCCGTGCACTGATCGAAACGCGATTGTCCGTTCGGGCCTCCGCGCCAGCGCCACAATCCGCCGTCATTGACCTGCACAGCCAGTTCCAGTTCCTCACCGGCGGCGACTTGAAGTTCCTCGGTCAGCGGCAGGAACCCGTGCCACCAGTGCTGGCCGAAGTTCGAGGCAGCGGCCGGCGCCGCATCGGGTGCGTTCGACAGCGTCACCCCGTCCGCCAGGTCGGCCTCGAACCAGACCGCGAATCCGTGGATGGTCGCCGGTCGCGCGAACGAAAAGCTCGCGGTCCCCTCGACGAACGGATGCTCCACCGTGCCGAGATCGACGCTCATCAGTTCGCGGCCACCCGCAGCCAGGCGGTCGGGCTCGAAGCGGTGCATGTAGATGTTGTTGGCCGCGCGTGAGGCCACGGCGCGGAGGTTCAACCCGACCAGGTCGCGTGCCCACCGCGTCACCAGGCGATCATGGAGGTCGGGATCGCTGACTGGCGCCGCCCACAGCGCCAGCCGCCGCGGGATCACCACCGGACCGCCACCGCTCGGCCGCCCCATCCGGCGGCGCGCATCGATCACGTAGCCCAGGATGCCCTCGTCGAAACCCGCCACGCCGATTGTCTCCGTCACGATGACGTCGACCGGCTCGGGCAACAGGCACTCGGTCGAGAGGCCCTCCACGCAGGTCACGCGCTCCGACAGGCCATTGTCCCGCAAGAACTCGCGGGCAAAGCCGATGATCCGCCCCCGTTCGATCATGTACACGCGAGCGGCGCCGGCCCGACAGGCAAGCGCCGACAGCACACCGGTGCCGCCTCCGAGATCCAGGACCACCGAGCCGAGCGTGACCACTTGCTGCAGCGCCCGTCCAAACGCATCGATCCGCGCGGAATCGGCGAGCATGTCACCGTGATACACGAGGAGCTTCGGGATGGAATGAACGCTCACGTCGACGTCCTTGCGGGGACAGCGATTTCAGTCGCGACAGGGAGAGGAGTGAGGTGAGTATGGCGCGGATTCAGACCGATCGCCAAGCGCGCTGGCGGCGTCAGACGGCGGTACGCCCACGCGGGAGCAGCGCGTGGGGGGGACGGCACGATCTTCATCGTCGACGGGGCTTCTCGCCCCCCGGGCCGGTCTGTCGTAACATTGCAAAATGCCGTATCGTCCCCCGATATTACCGTTCCTGCTCGCGGGCGCGCTCGCCATGCAGCTTGGTGCCCAGGTCGTACGAGGCACCGTGCTCTCCGACGGCGGCCGGGCCGTCCCCGGTGCGGAGGTACGAGTCAGCGACTCCACCGGCACCGCGGTGGACGTGCGCGCGGGCAACCGAGGCGAGTTTTTCGTGCGCGTTGCCCCGGGCCGATATGGCGTGGCGGTACGCCGCGTCGGATTCCTGCCGGCCAACCGCGGGTTCTTCGACCTGCAGGCAGATGACACGCTGACCGTCGACATCGCGCTTGAGATGCTGCCCCAGCGGTTGCGCGCCGTTCAGGTGCAGTCGGAGCGTCAGGAGCTGAAGTCCCAGCGGGTGCTCGGCATGAGCCTCAAGGGCCTCGACGTTCCCATATTGACGCCGACCGAAGTGGCCATGGCCGCGCGCGGTGCGCGCACGTACCTGGACATCATCCGCGCGGCGGGGATGTCCGGCCTCGCCGTCTCGGGTGACTGCGTCAGGAGCACGCACGCGCTGCGTTCCGAGTGCGTGTTGGTGCTGGTGGATGACATCCGGGTGGACGACCGTGAGAACATCTTTGCGCTCGCCGCGCCGCGCACCATTGACCACATCGTCTACCTCAAGGCGGCGCAGGCCACGACCCTGCTCGGCACGGGCGCGCCCAGCGGGGCGCTGCTTATCTACACCAACATCGGGGCGCGCATCGCGCGTTAG
>JBBTFF010000044.1:0-15554 GCA_038041995.1 Gemmatimonadota bacterium | reverse complement strand
CGGGCACCAGTGGTGGTGGGAGTTCCGCTACCCCCAGTACGGCATCGTGACGGCCAACGAGCTGTACATGCCGATCGGTCGGCCGGCGAACTTCTCGCTGCGCACGCGCGATGTGTTGCACTCGTTCTGGATTCCCCAGATGGGCGGCAAGCGCGACCTGATCGCCAACCGCGTCAACTATCTCTGGTTCACGCCGAAGGATGACATGACGTCGAGCGCCTGGAACGGCGCCTGCGTGGAATACTGCGGCTTGAGCCACGCCAACATGCGTTTCCGCGCATTCACCGTGACGCCCGCGGAGTTCGACAAGTGGGTGGCGCACCAGAAGACGCTCGCTGCCGGCTCGCCGGCAGCGATGCTGGCCCCCGATACGACAGCGAAGGGAGCCGCCAGGACCCCGGTGAAGCTGGCCGGCATGCCGGGGGTGCCTGGAATGACCACACCCGCCACTCCGAACCCCGCACCGGCCCCTGAAGCGTGGGTCTTTCCGCTCGAGAAGCTGCCGGCATTCACGCTACCGTCGACGCCACTCCCGGCCACGAAGTTCGACGAGGCGCTGCTGGCCGACGGCGACGCCAAGGCCGGGCGTGAACTGGTCACCAACCTCGCCAAGGCGCCGTGCCTCACCTGCCACAACATCAAGGGCGAGACCCGGTACATCACGGACGACCAGGCCAAGGGGCCGAACCTGACGCACTTCGGCACGCGCCACACCTTCGCCGCCGGGCTGTTCCGCACCCAGCCCAAGGCGCTGGCATTGTGGATCAAGAATTCGCCCGCGATGAAACCGGGCAGCGTCATGCCGACCTTCGGCACCGGCGAATACAGCGCGCTCATCAAGCAGAAGGTCTCGGCCGGTGGGCTCAACGACAAGCAGATCGCTGACGTCGTGGCTTACCTGTTGTCCCTCAAGTAGCCCCGGAGAAACCGCACTCATGGCACTCACTGCCGCCACCACGGCGCACGCGTCCAGCGCGTCGCAGTCGTCGGAGCAGACCGGCCTCTGGAGCTGGCTGACCACGGTCGACCACAAGAAGATCGGCATCCTCTACCTCTACACCGCCCTGTTCTACCTGCTGGTGGGCGGCCTCGAGGCGGTGCTGATCCGCACCCAGCTGGCCAAGCCGAACCTCAGCGTCGTGTCGGCCGAGCTGTACAACCAGCTGTTCACGATGCACGGCACGACGATGGTCTTCCTCGTCGTCATGCCGCTCTCGGCGGCGTTCTTCAATTACCTCATTCCGCTGCAGATCGGCGCGCGTGACGTCGCCTTTCCGCGACTGAATGCCTTCTCGTACTGGGTGTTCGCGCTGGGCGGCCTGTTCATCACGCTGCCGATCTTCTTCGGCATGGCCCCCAACGGCGGCTGGTTCGGCTACGCGCCGCTCTCCGGCCCGACGTACTCGGGCGGCTTCAACATGGACTTCTGGGTCCTCGGTCTGCAGATCCTCGGCATCTCGTCGCTGGCCGCGGCGTTCAATTTCATCACGACGATCATCAACATGCGCGCGCCAGGCATGACGCTCATGCGCATGCCGATGTTCACGTGGATGTCGTTCGTGGTGCAGTTCCTCGTGATCCTCGCCTTTCCGGTGATCACGGCGGCGCTGTTCTTCCTGCAGTTCGACCGTTTCTTCGGCACGAACTTCTACGAGGCGCAGGCCGGCGGCGATCCGCTGCTCTGGCAGCACCTGTTCTGGGTGTTCGGCCACCCCGAGGTCTACATCCTCATCCTGCCGGCGTTCGGCCTGGTGTCGGAGGTGCTCCCGACGCACAGCCGCAAGCCGCTGTTCGGCTACAACGTGATGGCCTACTCCGGCATCATGATCGGCTTCCTCGGCTTCGGCGTCTGGGCGCACCACATGTTCTCGGTGGGCATGGGTCCGGTGGCCGACTCGATCTTCGCCCTGACGACGATGCTCATCGGCCTGCCGACGGGCGTGAAGATCTTCAACTGGATCGCGACCATGTACGGCGGGTCGCTCCGCTTCCCGACGTCGATGAAGTTCGCCATCGGCCTCATCGCGATGTTCACCATCGGCGGCATCTCGGGCGTCATGCACTCGTCGCCGCCGTCCGACCTGCAGCAGACCGACACGTACTTCATCGTGGCGCACTTCCACTATGTGCTGTACGGCGGCGCCATGATGGGCATTTTCGCGGGCATCTACCACTACTTCCCGAAGATCACCGGGCGGTTGATGAACGAGAAGATCGGGACGTGGCAGTTCTGGCTGAATTTCATCGGCCTGAACCTCACGTTCTTTCCGATGCACTTCAGCGGCATGCTCGGCATGCCCCGTCGCATCTATACGTATGATGCCGGCCAGGGCTGGGACCTGTTCAACATGATGTCGACGGTCGGCACGTACATGCTGCTCGTCGCCGGATTGCTGTTTGCCTACAACTTCTTCCGCAGCAAGAAGCACGGCGCGGTGGCCGGCAATGATCCGTGGGGCGCACCGACGCTCGAGTGGTCGATCCCGTCGCCGCCCCCCGAGTACAACTTCGCCCAGATTCCCGAGGTGACCTCGCGGTACCCCCTGTGGGACCTCAAGGCCCCCGAGAAGATGGCCGGCATCGAGCACTCGCACGCCGACGCCATGACGATCACCGACGCGCACGCCGTGCCGGTGCACGAGGAGACGGAGCGTCGTACGGCGAAGGAGCTCGGCATCCCCATTCCGTTCCCGACCGTCAAGCCGTTCATGGTCGCGCTTGGCATCATCATCACGTTCAGCGGCCTCATCGTGCTGCACGCCGGCAAGTTCCCGCTGGCGATGGCCATGATGATCGGCGGCGGCGCCTTCATGGTGGGCTCGCTCTATGCGTGGCTCACGAGCCCCCTCGAGTAACCCACCGGAGACTATGACCGTGGCTTCTGCTGCAGCAACCGCTTCCGGCGCCCACGAGGCGCACGAGCACCACCATTACACGACCACCGGCCTCGATCACCGGAAGATCGCCATCTGGGCGTTCATCGGGTCGGAGTGCATGCTCTTCGCCTCGCTCATCTCGACCTACCTCGTCTACAAGGGGCGGTCGGTCGTCGGGCCGTTCCCGCACGAAGCGTGGACCTCGCCCGCCGGCCAGGTCTTCAAGCCCATCCTCGACATTCCGGTCACCTCGGCGTCGACGTTCGTGCTCCTCATGTCGTCGCTGTTCATGGTGCTGGCCCTCGCTGCCGTCGAAGGCAAGGGAAAGCCCGGCTATGAGGGAGTGCTGGGGTCGTCCAAGTTCTGGCTCCTCGCCACCGCGCTCGCCGGCGTGACGTTCCTCGGCTTTCAGGCGTACGAGTTCACGTCGTTCGTGCATGAAGGGCTGACCATCAGGACCAACCTGTTCGGCACGTCGTTCTTCACGCTCACCGGCTTCCACGGTACGCACGTCGCGGTGGGCGTGCTCTGGCTCATGACGCTGCTGTTCATCGACATGAAGCGCGGACTGGGTCCCAGGGACGCGATCATCGTCGACATCTGCGCCCTGTACTGGCACTTCGTCGACGTCGTCTGGATCGCGATTTTCACGCTCGTCTACCTCATCAAGTAAGGGGCCGCCGACCATGACCACCGATCGCGCCCACGCCGATCACGCGCACGAGCATCCCACGTGGAAGCAGTACAAGTGGGTGGCGCTGTGGCTCACGCTCATCACCGTGGCGGAGGTGTGGGCGTACTACATCCCCGCGTTCGTCGCCAGCAAGGCCTTCGTGCCGACGCTGCTCATCATGTCGGCGGTCAAGTTCACCGTCGTCGTGATGTTCTACATGCACCTCAAGTACGATCACAAGCTCTTTCGCGCGCTGTTCACCGGGCCGCTGGTCATTGCGGTCTGCACGCTCATCGCGTTCGTGTTCCTGTTCGCGTACGTGCCGGTCGGCTGAGCCCAGCCGGCCGGGAACGAAGAGGGCGAACCGTCTGGTTCGCCCTTTTCGCTCCCGGTGCAGGGGAACAGGCACAGTGAAGTGCAGGGGGCGGAGGCACGGTGAAGTGCAGGGGAATTGGAGGGGGGCCGTCAGCCGGGTTCGAAGGCAGGGCCGCGCCCACGCTGGACGGACTTGAACATCCCGAGCAGCAGCATCCGCTCCTGGGCAAGGAATGCCATTCGCAGTTCCAGTGACGGACGATCCAGGAAAGGCGCAACGCTGCGATACCAGAGCGCTGCCTCACGAGTCGAGCCCAGCGCGTACCCGTAGAAGCGCGAACGATCGGCCGCCGACCGTCGGCTGTACCCTTCGGCAAGATTGGCTCCGATCGAAGCGACCGCGCGCGACAGCTGACCGACGGTCTTGGGGTCGACCGAGGGTGCCAGCGCCACAACATCGCATGCCGCATGGTCCACAAGGCAGCGAGCGACCCGATAGCACTTGAGTTGCCAAATGGGATCGGCCGTCTCGTCAGCTGCCACCGTCGGCTCCCATTCGTCGAGGACCTGCTGCACGCGCGGATTCATGCGAGGCATGGTAGCCCGGAGAGGCGCGTGAACCACCAGCAATTCGTCGCACCACGACTCATTCCTCCGCACTCTGCACTTCACTCTGCCTCCGCCCCCTGCACTTCACTGTGCCTCTGCCCCCTGCACCCCTGGTAGACATCCACCCGCCAAAGGCCCACATTCCCGAGTCCCCATCGCGGAGTCGCATGGAGCACATCAAGACTTCCGAACGCCTGGTCGCCCTCGACGTCTTTCGCGGCCTGACGGTCGCCGGCATGCTCCTCGTGAACAACCCGGGGACCTGGGGTGCCATCTACCCGCCGCTCGCGCACGCTGCGTGGCACGGATGGACGCCCACCGACCTGATCTTTCCGTTCTTCCTGTTCATCGTCGGCATCACCACGCACCTCTCGCTCTCGGCGCGGCGCGCGCGTGGCACCGGTGATGCCGCCCTGCGCCGTCAGGTGCTGCGCCGCGGAGCGTTGATCGTCCTCATCGGCTGGATGCTGGCCACCTTGCCGTGGTACCCGATCACCCGGTTCACGGAGATGCGCATTCCGGGCGTCCTCCCGCGTATCGGCATCGTCTACATGTTCGCCGCGCTGCTGACCCTGCGCGCGTCGGTCAGGCAGATCGTGGGCATGCTCGTGGTGATCCTGTTCGGTTACTGGTTCGCCATGACCCTGCTGCCCGTGCCAGGCGGTTGCGACCTTGGCGCGCTCTGCCTCAGCGACCCGTCGCGCACGCTGGCCGCCTGGTTCGACCGGGCCCTGCTCGACGGGCACCTCTGGAAGGGCACCAAGACCTGGGATCCGGAGGGCCCGCTGTCCACGCTGCCGGCCATCGGCACGGCCCTGTTGGGAGTGCTCTGCGGACGCTGGCTGGCCCTGAAGGAACGCCCGCTGGTCGAGCGACTGAACGCCATGTTCGCTGTCGGCGCCCTGTTGATGGTGGCCGGCCTCATGTGGCACTGGTCGTTCCCGATCAACAAGGGGCTCTGGACCAGCTCCTACGTGGTCTTCACCGCCGGAATGGCAGCCGTGGCCATCGCCACGATCACCTGGATCATCGACGTCCAGGGTGTGACCTGGGGCACCCGTCCGCTCGTCATATATGGCGTGAACCCGCTGGTCGCGTTCGCGGGGTCGGGTGCGATGGCCCGGATCATCTACTCCCTGTGGACGGTGCAGTACGACGGCAAGCAGATCGCCGTGCAGGCTGCGGTGTACAAGTCAGTGTTCGCCTCGTGGCTCTCGCCCCGGGACGCGTCGCTGGCCTTCGCGGTCTGCTTCGTCCTGTTCTGGTACGCTGTTCTGGCGGTGCTCTACCGTCGAAACTGGATCCTGAAGGTCTGACGCGTGGGGCGGCCGCCTCGCGTGCCGCCTCTCTCCTCGCTGCGAGCCCCTACGCTGATGCCCTCACGATTCCGCTACGTTCGCCTTCGACACCTGTGCGCCGCCGCGCTGGCCTGCGTCGCCGTGTCGACCGGCACGTCCGCCCAGGGCAACCCGGCGGTGGCGTCCGTGCGGGCGACGACGGGCAAGGCCGCCAGCCCCGCCGCCCGCCGCGCCAGCCCCAAGCGCGGCCGGTCGGCGAAGGCGTCCAAAGCTCCGACGGCGTCGAAGGCCAAGGTCCACACCGTAGCAAGGAAGAAGGCCCCGGCACCCAGCCGCATCACCTACACGGCTCCGCGCGGCGCGCTCCAGCTGGCCGGCGATCTCGATGCGATGCTCTCGCGAGCCTCGCGCAGCGGGTCGTGGGGCGTGATGGTCGTTTCGCTCGACAACGGCGACACGCTCTTCACGCGCAACGCCGACCGGGCGCTGCTGCCGGCCAGCACCATGAAGTTGTTCACGTCCGCCGTGGCCCTCGAGCGATTCGGGCCGGAATACCGCTTCGCGACCGAGGTGTTGCGCGAAGGATCGCTGGGCAGCGATGGCGTGCTGCGCGGTAACCTGGTGCTCCGCGGCGCCGGTGACCCGTCGTTCAGCCGCCGTTACACCGACGACGCCTCGGGCGATACGCCGATGGCGGCCATCGCGCGCCTCGTGTCACGAGCCGGCGTGCGCCGCGTCAGCGGTGACATCGTCGGCGACGCCAGCGCCTTCGAAGACCGGCAGGTGCCGGAAGGGTGGCGCTCGCGTTACCTCGGGGCGAGCTATGCCGCCCGCGTGTCGGCCCTGTCGTACAACGAGAACCTGCTCACCGTGCGCGTGAAGGCGGCCGGCAAGACCGCCGCCGTCTCCTTCGAGCCCGAACTCTCGGGCATCGCGGTGGTGAACAACGTGAAGGTGGTCGCCGGCCGCCGCAGCCGGATCAGCATCCGCCAGACCGAGGCGGGCCTGGAGGTGCGCGGCACCGTCGGCGCGACCGGCGCTGGACGAAGCGCGCAGGTGGTCGCCGAGTATCCGGCGTTGATGACGACGGCCGCGTTTCGTGCCGCCCTCGAGGCACACGGCATCACGGTGGACGGTCACGTTCGCCTGGCCAAGGCGGCCAGCGGCGCGCCCCGCGTGGCCGCGCTTCCATCGGCCACCCTCGGTGAACTGGTCACGACGATGAACGGCGAGAGCAACAATCACTTCGCCGAGCTGCTCTTCCGCAACGCCGCCCGCAGCGTCGGGGTCGTCGGTTCGGCGGAGAACGCCAACACGCTGCTGCGCCGTTTCCTGTGGGAGAAGGCGCAGGTGCCGCCCACCGACGTCTACGCCGCCGATGGCAGCGGATTGTCGACCGCCGACCGCGTGACACCCCGTTCCATGGTGCAACTGCTCGGCTACGCGGTTAAGGCACCGTGGCACAGCGTGCTGGAGCAGTCGCTCCCGGTGGCCGGGCGCACCGAGACGCTGCGCCGTCGCATGAAGTACACGCCGGCGATGGGCAACCTGCGCGCCAAGACGGGAACGACGAACGACGTCGTCTCGCTGGGCGGCTACGTGACGGCAAGGGACGGCAACGTGCTCGCCTTCTCGTTCATCTACAACGGGAAGGACCGGTGGCGGGCGAAGGAAGCGATGGATGCGATGGGAGCCACCTTGGCGTCGTACCAGAGATAACTGGGAATCGGAATTCGGATGACGGAATTGGAATCCGAATTCTGAATTCGAAGCGGAATGCGGAAGAACCCGGGGGACGGATCCCCCGGGTTCTTCCATTACCGCTTTCGCGTTCCGTCTCGGATTCCGAATTTGAATTCCCACTCTGAAATCCGAATTCCGATTCTACCAGTCAATGTCATACACATCGACGATCATCCGGCTCCGCGTATCGATGATCAGCACCGTCCGGCCGTACATGCGCCGCTCATGGTACCAGGGCAGCGGGCCCAGCCGCAGCACGAGATCAAACGGCAGCATGTCGAGCCGGGCGAAGATTACCGACGACAGGTAGAGCCCCGGCCGGAAATCGTAGCGGTCGCGCTGGTAGATCCGGTCGCGCAGGCCGTACGCGTGGCCGAGGCCGCGGAACCACGAGCCGATCACCACCACGTCACGACCGCGGCGATCGCGGTCGTAGATCCGGTAGTCGTCGCGCCGGTCGTACCTGTCATCGCGACGGTCGTACCGATCGTCACGACGCGCCGGCCGGTTGTCATTGCGGTCGAAGCGGTCGTCGGGCCGGTTGCGACGGTCGCCGGGCGTCACGTTGCGGCCGTCATCCCGGCGATTGGTTCTTGGATCAACCCGGCGCGTCTCGCTCCCGCGCTCCATCCTGCCGCGCTCCACCCTGCCGCGCTCCGTGCGCGTCCGATCCACACCGTACCGGCCGCCTTGGGCGAGGACGGGAACGCTCAGCGTGAGCGCTCCCAATGCCAGTGCCGTACGAAGTACACGCATCACTCCTCCTGGAGGGTTCTGAGCTCAGTACCCCCCGCCCCGTTGCAGGGTCCGCTGGTTCGGGGGATGGGGGTGTCTCTCACGGAGACCGGAGGTTACGGAGCTTCACGAAGGAAACAATTCGAAGGGGGTGCGGCGGAGAGTACTCTCCGCCACGCCCCCTTGAAGGTTGTTGCAACCGTGACCTTCCGTCCGCTCCGGTCTTCGTGAGAGACGTCCCGACCCCATCGTCGAAACTACCGAACCGTCTCGACGATGTTGATCCCGCGCGCCGCCAGCGCCGCGACGTACTGCTCGCCCGGCATGCACTCGTCGGGCGTGTACACCCCCGGAGGCGTCACCTTGCCCTGCGCCTGCAGCAGCCCGGTAATGGCCAGTGAGAAGCCGGTCGTGCGCATCATCGCCGTGATCCCCGTCTTCTCGTCGTAGCGGTCCACCAGCTCGAAGCTGTGCGTCACCGGCTTGCCGTCCCTGGCGCCACTCACCACCACGCGCAATGCCACGAGGTCGCGGCCCCCCTTCTTGCGCAGCCGGGGCCCCATCGCTGCGATGGCGACGTCACGCGGCGAGACCTTGGCGCCCTTCACGTCCACCGGCTCGAGATCCAGCAACCCGAGATCGCGAATGGCTTCCATGATGTGCGCGTGGCCGGGGTAACGCAGCGTCTTGTACTCCATCGTCGGGATCTTCCCCTCGTACCGGAAGCCGATCGTCGACAGGCCGCCCGCGGTGTGGAATGCCTCGAGTTCGCCGATGTCGTCGAATGTCACCGGCTCGCGCTCCGACAGCGCCTTCACCTGCTCGCGCTTGCCATTGCGGATGACCCACGAGAGCGTCGTGTAGTAGTCGAGCACGCCTTCCAGCGAGTAGACGATCTGGTAGTTGAGCGGCGGCTCCGGCTTCTGGGGCAGCCCGCCGACGAAGATCTTCACGCTCTGCACCGAGTCGCAGCGCGAGATGCCGAGCTGGGCCAGGATATTCACCATGCCGGGCGCCAGGCCGCAATCAGGGATCACCGTCACGCCGGCGGCCGTGGCCTTCGCCGCAAGTTTCTTCTGCTGGAAGACGATTTCGGTGTTGCCGCCGAGGTCGCTGAAGTGTGCCCCGGACTCGATGGCCGCCTCGGCCAGAGGCAGGTTCAAGTAGTACGGCACCGCGCACATCACCGACTTCACCCCGTCCATGACCTTCAACGTCGCCGGCTTGTCGGTGACGTCGAGCGTCATGGGCTTGAGCTTGCCCCCGACGTACGGGCGCAGGAACTCGGGAAGATGGTCCACCGACTTGTCGGCCAGACGCACTTCGGTGACATCCGGCTGCTGAAGCAGATCGTAGGCGCACGCGGAGCCCTGAAGCCCGGCGCCAAGCACAAGCATTTTCATGGGAACGATAGGTGCGAGAGGAAATCGGCGCGCGACGTGGCGCGGCCAGCCATATAATTTACCCGAATTACGAGCGGAAAGTCAGTGGAATTTGTCGAGTCTGGAGTGCCGACAAACGCACTTCCCTTTCGTTCGCTCGGTGGCAGGCCGCGTGAACTGGGTCCCGATGCAGCACGTCGATTCCGGCAGCGCCTGCCTTCTGCGCTACCGTGCGGCGTCCACCCAGATCATCCCGCGCTGCAGGTCCACGGTCCACGGGCGCGCGCGCAGTGCCGAGCGCCCCGCCGGCGAGGTGATGGGCGCAAGCAACTCGCCCTGGCGAACGGCCAGCCGCACGCCGGGAAAGCCGAGCACGACGGGAAGTCCGGTGGCGCGAGCGCGTGCCTCCACGCGTCCCGACCGACGCAGCGTTACCGTGCCGGCACGCGAATCCACCGTGGGGGCGAGCATCGCAAACACGTCGAACCCCATCCGCGCCCGACCGACACCGAGCGACCCATCCACGCGGGCGGGGAGGTTGCGCAGTGTCAGCGCGCCAAACGAGATCTCGCGCACGATCACCACCAGCCCACGCCCATCGTCCCCGAACACCTCCACCTGTCCGGCGCCGAGCCGCAGTCCGGGCAGCGTCAACCCTTCGGCCTGCGGGTCGACCTCGGCCCACAGCGTGTCCGTGCCGACGAGCAGCGGCACGCGGCCGAGCGCGCCGAGCTCGAGTGGCGCGAACGGCACCACCACCGTATCGGCGCCGATGATCTCCGAGCCGCGCTCGGCCAGCACCCTGGCGCGCATCTTCTCGCCCGGCGACAGCGGCGACGCGGGAAGCGCCGCCAGCGATGCCCAGTCGCGCAACCAGGTGTAGACATGCGCGAGCCGCGCGGCGATGGCCGTGGGATCACCGCCAAAGAGCCGCGCTTCCTCGAGAAGTACCGCGCCCGCACGCAATTGCCCGCGCGAGGCCAGCCACGCGCCCAGCGCGCCGCGCGCGGCGGGCTCGCGCGGGGCACGGCGGGACGCCGCATAGAGCGCGCGTTCGGTCGCGTCCAGGTCCCCGGTGAACACCGCCGCGTCGGCCGGAGCGGGGAGCACCGCGCGCACGCCCTGCGCGCGAGAGGGCTGCGCTGCCAGCGAGACCAGAACACCGACGACACCGACGCAGCGCGCCCACCGTGCACGATGCGTCATCGCCGGGTGGTCATCGCGGCGAGCAACGACACGTCGGGGTCGAACACCAGCGCCCTCGGCGCCGCCGCGAACTCGCCGGGAAGGCTCAGGCGCTGCGAGCGCACGGCGTCGACGTCCACCGTCATGCGGCGATGTCCACCGCCGGCGACTTCGACGTCGATGGTCAGCGGCAGCCGATAGGCGCCGAAGCGGCTCTCCTGCTCCACCTCGAGCGTCACCCGTTTCGTCGCGGAGTCCCAGTGCCAGGCCGTGCTCAGTTGCGCCCAGCCGGGGCGCCGCAGCCACTGGTCGAAGAACCACCCCAGCTCGCGTCCCGACGACATTTCGAGCGAGCGCTGCAGGTCCTGCGTCATGGCGTTTCCATGCTTGTGCTCGGCAAAATAGCGGCGCACGCCGGCGAAGAACGCGCTGTCGCCCAACTGCGTGCGCAGCATGTGCAGCACCCAGCCGCCCTTCTGGTAGGTGTTCTCGTTCAACAGGCGGTTCGGGTCGGTCTCGACGCTGTCGATGACGGCGCGTTCACTGGCGACCTTCGCGCGGATCACTTCCTGCCTCAGGCGCGACAGCTCGCTGTGGTAGGCCGAATCACCACGCGTGTGCTGAGTCCAGAGCGCCGCGAAAAACGTGGCAAAGCCCTCGCTCAGCCACGCGTGCGCCCATTCGCGCTCGGTGACGGCGTTCCCGAACCACTGGTGCGCCGTCTCGTGCGCGATTAGCCCCTCGCTGAGGCCGTTCGGCTTCCGGAAGAGTTGGTCGGCATAATAGATCTCGCTCGCGTTCTCCATCCCGCCGTAGCGCGTGGAGCTCTGCACGTGCGCGAGCTTCTCATACGGATACGCGCCAACCGTGCGAGAGAAGAACTCCACGATCTCACCGGCCCGCGCGAAGTTGCCGGGCAGGTACCGCGCCTGCTCGGGAGCCGTGTAGACCATCTGAGGCACGCACCCCCCGTCCTCAGCGAATCCGCACGCCGTCCTCCCCAGGTCGTGCATCACCAGCGGCGCGGCGGCGAAGACCATGTCGTATGTCGGGATGGCGCGGTCTTCGTGCCACGTCGTGGTCACGCGCCCGTCAAGATTCGTGGAGGTGCTGACGAGAGCGCCGTTGGCGACGATCGTGCGCCCTTCCGGCGCTTCGACGGTCCACGTCACCCTGGCCTTCGCCGACGGATGATCAACGGTCGGCAGCCAGTACCGCGCCCGATCCGGGAAGTTATCGCCGAAGGCGGTCCAGCGCCCCGCCGAGTCGGTGCCAATGATCATACCATCCCTGGGTTCGCCGCTATACAAGATGGTGACGCACCGTGTGTCGACTCCCTCAATCCGGGTCAGAGGGACGCGCAGGCTGCTGCCGACGTGCTCAAACCTGGCCTTGTTGGTGGGCTCGCCGCAGCCCATCTCGACTCCTCCAACCTTCATGGATCCGTCGAGGTCGAGTTCCAGCAGGAGCACGGCGGGCTGCTCGGCAAGCCTGATCCGCGTCTCCCCGTAGATCCGCTTGCCCGTATCGGGCAGGACGATACGGAATTCGTACCGCTCCACGCGCGGTTGCTGCGCGGGTAGCGCAGCGGCCAGGCACGTCATTGCGAGGACGACAATCCGCTTCATGTGGTCTTCTTGAGGTTCATCCGTGAATATCTGCGCAATCCGCGCAATCGGGAGTTCTGCAGTAGCAGCCGGCTCTCACTGCAGAACTCCCGATTCCGCGAATTGCGCGGATCACGCGCTTTCAAGCTATCTCTTGAACAACCGCCAGATGGCGTCACCCGCGTCGTCGGCGATCAGCACCGACCCGTCCTTCAGCGACACCTGCACGTCCGCGGGGCGCCCCCAGCGGCGGCCATCCGCTCGCTGCCACCCGACCACGAAGTCTTCGTAGCTCGCCGGCCGGCGATCCTTCACGCGAATGCGCACGACCTTCGCCCCCGTCGGATTGTCACGGTTCCACGACCCATGGAACGCCAGCAACAGGTCGCCGCGCCATTCGGTCGGCACCTGTGTGGCGTTCGTCAGGAACGTCATGCCCAGGGGCGCCGAGTGCGCCTGCATCTTGAGCGCCGGCGGGATGGTGGTGTCGCAGCGCTTCTGGTCGTTGAACTCCGGGTTCGGCACCCGGTCGCTGTGGCAGTGCGGCCAGCCGTAGTCGCCGCCGTCGCGCAGGATGTTGATCTCCTCCGGCGGCAGGTTCTGGTGGTCAGGTTTCAGGTTGTCGCGCTCGTGCTGCGAGACCCAGATCTCCCCGGTCTCCGGGTTGAGCGCCATCCCGACGGCGTTGCGCAAGCCGCGCGCGAGGACGCGCCCGTTCCTGCCGTCCGCGTCGAACCGCATCACCGTCGCGCGATCGGGACTCGATTCGACGCAGAGGTTGCATGAGGAGCCTATTGACACGTACATCCCGCCGTCGGCGCCAAAGAGGATGCTGCGCGTGAAGTGCCCGCCCGCGTTGGAATAGGTGGCAAGACGCTCCAGCATGCGGTCCGGCAATCCGTCGGCTCCGAGCCTGGTGCGCACCACCGCGCCGGTGTTGGCGATGTAGAGGTATCCATCGCGGAGCCCCATGCCGTGCGGACTGTCGAGGTTGCGAAGCGCCGGCGTCATCTCCGCGACGCCGTCACCGTTGGCGTCGGTGAGCTTCACGACTTCATCCGTTCCAGTCAGGCTGACGAACATCGAGCCATCAGGCATCGGCAGGATCACCCGCGGCCCGTCGAGCGTGGCGAACTTCCGGATGTCGTATCCCGGAGGGACGAGCAGGTCCGGCGTGCTCGGCGACGGCACGAGCACCTCGGCCGGGGCCTGATCGCCGAGCACCGGCGGCGGGGCGGCTTCGCCGGTGCCGCAGGCCAGCATCGCAAGAGCACACCACGGAGTCACGGAGTACACGAAGACTGCACGAAGACACTTCATGGAACCGCCCGGCACACGAGCCATCGAGTCTCTCTGGTCAAATCCCGTGAACCTCCGTGTGCCCCGTGTCTCCGTGGTGCGCAGGCGAAGTCAGCGCCCCATCAGCCGGCTCAGGATGCCACCCTCTCCACCAGCGCCGGCCGCCGCCGTGAGTTCATTGGCGAACTCCACGGTCGTCGCGTACCGGTCATCCGCGTTTCGTGCCATGCCCTTGTACAGCACCTTCTCCACGGCCTCCGGAATGTCGGGACGGCGTGAACGGATGGAGATCGGCTCGTTGCGCAGGCGCGCGATCATCATCTCCTGCTGGTTCTTGCCCTCGAACGGCAGCTTGCCGGTGAGCATCTCGTACGTCATCAGCGTCAGCGAATAGACGTCGGTGCGCGGATCGAGCGGCTTGCCGCGCAGCTGCTCGGGGCTCATGAACTCCGGCGTGCCGAGGATGATGCCCGTCGCCGTCAACTTCTGCAGTTCCCCGCCGGCCTTGCGCTCCTTGGCGAGCCCGAAGTCCATCACCACGGCCTTCTCCGAACCGTCCGGGTTCCTGGAGACCATGATGTTCTCGGGCTTCAGGTCGCGGTGGATGATCTTCAGCTCGTGCGCCACCTGCAGGCCGGCGGCGATCTGTTGCACGAACGGGATCGTCTCGGCCAGCGGCAGCGGTCCCTTGCGGTTGTTCCGGTCGCTCAGGATCTCGCCCTGCACGTACGGCATGACCACGTAGGTCACGCCGTCCTCCGTCTCGCCGAGCCGGACGATATGGCAGACGTTCGGGTGCTCCAGGCGCATGCCGAGCGCCGCTTCGCGCCGCAGCCGCGCCATGGCGTTGTTGTCCTTCACGAGCTGCGGCGACAGCACCTTGATGGCGTATTGCTCCCTGGTGGCGATGTCTTCGCCCAGGTAGACGTACGACATGCCGCCTTCACCGAGCTTCTTGAGGATCTTGTAGCGTCCTTCGAGCACCTGGCCGGTGAGCGTCGCCGGGTCGAACTGCTTCGGAACGCCCACCGGCGGCGTCATGGCGCGCGGCGTCGTGCCCGACGGCGGTGCGCTGGCGCTGCCCAGCTGGGCCGGTGGCGCTGTCGGTGCCGCGCCGTGGGGAAGCACTCGCGTGCCGTCACGCGTGCAGAACTTCGCCTCGTCACCGTATATCGTGCCGCAGGTCGGGCAGCGCATGCTCATAAGCAAACCCGGTTGCGCCCGTCGGCCTTGGCGCGGTAGAGCGCCTCGTCGGCCCGGGCAAAGAGATCGTCCACGGTCTGGACCGTCGTCGATGGATATGAACTCACGCCGATGCTCGCCGTCAACTTCAATGGTTCGCCCCGCGAGCCGGCGAACGTCGCCGCTTCCACATTCTCGCGAATGCGCTCGGCAAACGTCGTCGCGCCCGCCAGCGAGGTCTCGGGAAGCACGACCACGAATTCCTCGCCACCGTAGCGCGCCACCACGTCCATGGTGCGCACGGCGTGCTGCAGCAGCGCGGCCACGTCGCGCAGGACGTCGTCGCCGACCAGGTGGCCGTGCGTATCGTTGACCAGCTTGAAGTTGTCGAGGTCGACCATCAGCAGCGTGATCACCGAGTCATACCGGCGCGCACGCTCCAGCTCCGACGCCAGCCGCACCGTCAGCGCGCGGCGGTTGAGCACCAGCGTCAGCGAGTCGGTGTGCGCCAGCACCTCGCGCCGGGCGTTGTCGGCCTTGGTCGTCTCGATGACCTGGGCGCGGTGAATGGCCGCCACCGCCGCCTTGACCACCGAGTCGGCGAACTCCACGTCCTCGTTGGTCAGCGGCGGCTCGTCCACCATGCGGCG
>JBBTFF010000043.1:13183-21764 GCA_038041995.1 Gemmatimonadota bacterium | reverse complement strand
ACCAGGCGTGCAACGTCAAGTCGGCGAAGCTGAGCCGGCATTCCTCGACGCAACTCGGCGAACTGGCCGTCGAATACGAGCTGAAGGCATCCGCCGTGCTCGCGCTTCGCTATGCGGTCGAGCAGTTCTCGAAGGTCCATCCCGAAGCGTTGTAGTCGAACCGGCGTCTCCCGTTCGGGTGTCGTCGGTTCGCGTTTGAGGGGCCCGGCATCGACGCTGGACCCAACCCCCCCCTCGTGAGGTGGAACGAATGAGAAGTACTCTCAGGCGGAGCGCGTTAGTGGCGGTATTGGTTGCCGGGACGTCCAGCTTGACGGCCGCCCAGGCACTGGTGGGAACGGTGGCGGGAAAGGTCGTGGCGGCGGACGGTGGAGCGATCGCTGGCGCCACGATTTCCGTGTCTGGCACCCAGTTTGGCGCGATTGCCAGGAATGACGGCACGTACCGGATCAACCTGCGTCCCGGCAGGTACGAGCTGCGCGCGCGCTTCATCGGGTACGGCCTGATGCGTGATTCCGTCGTCATTGTCGCGGGGCAGACGGCTTCGAAGAACTTCACGCTGTCGAAGGCGGCGACGGCCCTGCAGGCGGTGGCGGTGATTGGCTCGCGTTCGGAAGAGCGCACGGTGATCGACGCGCCGGCGCCCATCGACGTGCTCACGCCAGCCGACATTCGCGCGACCGGACGCACCGAGACTGCGCAGATGATCCAGGCGCTGGCCCCGTCGTTCAACTTTCCCCGCATGTCCATCGGTGACGGCACCGACCATGTACGTCCGGCGACACTGCGCGGCCTGGGCGCCGACCAGGTGCTGGTGCTCATCAACGGCAAGCGTCGGCACACGAGCGCGCTCGTCAACGTGAACGGCTCTATCGGCCGCGGTCAGGCGGCGGTGGATCTCAACGCAATCCCGGCGTCGATGATCGACCGCATCGAGGTGCTGCGCGACGGCGCCTCGGCGCAGTACGGCTCCGACGCCATTGCCGGCGTCATCAACATCGTGCTCAAGTCGAACGCAGCGAACGAGGCGCAGTTCACGGCCGGCACGAACATGACGCACTTCAAGCCGGAGCGGCAAAATCCTCTGGCGCCGGTGGACCAGACGCTGTCGGACGGCAAGGTCTGGCAGGGGAACGCCACCTGGAGCGTCCCGCTGCGAACGGGTTACCTCACGCTGGGTGCCGAGGCCCGGCAGCACGGCTTCACCAACCGCTCGCTCCCCGATACGCGCACCCAGTACCTGGCGGGTAACCCGAAGAACGCGGACCCGGCGTACAACAAACAGATCAATCACCGGCTCGGCGACGCGTCGACGAGCGACGTGACCGGCTTCGTGAATTTCGGCCGCCCGCTCGACGCGGTGAACGGCGAGATCTACGCGTTCGGCGGGTTCGGCAAGCGGCGCGGTGAAGCCGCCGGATTCTGGCGGCGCTCGCTCGACGGGCGCACCGTCCGCGCCATCTGGCCCGACGGCTTCCTGCCGCTCATTGCCAGCGACATCGTGGACCTGTCGGGCGCCGTCGGCATCAAGGGCGACGTCAGGGCGTGGAAGTACGACCTGAGCACGACGTATGGTGGCAACAGCTTCGGCTTCGCCGTCAAGAACTCCGTGAATGCGTCGATGGGCACGGGCAGCCCCACCAAGTTCGACGCCGGCAAGCTCGGGTTCCGCCAGTCGACGACCAACCTCGACCTGAACCGCGAGTTCAACGCGGGGCGCCCGGTGCGCGTGGCGCTGGGCGGCGAGTTCCGCAACGAGGCGTTCGAGATCACGGCCGGCGAGCCAAGCTCGTACATGGACGGCGGCGCGAAGATCCTCGACGGGCCGGACGCCGGGAAGCAGCCGGCCATCGGCTCACAGGTCTTCCCGGGCTTCCGCCCGAGCGATGCCGGCACGCACAGCCGGTCGAACGTCGGCGCGTACGCCGACGTCGAGAGCGACATTACGGAGAAGTGGCTCCTCTCAGGCGCCGCCCGCTTCGAGAACTACAGCGACTTCGGATCGACGACGACCGGCAAGCTGGCGACACGCCTGAAGGTCGCCCAGGGCTTCAACCTGCGTGGCGGCGTGAGCACGGGGTTCCGCGCGCCGTCGCTGCACCAGTCATACTTCTCCTCGACCGCCACGAACTTCATCAATGGCGTGCCGTTCGAGGTGCGCACCTTCCCGGTGGACGACCCGATCGCGCGCGTGCTCGGCGCGAAGGACCTGAAGGCGGAGACGTCGAACAACATCAGCGTCGGCTTCGCCGCCGAGCCGACGAAGAACCTGTCGCTCACGGTCGACTACTACGCCATCGCCATCAAGGACCGCATCGTCTTCTCGGAGAACTTCGTCGGCCCGCAGGTGAACGCGCTGCTCGCGGCGAAGGGACTCACGGGCGTGACGGGCGGTCGGTACTTCACCAACGCCATCGACACCCGGACGCACGGCGTGGACGTTGTGGTGAACTATGCGCTCGACCTCAAGGGCGCCGGTTTCGTGCGCCTGATGGGTGGCTACAACGGCACCTCGAACGAGGTGACTCGCGTGACGAAGACCCCACCGGAGCTTTCGCAGAATCAGGAGGCGCTCTTCGGGCGCGTTGAGCGCGGCCGCATCGAGGTCGGGCAGCCGAAGAACAACGTGCTGACGTCCATTGACTGGTCGAAGAAGAGCCTCAACGTGCTCCTGCGCAACCAGCGCTTCGGGCAGGTGATCTCGCGTGGCACGCTGGGCAACGGCACGCTGGACAACACGTACTCGCCGAAGTGGATCAGCGACGTGTCGGTGGGGTGGCAGACGCCGTGGAAGGTGAAGCTGACCGTCGGCGCGGACAACGTGCTCGACACTTATCCCGACCAGAGCATCGCCGGGACGGACAACAGCGGTATCTTCCCGTTTACGGGGATCTCGCCGTTCGGGTACAACGGGCGCTTCATCTACTCCCGACTGAACTACACGTGGTAGCAGTGGGCACGCGAAGAGGCGGCCGGAGCCCAAGAGGTTCCGGCCGCCTCTTCGTTCGTGCCTATTGCTGCGCGGCCGTCGCCTCGACCCAGCGCTGCATGGCGGTGTCGAGCGCGGCCTCGGCGTCCTTGAGCGCCCGGTTGAGCTCGGCAGCTCGGCGCACGCTCCCGGCGGTGCCGTCATACAACGCGGGGTCCTGCACGGCGTTGCGGCACTCGGCCACGCGGGCTTCGAGTTTCGCCACTTCCTGCTCGGCCTGCTCCGCGACACGCTGCCGGTCACGCCGCGCGGTGTGTTCCTTGCCCTGCGACGATGAACTGCGCTGGGCCTGCTTCTTCTCGGCATCACGACGGGCGATGGAGGCGCGGGTAGCCTCGGCCGACGCATCGGCGGCGCGCGCCTTCTGGCGTGCCTCCCACTCCACGAACGTGCCACCGAAGTCCTCGACCCTGGTGCCGTCGAACGCCCAGACGCGCGTGGAGAGCTCGCGCAGGAAGGCACGGTCGTGGCTGACCAGCAGCACGGTACCGTCGTATCCGTCGAGCGCGTCCTCGATGGCCTCGATGGACTCGACGTCGAGGTGGTTGGTGGGTTCGTCGAGGACGAGCAGGTTGGCGCGCGACAGCGTGATCATGGCGAGGGCCAGGCGCGATCTTTCGCCGCCCGAGCAGACGTCCGTGCGTCGCTGCACCGTGTCGCCGGAGAAGCCGAAGGCCCCCAGCAATCCCTGCACCTGCCCACGCGTCCACAGCGGGCGCAGGCTGGAGACGACATCGTAGACGGTCGTGCCCATGGGCACCTGGGCGAGATCCTGGCGGAAGTGCGCGGCGGTGATCGACCCGCCCAGCCGGGCCTCGCCGGCCGTGGGCGTGCGTTCGCCGAGGATGGTGCGCAGGAGCGTGGACTTGCCGGCGCCATTGGGGCCGACGATGGCCACCACGTCGCCACGCATAGCCGTGGCGTGGAAGTCGCGCACGAGCGTGCGCCCTTCGACGGCGACGTCGAGCCGGTCGCAATACACCACGCGATCGCCGCCACGTTCCTTGACCTCGAGGGAGAACGTCATGGCATCGCCCTCGCCCGGGGGCGGGGTGAGGCGCGGCAGGCGGGACAGGAGCTTGCGGCGTCCCTGGGCCTGCTTGGTGTTTTGCCCGGCGAGGTTGCGGCGGATGAAGTCCTCTTCCTTGGCGATGAACTTCCGCTGCTGGTCGACCTGCCGCTCGAGCGACAGGCGTCGCTCGGCGCGCTGGATCACGAAGGCCGAGTAGCCGCCGCGGTAGGTGACCGTGGTGCCGGCCTCGACGTGCAGGACGTGGTCGACCACCTCATCGAGGAACGCGCGGTCGTGGCTGACGATCAGCACGGTTCCGCGGCGCTCCAGCAGGTAGCGCTGCAGCCACTCGGTGGTCTCGAGGTCCAGATGGTTGGTCGGTTCGTCGAGCAGGAGCACGTCGGCCGGGGCCACCAGCTGGGCGGCAAGACCGACGCGGCCACGCTCGCCACCGCTGAGGACGGAGAGGAGCTTGACCTTCGCCTCTTCGGCGTCAAACGCCAGACCCTGCAGCACGGCGTCGACCTTGGCGTGGAACTCGTAGCCCCCGTCGTGAGCGAAGCGCTCCATGTCGTGGCCGTAGCGATCGAGCGCCGCGGGATCGGGGTGGTTGCCCATGTCGGCCAGGCGGTTGGCCTGCTCGTGCAGGGAGGCCTCGAGCGCGATGAGCGGGGCAAACGGTGCGGCTGCCGCTTCCCAGACCGTGACCGCCTCGCCGAAGTCGCGATTCTGGTCCATGAGCGACAGGCGCAGGCTGCCAGCGCGCGACACGGCGCCCGCGGTGGGCCGCTGCTCGCCGGTGAGGAGCCGGAAGATCGTGGTCTTGCCGGCGCCGTTGCGGCCGATGATGCCCCAACGTTCGCCCTCGGCGACTGTAAAGGACACATCACGGAGCAGGGTGGTGGCGCCGAACTCGACGCTCACGCCCGCGAAGGAAAGCTGGGTCACACCGGCAATTTAACCGGTGGGAGAAGGGTCCCGGTCGCCGAGGGGACGGCACTTGTTATCTTGTTGCTGAGACAGGGGCAGCACGGTCGCAGGAACCGCGTGGGGAGCGGTGCGGTAGAAGGTGACGCTTCCCGCGCACTCGATCTCTCGCCACCGCTGGAGCATTCATGGTTGCAGGCATCCTTTTTGCGTTCATCGTGGCGGCCGGACCGGGTGATCCTGGGGCGAGCGGTCCTGGCCCCCGGATTGACGCGTTGCGGGTCGGCGCCCGTACCGTGGCTCCCGACACGACGAAACCACGGCGCAAGTCATTCGAACTGAGCGAGGCGTACGGCACGCGGCTTCGCATCCACAAGGTGGCCAGTTACGCCATGCTTCCGCTCTTTGCCACGCAGTACCTTGCGGGCGACCAGCTCATCCAGAAGGGGAGTGCGGCGCCACAGTGGGCGCGCAGCGTGCACCCCGCCGTGGCCACGGCCGTGGCCGGCCTGTTCGCAGTGAATACGATCACCGGATCGCTGAACTGGTGGGAGACGCGCGCCCAGCCCGGTGGCCGGACGTGGCGCACCGCGCACGCCGCGCTGATGCTCCTGGCGGACGCCGGCTTTGCGGCCACGGGCCTGCTGGCCGACGAAGCGGAGGACTCGGGCGGCAAGCGCCGCCTGCATCGCACCGTCGCGGTCACGTCGATGTCGGTGGCTGCGCTCTCTTATGTGATGATGCTCTCGCCGCTCCGGAGGGACTGAGATGCCGGTGCTCGAGTCGTTGATCACGGCCGCCGAGCCGTGGGCGAGGTTCTATTCCGATTCCACGCCCACGCAGGCGGTGGTGCTCTTCGCGCACGTCGGTGGAATGCTGTGGAGTGGCGGCCTCGCGCTCTCGGCCGACCGGGCGGTGTGGAAGCTCCGCACGGCCGCGGCAGAGGAGCGGACGCGATTGCTGGCGGAGATTGGCCGATTGCACCCGGCCGTACTGACTGGCCTGGGCATCTCCGTTCTCTCGGGCCTGTTGCTCACGGCAGCCGACCTCGAGGAGTTCGCCACGTCGCCGTTCTGGTGGCGCAAGGTGGTGATGGTCGGCTTCCTGCTGGCCAACGGCGCCTGGCTGCAGCGGCAGGAGCGTCGCATGCGCTCGGCCCCGGCGACGGTGCTGCCCAAGTGGAAGATGCTGACTGTCGCTTCGGCGTTGAGCATCACGCTCTGGTTCACCGTCGTCCTGTTTGGCGTGCTGCTCACCTTTGTCTGACAGGATGCGCATGACCGATTCGAACTCGCCCGGCTGCGCGGACGACTGCATTGTCGCCCGGCGCGCCTTCCTGAAGGACGTCACGATGTTCGCGGCGGCGCTCGTGGCCGCGGGTTTTGCGCCGCGCCTGGCATCGGCCGCGCCGCGTCCCGTGCGCGCGTTGTCGCGCGCCGCCAATGAGGTGCGGTACCCGATCCCGGCCGCGGATGGCGTGGAGTTCGACAAAGAAAACGAGGTGATCCTGGTGCGGACCGCCGGGCGCGTGTATGCCTTTGCGCTGGCGTGCCCGCACCAGAACACGGCCCTGAGGCTCGAGCCGTCGAAGCAGGGCTTCCAGTGCTCCAGGCACCATTCGAAGTACAAGCTCGACGGCGCGTACATCTCGGGGCGGGCAACGCGCAGTATGGACCGATACGCCATTCGTCGGGAGGGCACGGTCCTGGTGGTGAACGTCGCTCTGTACTACGAGTCGGATTCCGAGCCCACGCAGTGGGCCGGCGCCGTGGTCACCGTCTGACGGAGGGCTACCCGATCATCAGCTCGGGACAAAGATTCCCGCTCTCCATTGCCCGCTCGGCGACCGCCTTGAGCCGGGCATCCTGGTTTCTCGAGAGCGCGCGCACGGCGCGGCGACCGCGCCGCGCCGCGGCGGCGACGAACAGCCGCGCGCAGTCGAGGTCCGACGCCACCTTCGCCTCGTCGCCGCCGGCCGCCGCAAGGGCGGCTGACGCGCGCGCGAGCGTGCAGACCGACAGGAAGATGTCGATGGCCGCGTTGGCCAGCCGCTCCTGGTGGAACTGCTTCTCGATGATTTCCTTGCCGTGCGTCATCAACAGGCTTTCCACCGCCAGCGCGAGGTCGTGAATGACTTCGGCCACCTGTTCGCCCTCGTCCTTGAGCGCCGGGTGCACCATGGTGAACTCGGGCTTCACCAGCTGCCGCTTGGCGCGCCCCGCGATGTACGAGCCGATCGCGCCGATGGACTGGAGCGGGGTCTTGAATGCCTTGCCGATCGCCTTGAGCCGCTCGCCAGGCTGCTGCAGCGCCGAGAGCGCCACGAGAGCGCGCAGGATCTCGTTGGTGCCCTCGAAGATCATGTTGATGCGCGCGTCGCGCACGAACTGTTCGTACGGATACTCCTTGGAGTAGCCGATGCCGCCGGCAATCTGCAGCGCCTCGTGGGCCGTGCGGTTGGCCAGTTCGGAGGCGAAGATCTTGCAGCACGCCGTCTCCAGCGAAAAGTCGACGCCGCCGCGGTCCATCATCGCCGCCGTCACCATCCACGCCGCGTCCGACGCATAGCAATCGACCGCCACCGACGCGAACTTGCGCTGGATCATCTCGAACGACCCGATGGGCCGCCCGAACTGCTCGCGCTGCTTGGCATACTCCAGCGCGTGTCGCATCATGACCCGCGTGCCCTGTGACGAGGCCGCGGCCAGGCCAAGTCGCCCGGAGTTGAGGATCTCGAGGGCGATCTTGAAGCCGCTGCCCACCTCGCCGAGGCGGTCGTCCACGGGCACCGTCACGTTCTCGAAGATCACCGAGCGCGTGTCGGACGCCTTGATTCCCATTTTCTGCTCGAGCGCTCCGAGCGATACCCCGGGTGCGTGCGCGTCGACGATGAACGCCGTCACGCGCTGCTTCTTCTTGCCGTCCACCTCCACCGGCACCTTGGCAAAGACGGTGAAGAGCCCGGCATAGCCGGCGTTGGAGATCCAGATCTTGGTACCATTCAACACATAATGTGTGCCGTCGGTGCTGGGCACCGCCGACGAGACCATCGCCTGCGCGTCGGAGCCGGAGCCCGGCTCGGTGAGGCAGAAGGCGGCCATGGTTTCGGCGGTGGCGCACCTGGGCAGGTACTTCTGCTTCTGCGCGTCGGTGCCGAAGAGCATGATGCCCTTGCAGCCGATGGACTGGTGCGCGCCAAAGTAGACGGCGAGCGCGGGGTCGGTGGCGCCGACCTCGCCCATGATGCGACTGAAGACCGTCGCATTCGCGCCGAAGCCGCCATACTCCTCGGGGATGTTGAGTCCCATCAGGCCGAGCTCGGCCATTCCCGCGCAGGTGGCGTCGGTGAACCGGCCGTCGTGATCGTGCTTGCGCGGGTCGACCGTATCCCTGGCCCAGCTGCGGAAAGAATCGAGGATGGCCGCCGTCGCTTCCTTGTCGGCTGCGGACGGCTCAGGGAAGGGAAAGACGAGGTCTTCCCGGATCTCGCCGGAGAAGATGGCCTTGGTGAACGACGGGTTGAGGTCGGGATCGGCGAGATGCGGCGTCTTGGACACGGTGGCTCCCTAGCGCTCGAGCTTGAATCCGGGGTCGAGGGGCGGTCGCTGGGGGGCATTCGCCACCGTCCATCCTGTAAGATACATCCACTGTGC
>JBBTFF010000043.1:0-13083 GCA_038041995.1 Gemmatimonadota bacterium | reverse complement strand
GCGGTCGCTGGGGGGCATTCGCCACCGTCCATCCTGTAAGATACATCCACTGTGCCATGCGGGTGAGCTTGAACTTGTCGATGATCTTCGGCTCGTCGCGCGGCGTGTGGTAGTCGCTGTGCAGCGTCGTGGTGAAGTAAATGGCCGGGATGTCCAGCCGCGCATACGGCGCGTGGTCGGAGCGGAAGTAGAACCCCTCCGGATGCGTCGGCCGGTCCCACGTGGAATCGATGGCGAACTTCCCCGCCAGCTTGTTGGCCTCGATGGCCATCTGCACCAGCGGTAGCGAGTTGCGGTGCGGTGGTTGCGAGCCGAGCAGGGAGGCGGAGTCAGGAGAGTTGCTGCCGATCATGTCGCCATTGATGACCGCGGCAATCTGCTCGCGCGGAACGACCGGGTGCGCCGCGTGCCAGCGCGACCCCAGCAGGCCACGCTCCTCGGCGCCGTGCCAGACGAACAGCGCCGTGCGCCTGGCGGGGTGCTTCACGAAAGCGCGAGCGATGGCGAGCATGGCCACGCTCGTCGTGGCGTTGTCGTCGGCGCCGTTCCAGATGGAGTCGCCATCCACGGGGTAGCGAACGCCGTCGTGGTCCTGGTGGCCACTGTAGAGGATCACTTCATCCCGCAGCTTGGCGTCGGTGCCGCGCACACGGCCGATGATGTTCACCGAGGGGTAGGCGTAGCTGTCGACGCGCAGGTCGGCGGTCAGTCGCGCACCCGGAGCGCGTACCGCCGCGTCACCGGCGCTGCGCACGATGAACACCGGCGGAACGGCGCGCGGGCGGGTGGCCGCTCCCGCCGTGTCGAGGCCGTAGGTGCCGCGCATCGCCACCGACGCGAAGTAATCGAAGACCTTGTCGGTGTTCGCGTCGGCAACGAGGATCACCGCCGCCGCACCTCGCGCGATGAGCGCCTGCGCCTGGCGTGCCGCACCCGCCGAGCCGTCGCGATACTCCTTGAGCGAACCCCAGCGGTTGGCATCGACGGGCACAAGCGTGGCCACCACGGCGCGTCCCTCAAAGCGGTCGGCGGCGCTCGCGCGATCGGCATCGGCGAGGGGCAGGTCCACCGACGTTTCGTTCGGCGCGCGCACGATCACGTCTCTCCAGAGGGTGAGCGAGCGATCGCCGATCGTCACGCGGCTCGACGCCGATTGTTGAATGCGGCGCATCGACCACCACTGAAACCAGCCGCCGTCGAGTCCCGCCGGTTCGAGCCCCGCCTTCCGCGCCGCCTCGGCGACCCACATCGACGCGCGCATCTCGTCGATCGTCCCGGCCTCGCGGCCGCGCATCTCGTCGCTGGCCATTGCCTCGAGGTCGCGCGTGATCTCGTCGCGCTTGATGGCAGCGAGGCCAGCGGGGAGCGACGGCTTCTGTTGTGCGACAAGTGGTGCGGCGACGAGCAGGGTGAGAAGCAGGGCGCGAGCATGCATGCGAACGGTCTCCGGGGACGGGAGGTAAGGAATCACCTGATGAACGATGGTGACGTTCGATCATCAGCCGAATGAGACGGGAATCGACGATTGGCGGTCAAATCGCACCAAATGACCGCAATTTCGTCAAGACGTTACTATGGAGGTAGCGTGAGCAATACACGTTACAACGCGGTGGTCACCACGTGGGGCATTCCATCTCTGACCATTGTCGAAAATGCGCGCCACGGTGAGTGTGACAGCGATGGCTCTGTGTGCAATTTCACGAGCACGATATTCGATCATGTCGAGCCCTTGGGCATGTATATTGGGGAATGGAACATGTCGGTGTACGATAATAGCGGCTTCGGTTATTGTGCATCTGAATGCCGCCATGTGTTCAACAATTGGGCACAGATCCAGAGTCACTTGGGAACAACGCTTACAGTGAGCAATCCATAATGCAGGCGAAGTGGGCAGGCGTCGCTGGTCTGTTGCTCGCCGTCTCTTCGTGCCGGATCCTCGGACTCGCAGACCCGGCGGTGAAGTTCGGCACGACCTTCGTCTCGTACGGCATGGTCTACACCGGCGATGACCCGCCGGTCTGGGCTGGAGTACGCGTTACATTCGCAATAAAGAACGACGGAGGCGCGGCCATCACCCTGTTCGACACCACGTTGGAGCAAGAGACTGGCGGCGTCTGGAAGTATGCGAGCAGTAACCCGAGGGGAGGGGTTGTTGGGGGGCTGATCATTCAACCCGGCCAGAGCAAAGAGGCGACGGAGCTCTTCCGAGCGTCCCCGGGTGCAACCAACTGGCCGGGAGCAACGATTACGGGGCGATATCGTCTGCAGGCGTGGGTGAGCGACCGCTATGGCAACGTTGTGAAGGGACCCATGGGCTACACAGCGCCATTCGCCATCGTTGAGGAGCAAGGAGACTCGCGCACGTTCAGTGTCATCACTGGCGTGAAGTGAGTTCAGGGTTCTCGAACGACATGGCCCGCCGTGCGGAGTGCGGCGACTGCGACGGCCAATCGTGCGTGCTTGACGAGAACGTAATCGGTGTTGAACGTGCTGATGGCGAGGATCCCCACGTCGGCCGCCGCGAGCGACGCGAGCACCGACTCCAGGATGCCGGTGAGGTCGAACGGGAAGGGACCCGCCATGCGCAGCAGGCGCCATCCGCTTTCGTGCGAACTGTACGGCGGCACGGCCTCGGCGGAGCAGACCACCGAGAGTTCGTCGACCGCGCGCGTCACCGTCCAGAACGGAGCGGTCGGCAGCCACGACGGCAGCGGCTCGTCGGCGTCGAGCTGGCAGACGGCGTATTCGCCGGGCTCGACGATCAGGGTCTGCGACATCAGTTCGCCGGTTTGAAGGTGCTCCACGGCCCAACCGACTTCCGGTACAGCAGTTCGTCGTGACCATCGACCAGGAAATTGGCGAGGCTCCCCACGAGCTGATAGCCGAGCCGTTCGTACAGGCGCTTGGCGCCGGGGTTGAACGACGAGACGCACAGGAAGACGTTGGGTGACACGCGGCCAATGCGCGTCTCGGCGAAGCTCACCAGTTGCGAACCGATGCCCGAGCCGCGCGCCGAGTCGGCGACGCAGACCGTCTGGATGTAGCCGGGAAAGGGGCCGTGCATGTTCAGCAGGATGAACCCGAGTACGTCGGCGTCGGCGCACGCGACGTACAGTTCGCGCCCCGGGTCGGAGACGGCGGTGAGGCACCGGGAATAGTCGCGTCCAAGCGTGATCCATGGCTCGGAGGTCGACATCATCCGGGCGCAGGTGTCGCGTTCGGCGGTATTCCTGGCAGGTTGGATCGTGACATTCATGGCGCCGGCGGGGTTGAGAGGCTCCTGAACGATACGGACGTCGCGAGTTCGCGGCGAACTCTCTGGGATCGTGCCCGGGAAGGTCCAACTGCTTACCACGGATGACACGGATTTCACGGATGGGCACGGATACGACAACAAGAAAGGAAAAAGCCGTCGGCCGGTGGCTTCCCAAGGGTGATTGGCTTCCAGACGATCCGTCCCATCCGTGTCATCCGTGGAAAGAAGTCAGACCCGCCCTGTAGCCGAGCCGCGAATGACCTCGAGAACCTTCCAGAACCTGCCGCCGAGCGGTACGTTTTCGCGGCTTCCCACTCTCCTGACCGAACCATGACCCGCCTCCTCCAGCACGCCTCGCGCGCCCTCCCGGTCGGCGCCCTCCTGCTCGCCTCCTGCGCCTTCCTGCGTTTACCGGCCTCCGCCCAGGATACCGGCTGGAAACCCCTGTTCGACGGTACGTCCATGGCCGCCTGGCGCGGCTACAAGAAGCCGGAGGTGCCCGCGGGGTGGTCGATTGTCGACGGCACGCTCTCCAAGCAGAAACCCGTCGAAGACATCATGACCCGCGAGACCTTCGGCGACTTCGAACTCGAACTCGAGTGGAAGATCGACAAGGGAGGAAACGGCGGGATCTTCTACCGCGCCACCGAGGAGTACAGCCGCATCTACTGGAGCGGTACCGAGTACCAGCTGCTCGATGATGCCAACGCTCCCGACGGCCGCACGCGCCTGACCTCGGCCGCCGCGGCCTACGGGCTCTATCCATCCCCCGCGGGGTCGCTCAAACCTGCCGGGGAGTGGAACACGACGCGCATCGTGATGAAGAGGAATCACGTGGAGCACTGGCTCAACGGTACGAAGGTGGTGGAGTACGAACTGTGGAGCGATGACTGGAAGGCCAAGGTGGCTGCCTCGAAGTTCGGCAAGTATCCCAACTACGGGCTGGCCAAGCGCGGTGCCATTGGCTTCCAGGGCGATCACGACGGCGCGCTCGCCCTGCGCAACATCCGCATCCGTCCGCTCGACTGACACCGTCGCCCCACTCGCCACCGGAGCCTCGATGACCGCGACGCGCGCCAAGCTGATGACGATGATGTTCCTCCAGTATTTCATCTGGGGGGTCTGGTTCGTCACGATGGGCACGTACCTCGGCACGACCCTGCAGTTTACCGGCACACAGATCGGGTCGGCGTACGGCGCGACGGCCATTGCGGCGCTCGTCTCGCCGTTCTTCGTCGGCATGATCGCCGACCGGTTCTTCTCCTCGGAGAAGCTGCTCTCGATCCTGCACTTGCTGGGCGCGGCGCTGATGTACGTGGCCTCGACGCGCACGACCTTTGCGACGTTCTACCCGGTGCTCATCGGCTACGCGCTCTGCTACATGCCGACGCTGTCGCTGACCAACAGCATCAGCTTCCACCACGTCAAGGATCCGGCGCGGGAGTTTCCGGTCATCCGCGTGCTAGGCACGATTGGCTGGATCGTTGCCGGGATCATCGTCGGCAGGGTGCTGAAGGCCGACGCGCAGGCGCTGCCGATGCAGCTCGCCGCCTGTGCCTCGCTGGTGATGGCGCTCTTCTCGCTGGTGCTTCCGCACACGCCGCCCAGGGCAGCGGGCACGCCCTTCAGCGCGCGTGACGCACTGGGGCTCGACGCGCTGCAGCTGCTCAGGCAGTGGGACTTCCTGCTCTTCGTGGTCGGGTCGTTCCTGCTGTGCGTTCCGCTGCAGTTCTACTACTCGTTCGCCAACCTCTTCCTCAACGAGATCGGCGCGCCCGAACCGGCATTCATCCAGACGTTCGGGCAGATGAGCGAGATCTTTTTCATGCTCCTGCTCCCGTTCTTCCTGCGGAAGATGGGCATCAAGACGATCATGCTGGTGGGGATGCTGGCGTGGGCGCTGCGCTACGTGGCGTTCTCCAGCGGCAACGCGCAATCGGGCATGTGGCTCATCTACGCCGGCATCCTGCTGCACGGCGTCTGCTACGACTTCTTCTTCGTGGCCGGGCAGATCTACACCGACCAGCGCGCCGGCCCGAAGATCCGCGCCGCCGCGCAGGGCTTCATCAACTTCGTCACCAACGGCGTCGGTTACTTCATTGGCGCGTCGGTGTCGGGCGGCGTGGTCAGCAGGTACGCGTCGTCCAACGCGGCCTGCGATGCGGCTGCGGCCGCCGCTCACACCTGTACGGCCATCGTGCACGACTGGCGCGCCATCTGGATGGTGCCGGCAGCCGGCGCGGCCGTGGTGCTGGTGCTCTTTGCGCTCCTGTTCCGCCCCACCGCGACCGGCAACGACGCGCCGGCCGCCGCCCACTGAGGAGAATGACGATGACAGACCGCGACCTGGAGTCCACGACCGCCCCTGAGAGCCCCACCGTGTCGCGCCGGGAGTTCGTCGAGAAGACGTCGATGGCCGGCATGGCCTTCACGATCGTGAAGCCGCACGTCCTCGGCGCCCGTGGTGGCCGCCACGTGGCCCCGAGCGACAAGCTGAACGTCGCCTGCATCGGCGTCGGCGGCATGGGGCACAGCGACGTGCGCGGCTTCGGCGCCAACGCCGACTGCAATATCTACGCGCTGTGCGATGTGGATGACGTCGCCGCCGAGCGCAGCTACCGCGCCCAGCCGCAGGCGAAGAAGTACAAGGACTACCGTGAGATGATCGACAAGGAAGCCAAGAACATCGACATCATCACGGTATCCACGCCCGACCATCATCATGCGGCGGCGGTCCTGTTGGGCCTGCGCGCCGGCAAGCACGTCTACTGCCAAAAGCCGCTGGCGCGAACGGTCGCCGAGGTGCGCGCCATGAAGGCCGAGGCCGCCAAGCGACCGAAGCAGGCGACGCAGATGGGCAACCAGGGTCACGCCGCCGAGGGCACGCGCCTCATTCGCGAGTGGGTGGAGGCCGGGCTCATCGGCAGGGTGACGGCGGTGGATTTCTACACCAACCGTCCCATCTGGCCGCAGGGGATCAAGCGCCCGAGCGAGGCGCACAACGTGCCGCCGACGCTGGACTGGGAACTCTGGCTCGGCCCGGCGCCGTTCCGTCCCTACCACCCGGCGTACGCGCCGTTCAACTGGCGCGGCTGGTGGGACTACGGCACGGGCGCCATGGGCGACATGGCGTGCCACATCATGGACTGTGCGGTGTGGACGCTGGGGCTCAAGTTCCCCGGGCGCGTGATTCCCGAGACGTCGCAGTTGTTCCCGGAGACCGCGCCCAAGATGTCGCGCATCACCTACGAGTTCCCGGTGGCCGGCACCATGAACGCCGTGGGCAGGAACGGGACGCTGACGCTCACGTGGCGCGACGGCGGGATCATTCCGGCACGCCCTGAAGGGTGGTCGGCGCTCGACAATTGGCCGCCGTGGGACGACGGATTCCAGCAGTGGGCGGGCGAGAAGGGAACGATCATCGCCGGCACGTACGGTGAAAACCCGCGCCTGCTCGACGCCGAGGCCGACAAGGCGGTGAAAGCGACGCCCGTGCCAGTGAAGTACCCGCGCACGAAGGGCGTCTATGGCGAGTTCATCGACGCCATCAAGGCGGGGACGCAGCCCGGGTCGAACATTGCCGGCCACGCGGGCCCGCTCACCGAGATGATCGTGCTCGGCAATCTGGCGGTGCGCGCCGGGCGCGCCATCGACCTCAACCCGACGACGGGCGAACTGCTCACCAAGGGGATCAACGAGGAGTGGATCACGCCGCGGTATCGGGCGGGGTACAGCTACTGATGCGCCGACTGGCACAGTTCGCCGCACTGGGCGCGTTCAGCGTCGCCGTCGGCGCATCAGGTGCACGGGCACAGGCACAGAACAAGGCACAGGCACAGGCAAACGTGCAGGTGCCGCCGTCGCAGTACGCCCCCGATGCCAACCTGCTGCTCGCCGAGCGCGGCAGCGAGATGCGCGGGGTGGTGGAGCGATACACAGCCGACCACGACGTGCTGAACCGGCGCTACCGCCAGCAATACTCGGCGTCGCAACGCGACGTGCTGTCGAAGTTCCACGAGGCGTGGACGGCGCAGCTGAAGGCCATCGACTTCGGCAAGCTGAGCCACGATGCAAAGGCCGATCACGTGCTGCTGCGCAACTCCATCGAGGAGGCGCAAGACGAGCTGGCGCGTGACACCAAGGTCTATGCCGACCTGAACGGTCTGCTTCCCTTCGGCGACTCGATCTTCGCCCTCGAGGACGCCCGGCGCCGCATGGAGAACGTGAACGGCGCGCGGTCGGCCAAGATGCTGGCGTTCATTGCCACGAACGTGAACGCGCTGCGCACGAAGATCGAATCGCCGCCCAAGGGCGATTCGTCGGCGGCGAAGATCAGCAAGGTCGCGGCGTACCGGGCGGCCGAAGTGACGGCGACGATGCGCACCACGCTGCGCAACTGGCACCAGTTCTACAACGGCTACGATCCGCTGTTCTCGTGGTGGACCGGCGCGCCGTACCGAAGCGCCGACTCGGCACTCACCAACTACCAGAAGGTGCTGCGCGAGAAGATCGTCGGCTGGAAGAAGGGCGATGACGAGCCCATCGTCGGACTCCCCATCGGTCGCGCGGCCATCGAGACCAGCATCAGGCACGAGATGCTGCCGTATTCGCCCGAGGAGCTCATTGCCATTGCCCAGAAGGAGCTCGACTGGGGCGAGAGCGAGATGAAGAAGGCGGCGCGCGAGATGGGCTTCGGCGACGACTGGAAGAAGGCGATGGAGAAGGTGAAGCAGAGCTACGTGCCGCCCGGCGAGCAGGTGAACATGGTGCGCGACCTCGAGTTCGAGGCGGTGAAGTGGCTGCGCGACCACGACATGATCACCATCCCGCCGCTGGCACAGGACGTCTGGCGCATCGAGATGATCTCGCCCGAACGGCAGAAGACGTCGCCGTTCTTCCTGGGTGGCGAGGTGCTGCAGGTCGCGTATCCCACCGACTCCATGTCGGACGACGACAAGATGATGGCGATGCGCGGCAACAACCCGCACTTCTCGCACGCCACGGTCTTTCACGAGATGATCCCCGGGCACCACATGCAGGGGTTCATGACGTCGCGGTACTACCCGTATCGCCGGGAGTTCTCCACGCCGTTCTGGAGCGAGGGAGGCGCGTTCTACTGGGAGACCATCCTCTGGGACAACGGCTTCCACAGCAAGCCGGAGGACCGCATTGGCGCGTTGTTCTGGCGCATGCATCGCGCGGCGCGGATCATCTTCTCGCTCAACTTCCACCTGGGCAACTGGACGCCGCAGCAATGCATCGACTTCCTGATCGACCGTGTGGGGCACGAGCGGGCCAACGCCACCGCCGAGGTGCGGCGGTCATTCAATGGATCATACGGGCCGCTGTACCAGGTGGCGTACATGATGGGCGGGCTGCAGTTCCGGGCGCTGCACCACGAGATGGTCGACGGCGGGAAGTTGACGAACCGGCAATTCCATGATTTCGTGTATACGCACGGCTCGATGCCCGTGGAGATGGTGCGGGTGCTGATGAACAAGCAGTCGCTCGCGCGGGACTTCAGCACGCAATGGAAGTTTGCGGCGACCCTTCCGCCCCCCGGAGGCAAGTGAGGCCATGACGGTGCATGTGGAGGCGGCGGTCGATTCCTTCGCGGGGGCGCTGGCGGCACAGGATGCCGGGGTGCATCGGATCGAGCTCTGCGGTCCGCTGCATGAGGGGGGAACGACGCCCAGCGCCGGACTCATCGCCCGCAGCCTGGAGCGCCTGCTCGTATCGGTGCACGTGCTTATCCGCCCGCGGGTCGGCGATTTCGTGTACACCGACGACGAGTTCGAGATCATGAAGCGCGACATCGCCGTGTCCAAGGAGCTGGGGGCCGACGGCGTGGTGATCGGCATTCTGACGAGCGAGGGTGAAGTGGACGCCGACCGGCTGGCCGAGCTGCACGCGGTGGCCAGTCCGCTGCACGTCGGCTTTCACCGCGCGTTCGATGCGGTGAAGGACCAGGATGAGGCGCTCGAACTGCTGGTGTCGCTGCAGTTCGACACGATCCTCACGAGCGGCGCCGCCGAGACGGCCGCGCTCGGCGCCGAGCGCATCAAGCACCTGGTGGAGCGCGCGGGCGACCGTATCGGGATCATCGCCGGTGGTTCCATCACCTCTGACAGCGTGAGTGCACTGGTCAGGGACACAGGAGCCAGGATGGTGCACAGCCGCGCGTTCAGCGGGATGGCGGGGGCGGTGGAGGGGTTGTAGCGAAGAGCGGCGCCGGGGGGAGGTGTCGTTACCGAAGGGGGACGACGTCCTGCCACACCCTGGTCAGCGGGACGGCACGGATCTGCTCGCTCAACGCGAACGTCTCCTGGCCGCCGTGGATCACGTCGAGTCGCTGCAGCTTGAGGTCCGCAATCGCCGTGCGCATGGAGGCGGTGATCATTGGCGCCGACGTCCGCTTGAACTCAAAGCCGATCCTGGTGCGACCGCGCACGACGAGGAGATCCAGTTCGGCGCCGGCGTGCGTCCCCCAGAAGTAGGCCTCGCCGGGCCGCGCGCCCAAGCGATCGAGCACGACGTCAAGCGCGAGGCCTTCCCACGACGCGCCGACCTTGGGGTGTGCCTCGAGATCCCGCTCGGTGGGGACGCCGAGTAGCGTGTGAAGCAGGCCGGTGTCGCGCAGATAGACTTTGGGCGATCGCACCTGGCGCTTGGCAAGATTCTCGTGCCACGGAGGAAGCTGGCGAACCATGTATGTCTCGGTCAGCAGATCCAGATAGCGCTGCACGGTGGTGTGCGCCACGCCGAAGGCGCGGGCGAGCTCTGAACCGTTCCACGTCTGTGCATGGTAGTGGGCGATCATCGTCCAGAAGCGGCGCAACGCCGGCGCCGGAATGCGCAGGCCGAACTGCGGGATGTCGCGCTCGAGGAAAGTGCGGACGAACTCCTCACGCCAGCGGCGGCTCTCCGCTGTGGAGCGAGCGAGGAAAGACCTCGGGAAGCCGCCGCGGAGCCAGCGCCGATGGAGCTGCGCCACGCCGACCTCATCCAGACCGAAACCCTCGATCTCGTGATAGGCAATCCGGCCAGCGAGCGTCTCGGCGCCCTGGCGCAGCAACTCCGGCGCGGCGCTTCCCAGCAGGAGGAACCGTCGTGGGGTGCCGGGCTCATCGACGAGCACACGCAAGGTCCTGAACAGGTCCGGCAGGCGCTGGACCTCATCGATGATCACGAGTCCGGTGGTTCGGCGCAGGGCGGCCAGCGGGTCGGCAAGCCGCGCGACGTCCTCGGAGTTCTCGAGATCGAATACCGTCGCACGGCCGCGCCGCCGCGTCACAACCTGGCGCGCCAGCGTCGTCTTGCCGACCTGACGCGCGCCCAGCATGGCGACCACGGGGAACTGCCGCAGCAACGCGGTGAGTTGGGCGACATGCCGGGGGCGCTCGACGAGTTCAGGCATCTTGTATTATGAGCGGTAGGCGCTCAGAATGCAATGTACTGTGTCACGCCCGCTTCGCGATCCCGGGCGCGCCTCACCCCATCATCGACCTCACCACGAACCACACATTCGCCGGTCGCTCGGCCAGCCGGCGCATGTACCACTTGTACCAGGCGCTGCCGTAGCTGATCAGCGTCTTCACCGTGTGCCCGTCGCTGCGCAGGCGGCGCTGGTCGGCGTCGCGGATGCCGTACAGCATGTGAATCTCGAACTGCTTGTCCGTGACCCCGTGCGCCTTGGCGCGCGCTACCAACCGGTCGATCAGGTGAATGTCGTGCGTGCCGAGTACCGGCAGGCAGAAGCCGCCCGCGGCCGCCTGCAGCATGCGATCGGCAAGGTCGAAGAAGGCACGGTCGGTATCGGCCTTCACGGGAAACGCCACGTCAGCGGGCTCGGCGTACGCGCCCTTGACCAGCCGGATGATGGGAGTGATCGACAGCAGCGACTCGAGATCGGCGGTCGTGCGGCGCAGGTAAGCCTGCAAACAGACCCCGACCCTGGGATGCCGCGACTTCACCGCGCGGTACAACGCGAGCGTGCGGTCCACGTAGCTGGAGTCTTCCATGTCGATCCAGAAGACCTTCCCGATCGACTCGCTCTTGGCGGCCAGCGTGAACAGGTGAGTCTGGCACTGGTCGAACGAAAGGTCGAGCCCGAGCTGCGTCGGCTTGATCGACACGTGGCCGTCGAGTCCCGACGCGGCCAGCTGGTCGAGGAACCCGAGGTAGTGATCGCGCACCGCGTCGGCGTCGGCCAGTGACGTGAGGTTCTCGCCGAGCTTGGTGAACACGGTGCCACGCCCCTCGGCCTTGAGCAGTTGCGCCGCGCGCAGCGCGTCCTCCGGCGCCTCGCCGGGCATGAAGCGCCTGGTGGCGCGCTTCACGAAGCTGCGTTGCGTGGCCTGCCGGTTGAGGAACGGCGACTTGGCCATCTTCAGCAGGATGGTGCGTCCGATGCTCATGGCTTCCACGTCCCCCGCGCAACCTGCGGCTTGAAGGTGTCGATGCCCTTGGGCGGGAAGGCGATGGTCTTGCCGCTTTCCGCGCTCTGGTAGCCTGTCATCAGCATCTTCACGACCTCGAGGCCGTCGTCAAACGTCAGCAGTGGCTCTTCGCGTCCCAGGAAGACGTTCACGAAGTGGCGGTCCTCGTCGGTGTAGCCGTAAGCCGCATACTCCTGAGGCACCACCGGCATCACGCCCTGCTCGGCGTTCTGTTTCTCCACGAGATCCTCACCAGCACGACCAGTCACCTCGCGACTGAAGAAGAGCTGCAGCCCGCTGTCGAGCGAGTTCCACTTCATGGAGTACTCGGGGCCGAGCAGTTCGGCCGACAATCGCAGGCCAGCTCCGACGAAGCTCCACGATGTCGTGGCCTCGCCGATGACGGTAAGCCCCTCGGCGGTCTCGAACTCGATCAGCATGCTGGCGAAGTCTTCTGACGGGCGCCTGGTGTAGTCGATCTGCGGACCCATCATTCCCTTGAGCTTCTTTGCATACGCGGGGCGCGACCACTTGAGCGACGCAATGTGCCCGGTGATGCGCTTGACCTTCACGCTGCTCAGCGGTTCACCAGGTCGCGTGAGCAAATGGCGAACGACGAGCGCCGAGTGGCACATCATGTCGTTCAGCACGCCGCCGCCCTGCAGCTGCCCCTGCCAGAACCACGGCATGTGCGGCCCGCTGTGTTCCTCGGCGGCGCGCGCGAGGTACGGGCGCCCCGTCGTGGCCGCGCCGCGCGCCCAGATGAGCTTCTTGCCGGCCTCGACGTGCGGCGCGAAGAGCTGGTTCTCGAGGTAGCCGGTCCTGAGCCCCACCGAATCGACGAGCTGCTTGACGCGTTTGGCTTCGGCGACGTTGCGGGCCAGCGGCTTCTCGCAGGCGATGCCTTTCAGTTCGCCCTTGCCACGCTTGATGGTGTCGACGATTTCCTCGACGTTCTCGATGCGCGCGTGATTGGGACCGCTGATCCAGAGGGCGTCGATCGCCGGGTCGGCGACCATGGCGGCGATGCTGCGATACGCCTTGGCATTGCCGACGTTGAGGTTGCGGGCGAACGCGGCCGCCGAGTTAGCGCCCTTGTTGTCGGGACTCCAGACGCCGAGGATGTCGGCGTCACGGACGCCCTGCCAGCCCTGCATGTGGAATCGTGCGTTGAAGCCGGAACCGATGAAACCAACACCAAGACGAGGCATAATTCCCAGTGCAGAGGACAGAGGCACAGTGAAGTGCAGGGGAAGAGGCAGAGCGAAGTGCAGGGTACGGAGGGCGAGGCTAATTATCGCTCCCGCTCCCTGCCGTCCGCTATCCGCTAGCCGCTAGCCGCTAGCCGCTAGCCACCAGCCACCAGCCAGCAGCCACCAGCCACCAGCC
>JBBTFF010000042.1:0-10354 GCA_038041995.1 Gemmatimonadota bacterium | reverse complement strand
CCTGGAGTACGTGGACCAGGTGAACAACCGACGCTACATCCCGTTTGTCGTGGAGACATCGGTGGGCGCCGACCGCGTGACGCTGGCGGCGCTGGTGAACGCGTACGCCGAGGAGACGGTGCCGGGCGAGACGGAAGGGCGCGTGGTGCTGCGCCTCAAGCCGGCGCTGGCGCCGATCAAGGCAGGCATCTTTCCGTTGACCAGGAAGGACGGGCAGCCGGAGATGGCGAACAGGATCGTCGCCGACCTGCGCCCCGTGATGCCCGTGGACTACGACGACTCGGGTTCGATCGGCAAGCGGTACCGCCGCCAGGACGAGGTCGGGACGCCGTTCTGCATCACCATCGACTCCGACACCATGCAGGATGGCACGGTCACGGTGCGCGACCGCGACACGCTGGCGCAGGAGCGCGTCGACGCGACGCAGCTGCGCGGTTACCTAGCCGCCAAGCTCGCGGGCTGAGGCGCGCGCCGGTGACGGGGATGATGGACGACGGCCTCGACGCGCTGCGGGAGCGCGGCGAGGCCTTTCTCGTGGAGCTGTCGCGCGAGTACTACGAGGCGCACAGCGGGCTGAAGGCGGAGGCGCTGCTCCAGCCCATCTTCAGGAAGCACGAGGGCGCGTACGGCGACGAGGCATTCCACGAAGTGCGGGACCGCTTTGCGTCCTCCCCGCCCGGAAGCGACGCGCACCGCTCGGCGCGAATGCTGCTGGACTGGCTGGTGGAGTCGCGCTGCGGGCGGGAGATGGCGCCCCTCGAGGAGCGCGAGATCGCGTGGGAAGGAACGGCGGTCATTCGCGGCAACGATGGCGCCGAGGAACCCTATCAGCGTGCCGCGATCACCATCGCCAATACGCGCGACAAGAAGGAACGCCAGGCGCTGGACGATGCGCGCGCCGCACTGGTGCAGGCCGAGCTCGGGCCGATGAAGCTCGAGCGACTGCAGCGCGAGCACGACGTGGTGCGGGGGCTCGGCATCGCCGCCGACTACATCAGCACGTGGGAATCGCTGAGCGGCTTCGCCATTCGTCCGTTGCGTGACGAGTGCCAGGCATTTCTGCGCGGCACACAGGCGATGTGGGACGATGTGCTGCCCGGGTTCCTGAAGCGCGGGCTGAAGCTGTCGCCGCGCGAGGCGACGCGCGCCGACGCGGCGGCCCTGATGCGCGCGCCGGAGTTCGACGCCGCCTTCAGCGCCGGGGGGATGGAGGTTGGAGTGCGGAGACAGATTACGGAAATGGGAGCGAGCCCCGATGCGTACGGGCGCGTGATCTTCGACACCGGCGATCGGCCGGGAAAGCGCGCACGAGCCTTCTGTTCACCGGTGCGGATTCCCGACGAGGTCTACCTGGTGCTGCGCCCGCACGGCGGGCAGAACGACTGGACGACGCTGATGCACGAGCTGGGGCACGCGCTGCACTTCGCCAACATGGATCGCGCGCTCCCGTTCGAGTACCGCTGGCTCGGTGACAACTCGATCACCGAGGCGTATGCGATGCTGTTCGACCACCGGCTGCAGGATCCGGGATGGCTGGGGCGCTACTCCGGCTTGTCGAAGGCGGAGATGCCGGCGTACCGGCGCGCGGCGGCGTTCGAGGAATTGCACTTCCTTCGGCGGTATTGCGCGAAGCTCGTCTACGAGGTGGAGCTGCACGGCGAGACGACGTCGTGGAGCGCGCTTCCGGATCTCTATGTGGAAACGCTGACGGGGGCGACCGGATTCCGCTACCAGCCTGCCGACGCCTTCGTGGACGTGGACGCGCGCTTTTACGCGGCGCGCTACCTGCGGGCGTGGCAGCTGCAGGCCCTCTTGAACGAGTCGCTGCAGGAGCAGTTCAACGCGGATTGGTGGCGCAATCCAGGCGCGGGGCCGTGGATCGAAGCCAAGCTGTTCGCGCATGGCCAGCGGGAGCTGGCGACGGAGCAGGCGAAGCGGGTCGCCGGCAGGGACCTGAGCTTCGAGCCGCTGGTGCGCGCCATCGAAGCAACGCTGGGGTAGGTGGTGGGTGGTTGACGGATGACGGATGACGGATGGCGGATGGCGGATGACGGACGGCGGACAGCGTAGAGCTTACGGTTGCCGTAGTATTAACAAGCGAAAAACCGAGGAAGCGAGCATGATCTTCTATTTGAACGGCCAGTATGTTCCCCGCGAATCCGCGATGATCCCCGTCGAGGATCGCGGCTTCCTGTTCGGCGACGGCATCTACGAGGGCGTTCGCTCGCTGAGCGGCAAGATGTTCGAGTGGGCCGCGCACGCCGAGCGCATGGTGAACGGCCTCAATGGCCTGCGCATCAACTTCGACGCCGCTCAGGTGAACGCGTTGGAGGCTGTCTGCGAGCGCGTGGTGAAGGAGAACGCGCTGATGGACGGCGAGGCGTTCCTGTACCTCGAGGTGTCGCGGGGCGCCGCGCCGCGCACGCACAACTTTCCGCCCATCGGTACGCAGCCGACGGTCTTCGTCTCGGCGTCCAGGCTGGTCGTGCCGCGCAAGATGCGGGAAGAGGGCGGGGCGGCGATCACCTTTCCCGACATGCGCTGGAAACGGCGCGACTGGAAGACGGTGAACCTCCTCGGCAACGTGCTGGCCCGTCAGGCAGCCTCCGAAGCGGGTGCCTACGAGGCGATCCTGCACGAGGACGGGGTTGTCACCGAGGGAGCGGCCACCAACGTCTTCGCGGTGTTCGACGGCGCGCTCTGCACGCACCCGCTGACACAGCGCATCCTCCCCGGCATCACGCGCAAGGTGGTCATGGAACTCCTCGCCGAACTGGAACTCCCGGTGAAGGAAGAGCCCATTGCCTTCGCCCGACTGGCCGCGGCGGAGGAGATCTTCATTTGCGGCTCGACCACGGATGTGACACCGGTGGTGACGCTCGACGGGAAGCCGGTCGGGAACGGCAAGCCGGGCCCGCTGACGGTGAAAGTGCGCGAAGCGTTCGAGGCGCGGTTGTACCAGGCGGCGGGGGCTGCCCGCTAGGAGATGCCTCCCCGCAAGCGCTATTTCCCACGCAGATCAGCGCCGCACTCCGCACCCGAGGTGCCTCGCGAGCGGCGTGACCTCGATGCCGTTCGCGACATCGTGCACGCGGCGGTCAGCGGGGAATCGGCGGAGGAGGCGCTGCAGTTTGCGCTCGATCGGGTGGCGCCGCTGCTCGGCGCCACGCTGGGATCGGTGTACCTGATCGACGGCGCGTCCGAGCTGATGCGCCTGGTGGCCGCCCACCAGTGGCCTGAGCGGTATCGTCCCTGGCTCGGCGCCATGCGCGTGCGCGTTGGATTCGGGCCGAGCGGCGAGGCCGCGAGCGAGCGGCGGGTCATCGACGTGCCCGACGTCTTTTCCGACCCCGATCTCGAAGACTGGCACGAGGTGGCACGCGAACTCGGGTTTGCCGCCATTGTCGCGCTTCCCCTGGTCGCCGCGGGGCGCGTACTCGGCGTGGCAACCTTCTATTTTCGCGAGGCCTCCGGGGTGACGCACGACGCGCGCGCCCTCGTGCGCCTCGTCGCCGACCTGCTGGCCTCCACGGCTGATCAGGCGTCGCGTCGCGATGAACTGCGCCGCGTGAACGCGGCGCTGGCCGAAGTGACGGCCGAACTCGAGCGACAGTTCGCCGTCGTGGGCAGCGCGCGGCGGGCGCGCGACGACTTCCTGGAAGGGGTTTCGGTCGAGCTTCGCTCGCCGCTGGCCGCCCTGCTGAGCAACCTGTCGTTGCTCGAGCAGGAGGCGTCGGGGTTTCTCAGCGCCGGACAGCGGGCCGAGGTGCACGCGGTGCGCGAATCGGCGACTCGGGTGCTGGACCTGGTGGAAGCGCTGCTCGATTTTGCCGGCGCCCGCCGCGGGACGCTGGAACTGAGCCTGGATGAGTTCGACCCGCGGGTGCCGATGCGCGATGCCGTGCGCGACGTCGGAACCCCTGCCGGGGGAGTCGTGGTGTCGTCGGTGGAGCCGGTGCTCGCACTTCCGCCGATGCGGGGGGATCGCCGGAAAATCGTCCGCCTGCTGGTTACCTTGATGGAGCACGTGCTCGACCGCGCGTCGTCCGACCGGGTGGAAGTCACGGTGGATGCCGTCAACGCGCGGGTGCGGTATCGCGTTCAGGAAACGGGTGGCCTGAGACTCGCTTCGCAGGATGCCGAGGAAGCCCTCGCCGCCGGTTCGGATGTCAAACTACCGGTCCCTGCCACGGCGCAATCGGCGTGGGCGCTCGACCTGGCGCGCAGCGTGTCGCGCCTGATGGGCGGCGGAGTCTCCGCCGAGGCCGCTGGCGATGGACGTACGGCCTTTGTTCTCGACCTTCCATTGGATGGCCCACCGAGCACCGAACCGGTGCGTGGCTGACCCACGAGGAACTGTCTCAATGCACAACCAGTCGCACCGCACCTTGCAGACCCAGGTCACCGCCGAGTCGCCGTCCGGCGTACTGCGCGCCGCGCGCGAATTCTTCTCGCGTCGCAACGCCATCTACACGGCGTTCGTGGAAAAGGAGGGGCCAAACCACCTGACATTCCGGGGTCAGGGCGGTGAGGAAATCGTCATCGCCGCGTTTGCCCAGGAGGGCGCCACCGTCGTGAACGGATCGTCGTACATGTTCGACCAGCAGGTGGCACGCTTCCTGGCGACACTCGCCCCGGTCGCCCAGGGGGCGGGAGCGACGTCGTGAGCGCGTTCGTGAATACGTTGCGTGCCCGCCCGGGTACGCTGCATCTCGGCGGCGCCGACCCGATGACGATCCGTGTGCAGGCCGTCGATGCGTGGGACGTCGTGGCGGTGCAGGCCGGCGCGGGCACGCCGATGCGCGCGGTCAAGGACGCGGCCTTCGCCGCCCTGGGCGCGGCACACGACACGCCGGCTGATTTCGTGATGAAACTGCGCGGAATCGAGGTGCGCGATGAGGCGCTGTCGCTGGCCGATGGTGGCGCGCGCGACGGGTCGACGTTCGTGCTGATGCGCCGTCGCCGGCGCGCTGTTCACTAGGTGCTCGGCGCCCCCCGGAATGGACGCGTGGGGGCTGATGACGGCCGCACCCGGGGAATAGCATGAGCGTCGCCTTCATCTCGCATTCCGACTGCGGGCGTCACGATACGGGGTGGGGCCACCCGGAGCACGTCGGCCGCCTGCGAGGCATCACGCGCGCCCTGCGCAACGACGCCGAACTTCTGATGCGCCTGGACCACCGCGAGGGGCGACACGCCACGGCGGAGGAACTCGCGCTGGCTCACGATGCCGGCTACATCGCCTCGGTACGCGCCATGGCCGAGGGTGGTGGCGGGAGACTCGACGCCGACACGGTGGTGAGCGAGGGATCGTGGGACGCCGCCATCGCCGCCGCAGGGTGCGTGCTCGAGGGCATCGACCTCGCCGTCGCCGAGAGTCGCCGGAGCTTCTGCGCCGTGCGCCCGCCGGGTCATCATGCGCTCAAGGCGCAGGCCATGGGTTTCTGCCTCTTTGGAAACGTGGCGGTGGGCGCTCACTACGCCCGCAAGCGGCACGGTCTGGGCAGGGTGCTCATCGTCGACTGGGACGTGCACCACGGCAACGGCACGCAGGCGCTGGTGCAGGACACCGAGGACATTCGCTTCGTGTCGATGCATCAGTGGCCGTGGTATCCGGGCACGGGCGCGGCCGATGATCACGGGCCGAAGGAATCGATATGGAACGTTCCGATGGCCGCCGGCCGGCCTGCCGCGCGCTACGTCGACGCATTCCTCGGCGCGGTCGACGCGGCCACCTTGGGGTGGACACCCGACCTGGTGCTCATCTCGGCCGGCTTTGACTCGCTCAACGGCGATCCGCTGGGTGGTTTCACGCTCGAAATGGCCGACGTGACCACGCTTACGAGAGAAGTGGTCGATCGCGGAAAGGCATGGTGCGGGGGGAAGGTGGTGAGTGCCCTCGAGGGGGGGTACAACCCCGATCGCGTGGCTGAAGCCTCGGTGGCGCACCTGCGGGCGCTCGAGGACTGACGTCCCCGAGCTTGCTCGCTCGTTTGCGCGGGCGATAGCTTTTGCTCACGGGCGATGACGCCCCCAGGAGGATCACCTTGGCCCGACCGAGCGGCACGTTTCGATTGCGCAAGTCGCGGCCGTCCATGGTTGCCGACATCTCGCGACCGCGCAGCTGGTTCCGCGCGGCGACGGGTGAGGTCACGCACGACCTCGACGCGCGCGACATTGCCCAGCACGTGCACGAGCCGGGCAGCTTCCTCTGGGTGGACATCGACACGGCCAGCACCCACCAGGTGGCGTTGCTGGAGAAGGTCTTCCAGTTCCATCCGCTGGTGATTGAAGACACCATGAGCCCCAACGGGCGCGTGAAGGTGGAGGAGTTTCCCGGATATCTGTTCGTCGTGGTGCGGGCCGTGCGCTACGTGAGCGAGACCGACGACCCGCACGACATCGAGACGTTCAACCTGTGCTGCCTGATCGGTGACAACTTCCTGGTGACGGTGCACGGGTCGCACGCGCCGGGGCTGGAAGCGGTGTGGGAGCGCGTCACGCGCTCTCCCGACCTGCTGGAGCGCGGCCCGGCGCGGATGATGCACGCGGTGCTCGATGCCACGGTGGACGCCTTCTTCCCGATTGTCGAGCACCTGGACGACTTCATCGACGCCATCGAGGAGCGCGTCTTCGTGAACTTCGACCAGGAGGCGCTGCGCGACATCTTCGGGGTCAAGCGGCTGGTGCTGCAACTGCGCCGGCACCTCGCGCCGCAGCGCGAGGTCTTCAGCTTCCTCACCAATCGTCCCTCGGCGCTCATCCCGGCCGACGTGCAGCTGTACTATCGCGACATCTACGATCACGTCATCCGGCTCAACGAGGCGATCGACACCTATCGCGACCTCGTGAGTTCGGTGATGGAATCGTACCTCACGCAGGTGTCCAACCGGTTGAACATCGTGACCAAGAGCCTCACCGTCGTGGCCACGCTCAGCGTGCCGTTCGTGGTGGTGAGCGGGATGTGGGGGATGAACTTCAGCGACATCCCCCTGGCCAACTGGCCGCACGGGTTCTGGCTGATGTTCGGCATCCAGCTCGCGCTGGGCGGCTCGCTGGTCTGGCTGCTGCGCCGCCGCGGACTCGTGTAGCATGTTCTGCCCCGAGTGCGGCACCTGGAACCGCGGCGGCGCCGCGTGTGCGCGCTGAAAGGGGCCGCTGCCCGAGGTGCGTGCGCGTCCCGACGCCCCCGACGCCCTCATCACCGCCCTGCGGCAGGCCACGGGGAATCGCTACCGTGTCGTCCGCCGCCTCGGCTCGGGCGGCATGGCCGACGTCTACCTGGCGGAGCAGGAAACGCTGGGACGTCCGCTGGTGCTCAAGGTGATGCACGCGCATCTGGCGCGAGACCCCGAGATGCGCGAGCGGTTCCGCCGCGAAGCCGAGGCGGCGTCCCGGCTCATCCACCCGCTCATCTGCGTGCCGTTCGACTTCGGCGAGGTGGGCGAGATGGTGTACCTCATCATGCCGTTCCTGGCCGGCGGGGGGCTTGCCGACCTGCTGGTGCAGTCGCGCACGGTCAACCCAGGGCGCGTGGCCGAGGTGGCGTCGCAGGTGGCGACGGCGCTCGACTACGCCCACCGGCACGGCGTGGTACACCGCGACGTGAAACCCGACAACGTGCTGTTCGACGAGGACGGCAACGCGTACATCACGGACTTCGGCATCGCCACGGCGCAGTTCCACGCGCGGCTCACGGCGAGCGGGCGGGCCATGGGGACGCCGCACTACATGGCTCCCGAGCAGGCGATGGGAAAGACGCTCGACGGGCGCGCCGACCTGTACGCGGTGGGCGTGATGATGTACGAGTGCCTGGTGGGTTTTCCACCGTTTGATGCCGCCGATGCATTCGCCATCGGCTACAAGCAGGTGCACGAGGCGCCGGTGCCGCTTGTCGAGGTGAATTCGGGCATCCCCGAGGCGCTGGCGGCCATCGTGATGCGCTGCCTCGAGAAGCGTCCGGAGGCCCGCTTCCAGTGCGGCGCCGACCTGGCGGCGGCACTGGAGGTGTGGCTGCACCAGAGCGGCTCGCCGCGCGGCGCGCGGGTGCGCGCCATCACGGCGCCTGACGGTACACCGGTGGTGCCGGCGAAGTCATGACCGCGCGGCTCGTCGATGTCGCGCTGCCGCTGCCGCTCTTTCGTGCCTTTACCTATGCAGTGCCCGACAGCATGCGGCATCCCGTGGAGCCGGGGGCGCGGGTCGTCGTGCCGTTCCGGAACCGCACAGCGATCGGCATTGTGTTGGGGGAGAGTAGCGGGGTGCTCGCGGAGGGTATCGCGCCGAAGGATATTCTCGATGTTCCCGACGCGCGCGTGGCCTTTCGTCCCGATCTCCTCGCGGTGTGCCGATGGATGGCCGACTACTACGTGTCGCCTGTCGGGCTGTTGCTGCGCGCCGCGCTCCCGGCGGCGATGGGGCACGCGTCGCGCGCCGAGCCGTCCATCAAGACGCAGCGCGTGCTGCGCCTCACGCAGGAACTCGACACCCTGCTGCAGCGCGACGCGCTGTTCAAGCGAGCGCCGCAGCAGCGCGCGCTGTACGAGCTGCTCGAATCGCTGGGCGGGCAGTCGTCGGTGCAGCATCTCATCGAGCGGCTGGGCTGCACCGAAGGAGTGGTGACGGCGCTGGTGAAGCGCGGCGTCGCCGAGGTGGCCAACGAACCGGTGGACCGCGACCCGTTCCTGTCACGCCCGGCGCCCGTGCCCAGAGTGGTGACGCCCAGCGACGCGCAGCGCGATGCGATTGCCGCGCTCAAGTCCGGCGCGCCGGGTGAAACGTTTCTGCTGCACGGCATCACCGGGAGCGGCAAGACGCTCGTGTACATCGAGTTCCTGCGGCACGTGCTGAACGAACGCGGGCAGAGCGCCATCGTGCTGGTGCCGGAGATCGCGCTCACGCCGCAGACCGTCGACCGCTTTCGCGCCGTCTTCGGCGACCAGGTGGCCGTGCTGCACTCGGGGCTCGGCGATGGCGAGCGCTACGACGCATGGCGCGCGCTGCAGCGCGGCGACAAGCGCATCGCCATCGGCGCACGCTCGGCCGTCTTTGCCCCGCTCGACAAGCTGGGCGCCATCGTAGTGGACGAAGAACACGAGTCCACGTACAAGCAGGGCGAGGCGCCGCGGTATCACGCCCGCGAGGTGGCCATCGTACGGGCGCGCGAGGCCGGCGCGGTGGTGGTGCTGGGCAGCGCGACGCCCAGCCTGGAGAGCTGGGTCAACGCGAAGTCGGGGAAGTACGGCCTGCTGACGCTTCCCGATCGCGTGGGGGGCGGTGCGCTGCCCCGGGTGAACATCGTCGATTTGCGCACCGAAGTTGGAGCCGGCGCGCCACCGCTGGTGCGCGCCCTGCGCAGCGTCCTCAGTGCCCAGCTGGAGGCGGCGTTGCACGAACGGCTCTCGCGCAAGGAGCAGAGCCTGCTGCTGCTCAACCGGCGCGGCTTCGCCAACTTCGTCACCTGTCCCGACGGCCACGTGATGGCCTGCCCCAACTGTGCCATCTCGCTGACGTATCACCGCGCCCCCGAGCGGATGATCTGCCACTACTGCCAGCACACCGAGCCCCTGGCGGCGACGTGCCGCGAGTGCGGCGCGGAGCACATGAAGCAGCGCGGCGTCGGCACGCAGCAGGTGGAACGGCTGCTCAACGAGCGATTCCCGTCGGCGCGCGTGTCGCGCATGGACGTCGACACCACCACGGGGAAATGGGCGCACACCGAAATTCTGGACCGGGTGGGACGCGGCGAAGTGGACATCCTGCTGGGCACGCAGATGATCGCCAAGGGGCTCGACTTCCCCAACGTGACACTGGTCGGGGTGATCGACGCCGACATCGGCATCAACCTCCCCGACTTTCGTTCGAGCGAACGTACGTTCCAATTGCTCAGCCAGGTGGCCGGGCGCGCGGGACGGGGACCGAAGGGTGGCGAGGTGTTCATCCAGACGCGCACGCCGGGGCATCACGCGGTGCAGTGCGCGGTGGAGCACGACTACCTGCGTTTCGTCGCCGAGGAGTTGCCCGGGCGCGAGAGCCCGCCGTATCCGCCGACGCTGAGGCTGGCCAACGTCGTGATCAGCGGGCTGGACGAGCTCTCGGTGGCCGCGTGCGCGCAGCAGGCCGCCGACTGGCTGTCCGAGAGAATTGCCAAGCTGGACGACGCCGTGACGCTGGTCGGGCCGGCGCCGTGCCCCATCGAGCGCATCCAGAACCGGTGGCGCTGGCACCTGGTGCTCAAGACGTCGAAAGCCGGCGCTCTGACGCGGCTGATGCGCGGCTTCCTCACGCGGTTTGAACTGCCGGGGACGCACGAGATGAGGGTGATGTTTGACAGGGATCCGGTGGCGTTGCTTTA
>JBBTFF010000041.1:0-19235 GCA_038041995.1 Gemmatimonadota bacterium | reverse complement strand
GGACGCGGTCGGTAACGGAGAAAGGGGTCATGGGTGCGATGAGGCCGGGGTCATGTGTGCGTGGTGCGGGGTTATAGTGAGGAGGATGAGTGGAGTCAGGAGAGCGGGGAATGGGGCGGCAACCGGCCTCGCCCCCCTCACCCCGAACTTCGCTCTTCCCTCCGCACCAAACCCCCATACTCCGCACCCCTCCCCGAGTACAACACCTCGCCGAGGACGGGAGCGAGTGCATAGGCGATGATGACTTCGTATGCCTGCTGCCGGCTTACCAGCCCATGCGTGAGCACGCCCACCGCCCCCGCACCGTGCTTGATGTTCTCCGTCCCGGCCAGCCGATCGATGGCGTGCCCCAACTCCGCGCCGTCGCGGATGAGCGCCGCCACGGTGTCGGGCAGTGGCATCGAGAGCGACCCGCCGACGTGCGTGCCGCCATCGCGGGTGGCCACCACCGCCCAGGCGCAGGTGCGCATCCCCGTCGGCGTCTCCACCACGCCGCCCTCGATGCCAACGCCGAGGTCGGCGTCGAGCGCCGCGCGCGCCGCGTGGGCCCGGTTCGCGGCGCCGGCGATGGTCTGCGTATCCCCAACCGGCTGGTCCGGCACGCCCGAGTCGACCGCCACGCCATCCACCGTGAGGAGGGGGGCGAGCTGCCGCAGCACGGCGCGCACGGCGCCGAGCTTCACCGGGTTGGTGGAACCGACGGCGACACGATGGATGTTGGCGAGAGGCACGGCGTGTAAGTTAGGCGAACGATGCCCCGCGTGAGAGTTCCCCCGGCCGCCGGTCGGCTCTGGCTCGACTTCGTCAACACCGAGGAGGCGCCGCGCCACGCGCACGCCGACACGCTGAAATCGTTCGATTCGTACCTGACGTGGCTCGAGTCGGTTGCACTGCTCGACGCCGGCCGTCGCGCTGCGCTGCAACGCCGCGCGCTGGAGCAGCCGGCCAGCGCCACCGCCGCGCTGCACGAGGCGCGGCGCATCCGCGGCACGTTGCGGCCGCTCGCCGAGCGGGGCGTGAACGCGTCGGAACACGTCAGGCAGGCGGCGATCATCGAGATCAATCGCGTGCTGGGCCGCTCGGCGGGCGTGCAGCGCGTCGAGCACGACCCGCGCGACGGCTCATTTCACCGTGCGTTCCTGTCGGGCGGCGACGCTTTCGCCGCCCTCGTGATTCCCGTGGTCGAAAGCGCGGCCGACGCGCTGGTCCGGGGCGAACTGGTTCGCGTGCGCCGCTGCGCGGCCGAGCCGCCGTGCCCGCGGGTGTTTCTGGACACCAGCCGCAATGGTCGGCGGCGCTGGTGCGACATGAAGAGCTGCGGCAACCGGGCCAAGGCGGCCCGTCATCGCGTGGCAGCGCGAGTCAGCCGGCGGACGCCGCCGCCTTGAGGTACTTCATCTCCCCGGCGTAGCCGCGGAGCTTCCCCTGCAGGATGCGGCGTTTCCGGCTCACGAACGCGTGGTAGAGGATCGTGAAGAGCCAGGCGCGGATGTTCGTGCCCAGGTTGAACTGCCGCCAGCGCTGGAACGCGCGCAGCATCGTTTCGCTGACGAGGTCTTCGGCTTCCTCGCGCACCTTGGTGAGCTTGACCGCGAAGCTGTACAGCGCGTCCACCTGGGCCATTGCATCGCGGTCAAAGCGAGCGGGCCGCCCGTTCGTTCAATATTTATCGAATTTCTTGTTGGCCAATACTACAGTCTTATGTTTGCATAACGAAAGTAAAGCTATTTTCCTCTTCGCTTTCCGCGCCCAGAAGGTGAACCTGGACGATTCCGTCCACCTCCCGTTGGCTCACCTCCGCCACGGCCGTCCCACGGGCTCCCGCCCGGACGACCACGATCTTCACGCGAGTCGCTGCGTCCACCGTCGCGCGACGGGTCGCCCTGGGAACCGCGCGACGATCCGCGCGCGTCATCGCGCCCACGAGCGCCGCCGCGCGAGTCCCCACCACGCCCACCGAAGCCGCCCGGCCCACCTCGACCCTTGCCTCCGCGCCTTCCGCCATCCGCTTCGGATTCCGACTTCGAATTCCGTTCCGTCATCCGAATTCCGTTTCGCTCGTCGTCCGTGAACGGCTCATCCAGCCGATGCTGCAGTTCGGTGAGCGTCGCCGCCTTCACCGCCCCGCGCGCGCCGCGAATCACCGTGAAGCGCAGCGGTCGGTCGAGTTCCGGCAACTCCTCGTCCACCAGGTTGCGAGCGATCTTCTCCGGCAACCGCAGGCGCGCCACACCCAGCACCCCGTTCGGGATCTCTTCCACGTCGTAGTCGATCGGCACGTTGCGCCCCCGCACCTCGGCCGCGCCCGGCAGCGCCATGAGCTGCGCGCGCTGAGCGCTCGGCACGAAATCGTCGGGGTCGAGTAGCGCGCGCGCCGCGCGCCACTCCTGAATGTCGCGCACGCCGGCGAGGGCGCGTTCGTACCACGCCGCAAGATCGGCGAGCCCCAGGCGCGGTGTCGTGCCCCCACTGCGCCGCCACACTTCGCGCAACTCCTCGACTCTCTGCCTGTTCCCCTGCACCGACTGATGATGCGCCTCGCCGCGCGCCATCGCCTCGGCCAGCACGCGCCGCGCCTCCACTTCCTGCCCGGGCGGAAAGGTCATCACCGCCTCACGCTCGCGCGACAGCTCGAACCCGAAGAACGTGACCCGCCGCTCGAGCGCCAGCGGCGACTGCTTGTGCCGCGCGTCGAATGTCAGCGTCGGCGCATGCGCCGTGGCATGCGCGCGCACGAGGTCCTTGGGAAGCTGGGTTCCCTCGATCGCGGCACGCGGCACGCCCCAACGGTCGGCGAAGTAGCGCAGCGTGCCGGCGATCGCGCCCCAGCTGCCGCAGACACTGGTCTTCGACACGCGCGCCTCGTCGCCCCACGCCGTTTGCTCGTCGATCACCAGGTCGAACGGCATGATCCCGGCCAGCAGTTCGGTGAAGCGCCGCTCCACTGACGGCGTCACCTGGGGCATCGCCGTCGGCAGCGGCAGGCCCACGGCGCGATAGATGCTCGCCATGGCCAGCGCCGCATCCTCCAGCGCCTTCACCAGCACGCCGCGCCGTTCCGCCCACGTCCCCACGCTGTCGTCAAACAGCTGCCGCGGCAGTCCGTACACCTCGCCCAGGAACCCGCAGCGCGTAAACGCCTCGGCGAACACGTTGTACGCCGTCAGGTTGTCGCTGCCGGGGACAATCAGCCCGCTGAGGTCGCGATCCTCGCGCGTCATGCGGTGCAGGCTCTCGATGCTCGCCATCACGGCCACGAATGGCAGCAGTTCGTCGTCGCAGTGCACCAGCAGTTCGGCCCAGGGCCGGTCCACCGGCATCACCTCGACCTTCTTGCCGTACGTCGTGAGCTTCCCCTGCTCCACCAGGCCGCGCGATTCCAGGAACTCCAGCGCGCGCCGGTAGCTCAGCTTGTCCAGCGGTACCGGCAGGTCCAGTTCGTCGGCGCGCACGCCGAGCGCGGCACAGGTGAGCGCCACGCGTTCGCTGTCGCCGGCCAGCTGGAACTCGGGCGCCGTCGGTCGCAGCGCGGCAAACTGGATGTCGCGATCGCTCAGGATGAACACGCGCCCGCCGGCCACGCGCCCGTGCACGCGCCCGGCCATTTGCAGGATCTCGTTGGCCCCCAGGTGCAGCCGCGTCAGCACGTTCTTGCCGCCGTCCACGAGGTTGGTGAAGCGCGTGTCGTCGATGACCACCGTGTCGAGCCCCTGCACGTTCAGGGCGCTCTGCCCAGCGGCCGTCATCGCCAGCAGGAACGGCTTGGCCTCCTGCGCCTCGAGGAACGGGCGGATGACGCGAATGGGCTCGCCGCCATGATAAAAGGCGACATTCATGCGCGGAAAGCGACTCTGCACCAGCGCCGCCGCCTGCTCCACTCCCGCGCGCGTCGGCAGGAAGACGCCGACGCCGCGCTGCTCCCTGGTGACGCGCTGCAGGAACTTGTCGTCGAGGAACTCCAGCGGCCGCTTGCGGTGCACCTGCACGTCGGCGGCCTTGGCCGGGTCGAACGCGCTGCTCTCGATCACCTCGGCGGCATCGAGATACCGGGCGTAGAACGCCGGGTCGACGGTGGCCGAAAGCCAGATGTAGCGGCACCCCACGCGCTTGCCGAGGGCGAGGCACAGTTCCAGCTCGGCCGACGTCTGGTGGATCTCATCGACGACCAGCGTGTCCTGCGGCCGAATATCGTTGTCCTGGAACCAGCGCCGCGCGATGCCCGTGGTGACGATGATGACGTTCCACGTCGGCGTTTCGGGCGTGGCTTCGCGCTCGCGGTTGATCACGCCCACGCGCAGGTCGTCGGTGGCCAGCATCACCTGGGCTATGGGCTTGATGCTGAGCGTCTTTCCCGTGCCTGTTCCCGCGACGATGCCGAAGCCCGGGCGGCGCCCGTCCACGACGGCTTCGCGGGTCAGGCGATCGGCCAGCGCGCGCAGGTGGCTGCCGTGGGAACGCCAGAGCACCGTTTCGATGTCGAGCGTGAACGCCAGTTCGATCGTCTCGCACGCCGCGCGTGTGGGGGCAATGACGATGATGCGCCCGCCGGTCCCACTGCGAACAAAGTCTTCGCGATCGCGCGGGAGGTACGGATCGTGAACGGGGCGCAGGGGCTGGCTTACTGCGGCTTCTCCGGCTTGCGCACGGGCTTCACCGGCGCGTCAGGAGCGACGCTCTTCGCGTCACCGCGGTCGCGCGCGACAGCTCGATCGCGTGCGTCACCGGGTTCGCGTGCGTCACCACGCTGTTGCGACGGCAGCACGTTCGGCGAGAGCAGGCGTGCGGAGGGGAAACTGCCGCGGCGCGTGAACGAACCCAGCTCACTGGACTCGCTGCGGCGCTTCGGGCCAAAGACGACGGCGGCACTGGACGGGCGGTTCTTGATGGCGCTCGCGCAGTCGGTGGGCGCCGGCTGCTGTGACGCCGGCACGCCATCGAGCCAGATGCGGCAGAGCCCCGCCGGCGGAGTGAACGTCACCGGCACCTGCGGCGGAAAGTCGCGCGCATTCTGCGCGGCGATCGGACGAGCCGCGGCCCCGAGTACCAGGACCGGAATGAACCAGATGAAGCGAGTCAGGACAGCCTCCACACACACGGGCGATGGTCCGCCCTACGGACGATCCCCGGGGACCAAGGGGTACCGAAGATCGCCCTAGTATACCCTGGGGACCGCGAGGGGGTCCAGCTGGGGGGACAGCCAAAGAAGCCGTGAGCTGTACGCTGTACGTCTTACGCCGTCCGCCGTGGGGAGGGCTGAGGGTCGGAAGCCCGCAGGCTCTCAGACGGAGAAGCATGACTCTGGCTCTTCGCGCTTGGCGCCAGCCCGGCATGCGCCCGGAGGTACGCGACGCAACCCGGTACATCGCGGACGACGCGCATCAACATGGACGCTCCCGGCGGTCCGCCGCGCGCTCCTCGCCACCCTGACCCCGCCGGTGCGGCTGCGCTACCCCGCCTGCGGCGCGCACATCACGTATCATCAGCGACCTTATGGAAGATGTGGCGAAGTACTCCTAGTGCGTCCCTGCCGAAGCCCGCTCGGAAACGGCCCGATCCTTCACGAAGCGATCGAGGGCGAACGGCACGATGATCGGCGGCACGCGCCTGGTGGCGATGAGCTCCGCCATCCCCAGTCCGCCCATCGGGATCGCCTTGAATCCCCAGGTCCCCCACCCGGACGAGAGGTAAAACCCCTCGACATCGGTCACGCCCATGAGCGGTGAATAGTCGGGCGTCATGTCGCAGAGCCCGGTCCACTGACGGAGGATCGTGAGCTGCGAGAGGAAGGGGAAGAGATTGACTGCCCGCGCCGACAGCGAGGCGAGAAACGGGAAGGTCGATCGATTGGCATAGCTCGGATACGGGTCGATCTCGGCGCCAATGAGGAACTCGCCACGATCCGTCTGCGAGATGTACATGTGCAGGTCGGCGGACGCCACGATGCGGGACAATGCTGGCTTGTACGACTCGGTAACCAGCGCCTGGAGCGGGACCGTCACGATCGGCAGGCGGAGCCCCGCCATGTCGGCGATCGGTGTGACGTATCCGCCTACCGCACTCATCACGACGCCGGCCGACACCGGGCCGGCCGAGGTCTCCACGCCCACGCACCGCCCGTTCTGCACGCGCACGCCCGTCACGTTGACGCCCTGGTGGATGTGCACGCCCCGCCGCTGCGCCTGATAGGCGTAGCCCCAGACCACGGCATCGTGACGGACGGTCGAACCGGGCGGATGGTATGCGGCGCCGAGGATCGGCATGTGCCCGCCACCCGTCATGTCGAGTTGAGGGCAGACCTCGTGGACCTCGTCAGCCGTGAGGAAGACCGTGTCGACGCCGAACACCTGGTTCTGAAGCGCACGTTCCCGCTGGTTGAACAGCTGATACTCGGAGTGCGCCATCCAGAGCAGTCCCTTGAAAGACTGCAACAGGTTGAAGTCGAGCTCCCGGCCGAGCTCGCCGAACATCGCCTGGCTTTCCCTGTAGAACCTGATCGTGTCCGGGGTCTTGTAGTTTGCCCGGACCACGGTGGTGTTGCGCCCTGTGCCGCCACTGCCGATGTACGAGCGTTCGATGACCGCGACGTTCGTGATCCCGAACCGGCTCGCCAGGTAGTACGCAGTGGCCAGTCCATGGCCACCACCGCCGATGATCACCACGTCGTACGACGGCTTCATCTGCGGAGCCGTCAGGTAGGTGCGCTTCCGGAACAGTCCGCTCACAGGACGCCCCCGCTGGCAATTATTGCTGTGGGATACAGCACGAAGTCGGCCGGGTCGGCCATGCGGGGCGCGAGGTCTGCGCATCCGTGGAGAATCCGGTGCGGCAAGTGGTACCCAAGGGGGGCAGGAATCAGGAAATGGATGCACGAATCGAAGATGACCGCCTTGGTCGGCACCGCGGCCACCGCTCCCTGCACGAACGCCGGACGACCGGCGGGAATCGGATTCTCGGAGAACCGTTCCCAGACCTGAGCGGTACCAGCCCCCTGCACGGTGAGCACCGACCAGCCATCGCTCACATCGACCGCGAGTCCCGACGTCCCCGCGCGAACGAGATGATCGGTGGCATGCGCCAGCAGTGCGCCGGCCGAGCTGGCTGGACCGATGAGCCACAACTCGTCGGTGGCGGTGCGCGCCTTGAAGGCCCCCGCGAAGTCCGGCATGCCATCGAGTACGCCGCGTTCGTCGAGGCACGACACGATGGCCGAACGGGATTGCCTGATCTCAAGCACGGAGCTTCGCTCCTTCCGGATCGTAGAATGGACCCGTCGCTATGTCACCCACATCCCGCCGCTTGCCGTTGCTGCTCACCGCGACGACCTGCGCCGGGAGCACGCCGCTTGCCAGCTTGACCCATCCGAGCGACACTCCACATTTCAGCAGCGGAGAGTACCGGCACGACGTGAGGTACCCGACGCGCTCGTCGCCCACCATCAGCTGGGCTCCTTCGTCGGGCGCGCTGTCTCCGGCGAACCGGATGGGAACGAGCTTCTTCGCGGGGGGAATGGACGCAAGCCGGTCCAGCGAGGGCCGACCGATGAAGAACGGCTTCTCCATCTTGATCGCCCAATCCAGGCCGATTTTCCCTGCGGTGGTGTCGAAGTCCGTGTCCTGGCTGATGATGACATGCCCCTTCTCGAGACGCAGCACCTTCAGCGCGTCGAGCCCGTGGGGGGCGATCCCGAGATCGGCGCCGGCTTCCATGAGCGCATTCCAGAGCTCGACGCTCCGCGACGCTGGGTGGTGCAGCTCATAGCTCAGCTCCCCCGTGAAACCGACGCGGATCGCCAGGCACGATATCCCCCGCACCGTCACCCGCGCGATCCCCGCATACGGGATGGCCGCGTTGTCGACCGGGTCCGTCGACACGCGGGAGAGTAGTTCGCGTGCGTGTGGGCCGGCGATGTTGATCGCCCCGAGCATCGCGGTCTGGTTCACGATGTGCACCTTCAGCTTCCACGTCTCCTTCCAGTCGCGGAACCATCCCTCGATGGACTCCGCGCCACTCGACGTCGTGCTGACGAAGAACTCGTTCGGCGCGAGCAGGGCGATCATGCCGTCGTCGAAGATGTATCCGGCCTCGTTCAGCATCAGCGTGTAGCGGCTGCGTCCCTCCCTGATCGTGCGGACGTGCATCGGATACAGCCGATCGAGGAACTCGGTCGCGTCAGGACCGCAGATCCGGAACTTCCCGAGCGTGCCGACGTCCATGAGGCTCACCTGGCGGCGGACTGCCCAGTATTCCTTGAGGACGTCTCCATAGTTCTCGGCGCGATGCCAGGCGCCCGCCCATCCCATGCGGGCGCCCGCCTCGAGATGCCGGTCGTGGAGCGCCGTCCGGAGCTCGAGATGGTGGTCGAAACCGGCTGAGGCCTGCGCCAGGGTGAGTCCCCTCGCCGGCGGCCGCGCCGTGGTGGCTGCCGACGTCCACTGGACGTTCGGCTCCTGCTGCCGCACGAAGGCACGGAGATGCGCATGGCACATCTGCCCCTGGCAGGGCCCCATCGTCATCGTGGTGTAGCGCTTGAGGATTTCAGTCGACGTGTACCCTTCGCGCCACGCGCACGCCAGATCACCGACGCTCACGTCCTCGCAGATGCAGACGATCCCCGCCTCGGGGACCGGCGGAAGGTTTGCCACCGACTGCTCGACCGGAACGCTCGAGCGCTGCTGCGCCGCTTGCGTCCCGCTCGCCCTGGCCTCGTCCACGGAGCAGCCGGGAGAGACGACTTGCCCGGCACCGTTCACGGTGCCCTGCCGCGCCTGCCGGAGCAACCCATCGCGGGGCGTGAATCCCAGCGAGAGCACAAGGGTGTCGCACGGCACCACGCGACGGTCGCCGGTCGGCGTCAGCACGACCACCGACTTGACATGCCGGCGACCGTTCGCCTGCACGACCTGGCCGTCGACGAGTGACGGAATGTCCGTGGGTAACCGCGCCGCCAGAGCGGCCGGAGCCACCGCGAGCTTGATGCCGACGCCTGCCTTCCGCAGCGTCTCGAGGTGGGCAAGCGACTCCTCCGTGCCCAGCACGACCACCGCCTGCTTGCCGGGCCGAACACCGTGCACTCCGGCCATGCGCGCCGCGCCACGCCCCAGCCATACGCCCGGAAGATCGCTCCCCGGAAAGACCGCATGCCGTTCGGCGGCGCCCGTCGCGACGACGATCCGCCCGGGATGAACCATGTGCAGAACCTTCGCAGCGGCGGCAGTCACCAGCGGGCCTTCGTACACGCCGGTGACCGGCGAGCGCTCGACGATCGTCACACGCGACTGCGCGCGGACCGCCTGGAGGAGATCGTCGATGGCCGACCGCACCGGTCCCGGCGCGACCTTCTCGCCGATCATCCCTTCGTCCAGAAGCACGACCGATTCGCCGTCCCTGGCCGCCGAGAGTGCGGCCGACAGGCCGGCGACGCCGCCGCCGAGCACCGCGAGGTCCGGGTGATGGTTCCGACGTTCGAGCTTCTCCGGCTTGCTCGTGAGGTCGACCGGACCGATCCCCGCAACGCGGCTGATGATCTTCTGCGCAAACGGCCAGAGCCATCGCGGCATGGTGAACAGCTTGTAGTAAAAACCGACCGGCAGCGCCCATCGCATGAACCACGTCATCGAGAGCACGTCGTGCTCCACCGACGGCCACCCGTTGGCCCGCGCAACCCGTTGGCCATCGGCAGCAGGCGTAATGCACGACCGGACTGCCGGCTCGCCGTCGACTGTCACCATGCAGTTCGGGCAGTCGCCGCTGACGCAATACAGTCCGCGCGGGCGATGGTACTTGAACGACCGTGACAGGACCGTCACGCCCTCGCGCTGGAGCACCGACGCCACGGTGTCTCCGTCACGGACGGGCAGCTTTCGCCCCTCGAAATCAATGAACGTCATGAACCGCATGGGTGAGCGTGTCACGACAAGCGGTCAGCCACCGCCGACAGCCCGCAAAATGGAACCACCGTTCCGTTTGCATGCCGGCGACATTGCTCCTGTACCAGACGCGCGCAAACTCGGCGGCGGGGTCGATGGTGCTTTCGGGAGTGGGTGGTTCGCCGGCGAGCACGCCGCCAAACCAGAACTCCGTAAAGGGACGGCTTCCGCAGTTCGGGCAGTCGATCCGGAGTGCCACTGCTAGTCACCTCCCGCCGTGCCGGCGTGCCGCACAAACGTCCGTCGATCGGTCGACATCACATCCTCGTTGAGTTGTGCTGAGTGCCGTCGATTCATGGTGAGGTCGGACAACCATCAACCGGGCCACCGTTCGCGACACGGCCGCTCCTGGCGCACGACGGCGAATATGCGCCTGGCATCAGGGTCGAGCAAGACACGACGCGTCCGGGATACTCCCACGTTTTCGCGGCGGCACGTAGACTTCGTGGCCGTCGGTCACCCGCCCCCAAGACCCCCGAGAAGACATGAAGCCGCCGAAGATTGAGGCGAATCTCGCTACCGCGTCCCGCTGGACCACGATCGGCCTGCTCGCGGGCCTGGCACTCGTGAGCTACGTGGAGCGCTCCAACATCGCGGTGGCGGCAAACTACATCAAGCCGGAGTTTGGCCTCACCGACATCCAGATGGGCCGGGTGTTTTCGAGTTTTCTGATCGGCTACTCGCTGTTTCAGATTCCCGCGGGTCGGATGGGAGACCGCTTCGGCCCGCGGCTCGTGTTGGCGCTGGCGGCACTTTCCTGGGGGCTGATGACGCTGCTCACGGGCCTGTTGCCCGGAATCTTCGTCTCGGGCACGCTCGGCATCCTCTGGACGTTTCTCGTTCTCCGGTTCCTGCTGGGCGTGGGCGAAGCAGCCACGTTCCCCGTCGCGGCGCGCGCAATCGCCAACTGGATGAGGCCAACCGAACGGGGACGCGCCAATGCCTACGTCATCGCGGGTGTGTCGCTCGGGTCGACGATCACGCCACCCCTCACCGCCCTCGTCATGGTCAGGCTCGGTTGGCGCGCGTCGTTCTACGTCGCCTCCAGCCTGGCGTTCGCCTTCGCCTTGATCTGGTGGGTCGTCGCCCGCGACCGGGCCCCGACGGCCTCCGGTCCTGTCGCTCGCGAACCGGCGCCCGGTGCGGGGGAGAGCACCGTCTCCTGGTGGCGGCTGTTCGGCAACCGCAACATCGTGCTCCTGTCGCTGAGCTACTTCGTCGGCGGTTACATCCTCTACATCTTCGTGTTCTGGCTGTATACCTATCTGGTGGACGTTCGACACTTCAGTGTCCTTCGCAGTGGCGTCTTCAGCAGCATGCCGTGGATCGTGGCCGCGGTGCTGACGCCGGTCGGCGGCATCTTGAGCGATCACCTGGTCAGCCGATGGGGGGAGAGCACGGGTCGACGCGTCGTGGCGATGACCGGACTGGCGCTGTCCGGTCTCTTTCTCCTGTACGGTGCGATGGCCGCCAACCCCTACCTGGCCATCGCCGGGTTGTCGCTTGCCGTCGGCTTCGAGGAGTTCACCGAGGGCTCCTTCTGGGCAGCGACGATCAACGTGGCCGGACCGCACGCGGGCGCGGCGACCGGGATCCTGAACATGATGGGGAACCTTGGCGGGGTGGCATCCACCGCCCTCGTGCCGATCCTCGTGCACAGGTTCGGTTGGGTTGTGGCGCTGGGCAGCGGCAGCGTGCTCGCCGTACTCGGAGCGCTCCTCTGGCTCGGCATCGACGCGCGAGCTCGCCTCGATGCCGGAGCCGTCGCCGAGGCCATGCCGGAATGAGAACACCGGGGCGTCCCGTACAGGGCCGCCCCGGTGCATTACTCCCTGCCCGCCATCAGTACTCGAAGCGCAGGTTCGCCCCGATCGTCCTCGGCTGGTTGGTCAGATAGCCCACGCGAGCGCGGGTCCCGCGTTCACGGTCGAGCGCAAGGAACGCCAACTCGTCGGTGATGTTGTTCGCAAAGAACGACGCCTCCCACCGGCCGCGGTTGAGGCCGAACCGCAGGTTCAACAACCGGTACGCCGGCAGCTCCGGGTCGAACCGGAACGTGCTTTGCGTCAACGGCCCACCGATGGTGTTCTTCCCGAATGAATTCAGGTCCACCGCCCCGAAGCCCGCGGACAGGTCGTCGATCTGCGTGTAGCGCGAGCCCACATGGTTGAACGTGCCGGTCACCGACGCGTTCCACCCGGACCGCGGGTGCCACCGATAGCTCGCGGCCGCCGAGTTCTGTATCTGCGGCACGCTGGGGAGGCGATTTCCTTCCTTGATCCCCGACACCACGCTGACGGCGCCCGAGGAGGACGTTGAGGTCAGGGTGGAGCGCAGCTGCGAGTTGTTCAGACTCGAGGACACCGAGAAGTCCCAGTGCTCGTCGGGATGCGCGTTGAACTCGATTTCCAGACCCTGGCTCCGCGCCTTGGGCACATTGAACACCAGGCGCGAGGAGCAAGAGCCGGCGGTCACGGTCAACTGGAGGTCGCTGATGTCCATGTTGAAGGCGGACACGTTGAGCGTGGCCTTCCCGCCGGCCATCTCGGACTTGGCGCCGACCTCGTAGTTCCATGCCGTTTCATCCGTCCACGAATCGCGGCCGCTGAACGTCGCCAGGTCCTGCGCCGTGCAGAGCGGCTTGTTGAGCGGATCGTTGATCCCGCCCAGTCGGAAGCCGCGCGACACCTGGGCATTGAACGTCGTCGTCGCCGTGGCCTTGTAGCTGGCCATGAGGCGCGGCGCAAACCCGTTGGCATTCGTGGAGCCCGGGACGGACACCAGCTTCGTCCCGTTGTCATCGTTGCCGAAGAGGCCGTCGAAGATTTGGCTCCGGGTTTCGTCGAACTTGTACCACCGGAGCCCGGCGGTGAGGTCCAGCCCGTCGCGAACCGTCAACGTCCCTTCGCCGAAGACGGCGATCTGCGACAGGTCATAGCCCAGGTCGGAGTAGAACAGCTCGTCGGTCTTGGCCGCGAGCCCCTTCGTCGGGATGCCCGAGAGCGCCTGGAACCCGCGCACCATGAGGCTCTGCGCATAGTCACGCCGGCTGCTGCTGTAGAACGCTCCCGCGACCCACCGGGTGTGCTGGCCGCTGCCGGCCAGGCGGAGTTCCTGCGTGAACGACTTGACATTCGTCTGGTCGTCGAGCGGCGCGTCGAGCGTGTATACGTTTTGCGGCAGGCCGATGCTGCCGCCGGTGATGCTCGACGTCAGCGCACCGGCATCGCGCACGACCAGGACGTCGCGGGTGCTGTACGAGGAAACCGAGCTGAGGTTCGTCGTCCCGAAGTCCCACTTCATGTTCACGTCGCCGAGGAAGAAGTCGTCCGTGAAGGGCTCCGCGATCTGCGTGAACTGCTGGCGGTCGCCCAGCGTGACCTTGGGCCGGGTCGTGGTATAGGGATTGGCCAGGATGTTGAAGGCGTCGAAGCGGTTCCACCCGTTCGTCTTCACCCGCTGGAAGACGATGCGTGGCGTGATGGAGAACCGGTCATTCGGCGCGAACTGCACGGAGGCCCGTACGCCCGCCTTCGACCCGTCATTGAGGTCGCTCTTCACGCTCAGGTTCGGCTGCACGGCGTCCATGTAGCCGCCCGTGTGGTTGTAGTAGCCCACGATGCGAGCCGCCAGCTTGTCGGTGAGCGGCGTATTGACGCCGAGCTTGACGCTGCTCCCCATGCTGCCGCCGCCGATCGCGCTCGATCCGATCTCGCCAAAGGTGCTGTGCACGCCCAACTCCGGCTGGCCGCTGATGTAGCGGACCGTGCCGGACAGCGACCCCGAACCGAAGAGCGTTCCCTGCGGGCCGCGCAGCACTTCCACGCGGCTGATGTCGAAGAGGTCCAAGTCGGGCGTGAACAGCGACAGGGAGATCGCCACGTCGTCGAGATAGGCGCCCACCTGCTCCTTCACGCCGGGCTGGTCACGGGCGATCTGCCCGGAGGACGCGCCACGGAGCGCGACCTGGTTCTGGCCGGGGCCGAGGTTCTGTACGCTGAACCCCGCCACGTTGATGGAGATGTTCTCGAGGTTGTCCGCCCCGCGCTCGCGGAGCGCCCGCGCCGAGGGCGCGGCCACGGAGAACGGGATGTCGGCCAGCGACTGCTCGCGGAGGGTCGCCGTGACGGTGACCGCCTGGAGCGGCAGCACTTGCAGCGTGAAGTCCACCGTCGTCGTACCCGCGACTCTCACGTCCGAGCGAGATTCCCGGCGGTACCCGACCATGGTCGCCGCCACGGTGTATGTGCCCGAGGCAAGGTCGGCGATGGCGTAGCGGCCGTCGGCCCCGGTGGACATCCGCTTGACCGCACCCGTCGCCGTGTTGGTGGCGGTGACGGTCGCCCTCTGCACGGCCCCGCCACCCGCGTCGCGCACCGCGCCGACAATGCGACCACCGGATACCTGCGGGAACGCCGGTGTTCCCAACCCGGCGAGCAACAGTGCAACGGCCATAACACAGCTGAGAGCTCGACCTTTCATGCCGTCTCCTTGAGCAAAGTGGGGGTGCCCGAATGGCCATAACGTCCGCCGCCTCGTTCCCTCTGTCAAGTACGGGCACTGACTCCTGTCCCGTGCATACCACACGAGATGGTCGAATACCTCACCCAGTTGGGCTGACGACATCGCTTGTGACGTCCGATATTCAATTTGCGCCACTCAGTTGTCCGCCCCAAACACCTCATCCATCACCTCCCGCACATGATGCAGATTCTCGTCCGAGATCTGTACGAACACGCTGCCACTCGGCGTCAGCAGGTCCTTCGCCAGCGGCAGCCGGTCACGGAGATACGTCAGGTACGAGTGCAGTCCGAGCTCCCACGTGTCGCGATACGCCTGCACCATCTCGGGCTCGCGCGTCAGATCGTCGCCACTTGGCTTCACGTCGTGTTTGCGAACGAAGGGCTGGAAGTTGCTATGGAACTTCACGCCGTAGGGTGGATCGATGTAGATCATCTGCACCTGCCCACCCATCCCCTCGTACTGCAGCTAGAGCAGTTTTGATTTAATCGTGCGTTCTATGTATACTCCCTGTACTCGAACTTCGGGGGTATATGGCGGCGTATTCGCAGGACTTGCGTGATCGGGTGCTGCGGGCGTTGGCGCGCGGGGACGGGGTGACGGCCACGGCGCGGCGCTTTGAAGTCAGCGTGCGCTGGGTGGATGAGGTGAAACGCCGGCATCGGGTGCACGGCGAACGGGAGAGCCGGCTGGTCGGCGGATATCGGCGGTCACGGGTGGCGGGCCTGGAACCGCAACTTCGGGCGTGGATCAAGGCCGAGGCGGATCTGACGCTGGTGCAACTCTGCGAGCGGCTGGCGCACCAAGGAGTGACGATTCAACCGTCCGCCCTGTGGCATCAGCTGGATCAGTGGAAGCTCACCTACAAGAAAAACTCTGCACGCCAGCGAGCAAGAGCGCGACGACGTGCAGGCGGCGCGGCGCGCCTGGATTGACACGCAGCCGACGCTGGACATCACCACGCTGGTCTTCTTGGATGAGACGGGCGCGAGTACCAACATGACGCACGCTCGTGGACGAGCCCCCCAAGGAGAACGCTGTCTCGCCACGGTACCGCAGGGGCACTGGAAGACCACCACCTTTATCGCCGGCCTGCGCTATAACGACATCACCGCGCCGATGGTGCTGGACGGGTTCATCACCACCAATGAGTCGCCCATAATCATCCGGTTGGTCCACCGGTCGCGGTGCTCGTAGGCACGCAGCACTTGGTCGGCCACCGGTCGGCGCGGGGTCGGCGAACAGATCGAACAAATCGACCTGCTGGTCCTTCTTGTGCGCCGTCAGGGTGTCGAGAATCGCCTCGGTGCTCAGCCGTTCGTGCACGAACAGCGGCAGCGTGGCCAGGTCGAACGACAGCCGCTCCGCCTTCCCCGCCCAGTTGAGAAAGGGCTCCTGCATACACCGCAGCGCCTGCGCGGCATCGCACGTCAGCTCAGACGCCAGCGACGAGTCGTACCGCCAGGTCGTCGGAGCCTTGTTCTTGGGGATCGCTCTTGGTTGGCTTGCCCTTGGAGGCGCTCTTCTTCTTCGCGGCCATGCTCTCTGAAAGCTGAAGGTCTGAAGCCGCAAAGATGCCACCGGGGACTGACAGTCAACAGGCCGACATGTGCGGCCTGAAGGTGTCCGGTGGGCGCTGTCTGCCGGCTTCCGCTTTGAAGAACTCGTGGCCGCGGGCGGCGAAGCAGCGCATCTTTGCTCTTCCCTATCGAACGGAAACGTGCATGGCCTCGCTCGCCCGGACGCTTCGCCTCCGAGACCTCGTGTTCATCGTGGTCGGAACGGTCATCGGATCGGGTATCTTCCTCGTGCCCGGCCCGGTGCTGCGGGCGAGTGGCGGATCAGTAGGCGTGGCGCTCCTGGTGTGGACCGCGGCCGGCGTGCTCTCCCTGCTTGGTGCGCTCACATACGGCGAGCTCGGGGCCATGAAACCCGATGCGGGTGGGCTCTACGTGTACATCCGCGACGCCTTCGGCCCGCTCCCGGCCTTTCTCTACGGATGGACCGCGTTCCTCGTGATCGGCAGCGGCTCCATTGCCACGCTCGCCGTGGCATTCAATTCGTATCTCGGGCAGTTCGTCGACCTGTCGCCGCTCGCCGGCAAGCTGGTCGCCCTGGCCATGATCGCTGTCGTCATGCTGGTAAACGTGCGCGGCGCCCGGCAGGGGGCCGACGTGCAGAACGTCAGCACGATCCTCAAGGTCACCGCCATCGTGGCCATGAGCGTCGTGCTGCTCGTCGCGGGGCGCGGATGGTCCCACGTGACCGCGGTTTGGCCCGCGCACGCGGACGCGTCGCTCTTCAGCGGCATCGGCCTCGCCATGGTCTCGGTGCTCTGGGCGTACGAAGGATGGCAGTACGCGACCTTCAGCGCCGGTGAGACCATCGATCCGCAGCGGACCTTCCCCCGCGGCATCGTGATCGGGACGGCGCTGCTCATCGGCATCTACGTGCTCGTCAACGTGGCGTACGTCGCGGCACTCGGCACGAAGGGCGCCGCCGCCAGTGACCGCATCGCCGCCCAGGCGGTCGGCATCACCGTGGGCCCGGCGGCCGCCAACATCATCGCCGCGATCATCCTCGTGTCGATGTTCAGCGCGGCCAATGGACTCGCCCTCACGGCGCCGCGCATGTACTACGCCATGGCGCGCGACGGCCTGTTCTTCTCCAGGATGGCGCGTATTCACCCGCGCTACGGGACGCCGGCGTTCGCCATCATGGCAAGCTGCGCGTGGGCCATGGTTCTTGCCGCCAGCGGGACGTTCGAGCAGCTCCTCACCTACGTGGTGTTCGTCGGGTGGATCTTCTACGCACTGGGCGCCCTGGCGATCTTCGTCTATCGGCGCCGGGCGCCCGATGCGGTCCGCCCCTTCCGCACGCCCGGCTATCCGCTGACCCCGATCCTCTTCGTCCTCTCAGCCGCGGCGATCGTCGGGAACACCGTGGTGGCCGAGCCGCGTCGCGCCGCCGTGGGGCTGGGCCTCATGGCCCTTGGCGTGCCCGCGTACCTGGTGAGGCGATTCACGGCCAGAGCGGCACGCAAGACGCCGGGCGAGTGAAGCCGAAGCGCCTCGACGCACAGCGTGCCCGGTCGTCAGTCTCCGAAACTGATCCCCACCCGGCGCGCCGTCCGCACGATGTCGTGCGTGGGATCCACGCGCTTGGGCTTGTTGAGCACGTCCGCGATGGGAATCGGCACGATATGCGGGGTCTGCAGGGCCACCATGTGCCCCCATTTGCCGTTCGCCACGGCCTCCACGGCCGCCCCGCCGAATCGCGTGGCCAGCACGCGGTCGTAACCGGTGGGCATGCCGCCGCGCTGCAGGTGGCCCAACACCAGCGATCGGCACTCCTTGCCCGTGCACTCCTGGATGGCCTGGGCCAGCCGTTCGGCGATGCCGCCCACCCGCGTGGCCTGGCCGGGCAGCGACGCGCCCATGACACCCACTTCTCCGCCGAACTTCACGCCTTCGGCGACGACGACGACGGCGTTCTTCTTGCCCTGCGCGTCGCGTGTCATGATGTGCTCGCACACCTTGTCCATCGACCACGCAATCTCGGGAATCAGGATCACGTGCGCGCCGCCCGAGAGACCCGAGTGCAGCGCAATGAACCCCGTGTCGCGCCCCATCACCTCCAGTATCATCACGCGATCATGGCTCTGGGCCGTGGTGTGCAGCTTGTCGATGGCTTCCATGGCCGTGGTGACCGCCGTGTCGAAGCCGAAGGTCGTGACCGTGCCGCTGACGTCGTTGTCGATCGTCTTTGGCACGCCGACGATGCGCATGCCCTTCTCGAACAGCTGCTGCGCGATGGCCAGCGACCCGTCGCCACCGATGGTGATGAGCGCCTCGATGCCCAGATTGCGCGCGTTGCTGAGCAACTCGTCCGAGCGGTCGACCTTGAGGTAGCTCCCGTCGTCCTGGAGCACCGGATAGGAGAACGGATTGCCGCGGTTGGTCGTGCGCAGGATCGTGCCGCCCAGGTGGGCGATGCCGCGCACGCTGTCGCGCGTCATGGGAATTACCTCGTCCTCGCCCAGCAGTCCCATGTAGCCGCGCTTGATGCCCAGCACGTGCCAGCCGCGGTCGATGGCCGAGAGCACGGCGGCGCGAATGACGGCGTTCAGGCCCGGGGCGTCGCCGCCGCCGGTGGAAATGGCAATTCGCATGAATGGAAAACTGATCGACGCGAGCGACCGGGGCAACCGTGGACGCACCAGGTGCAGGGAGCAGAGGCAGAGTGAAGTGCACGGGAAGGGTACAGAGAGCCCTCTGCCTGTGCCCCCGGCACCCAGCCGTGTATCCTTCCGGGCATGAAGCTCACCATCGAATTCTGCGTCATCTGACACTACGAACCACGGGCCACCAGTCTGGCGGCCGCGATTCGTGAGCAGTACCCGAGAGCCAAGGTCGCCCTCGCGCCCAGTGGCGGCGGGCGCTTCGAGGTCTCGCTCGATGGCGTGCCCATCTTCGAGAAGTCGAAGCTCGGGCGGCACGCGCTTCCCGGCGAGATCATGAAGCTCATCGCAGAGCGGCAGGGGTGAGTCCGGTGCGGGGCAACCCGGACGGGAGTGAGTCTGGGGTGGCGGGTTCTAGTGAGGGGCGAACTGACAGGGATGAGTTCGGGGTGGCGGGTTCTGGTGAGGGGGCGCGAGTGGAGTGGAGTGGAGTGGAGAGTGAGCGGTGGGGAGTGCACCACCCCTTCCCAACCTCCACCTCCACTCAATCCCCTCACCAGAACCCGCCACCCCCAACCCCGAACCAGAATCGGGAACCCCGCCCCCCC
>JBBTFF010000040.1:0-11999 GCA_038041995.1 Gemmatimonadota bacterium | reverse complement strand
CAGCGCGCGTCGGCCAGCGCGCGCTGGATGTTCTTGAAGCACTGTTCTGCCTGGGCCACCACGTCATCGGCGATGACCATTGTGCCGTAGTCGAAGCCGGTGGTCCCCGAGACGAAGACCCACCGCCCGTCGATCACGGCCCGCGAGTAGCTGATGTCCCGTTCGAAGGTCGATCCCGATGAGATGAATTTTCTCGTCACTGCTCTCTCCGTAAGGGGTTCCACGGCGATCATGCCGCGACGCGCTAGTCGCTGATCCCGTCGCGGTCGCGCACCGCCATCATCGTTCCCTGCAGCACCGCCACCAGGGTCTCGCCGTCTTCCTGCACCGCGCGCAGTTCGCCCTGGCAGACCGTGAGCGTCCGGCCGGACCGGACGACGCGCCCCACCGCCACGAAACGGTTGCCGACGGCCGGCGCCAGCAGATTCACCTTGAACTCGACGCTCATTACGCCGGCGCCGGGTTCCATGAGCGACAGCGCGGCATAGCCGCAGGCGCTGTCCACGACGGCAATCGCCACGCCGGCGTGCAGGAAGCCGTGCTGCTGCGTGAGGGCCTCGCTGAACGGCAGCGCAATCATCACCTCGCCGGGCCTCACATTTTCGAGTGTGGCGCCCAGCGTGGCCATGAACTGCTGGCGGGCGAAGCTGTCTCGCACACGCTGCTCGAAGTCGGGGTCCCGAATTGTGTGCTTCATCCTGACGCCTCCACGGTGAGGGCTACACGTTTTCCGCCGTTACTGTTTCCATTGCCGGTCGCTTGGCCGTCATTCCATCGCCCGACGAAATGCCGCGCGCGTGCCGCCAGAGCCACGGGAGCAGATGTTCGCGCGTCCAGCGAAACTCGCCAGTGACGCGAGCCACGATGGATGATGCGCGATCCGCTGGCAGGGGTTGGGTCCACCAGCCGTCGTGCCCGGACAATCCCAGCGCCTGCGCCAATGCCGCGGCGATGCGCCGGTGCCCCTCGCTGTTTGCATGCAAGCGATCGTCGCTCCACAGCCGCATGTCGGACGTCACGGGATGTTGCGCCAGGTCGACACAACGTGCGCCCGTGCGCACGCAGGTCTCCCGCACCAGGTCATTCATGGTCAGTAGCCGGTCGCGCATCAGGCGCGCCATCGGCACGACGGCACTGAGATCGGGCATCGTGATGGTCAGCACGGTCGCCCCCGCCGCCACGCAGGCCGACTGCATGAGTTCGATGTCCCTGGCGACGGCCTTCACGTTGCAGTCGCGTCGCACCGCGTCGTTGACGCCCGAGAACACGGTCACGAGGTCGGGGTGCATGGCGAGGGCCGTTGCAAGGTGCAGGGCCAGGCGGTTGGCCCAGCCACGGTAGCCGCCGCGGCCGTCGGGATCGTCCAGCCCTTCGGTGGAGCTGTCGCCGATGGCGACGTAGCGCGCATAGGTGCGAGGAGCAAGGGTGCTCATGCTCGCGAACGAAGATGCTGTTTCATCGGGGGGCGGATCTCCGTCAGCTCGCGAGGGGGGCTGCCTGCATGACGCCGGGGATATTGTCATCAGGGTCCTCTCGTGTAAAGCGCTCAACCGGCACCGCGGAACTCAGCGTCCCTTCCGGTTCTCGTGACAGGCCATGTCCACGACCACGGCGCTCGCCAGCAACAGCGCGTCGTCCTCTCCGTCGTTGACCTCCACGCCGTACGTGTCGGTCCACGACAACCACTGCTTCGACACCGTCGCCACCGGTGTCCCGCCACGGCGGAATACGTACTCATGGTCGAGGAAGTCGCCCTCGGCCACGAGATCGTCGGGACCCGGCACGTCCACCATGAACGTGCAATGGAAGAGCGTGAACAACTCCTTTTTCACGACGGCCACCTGCACACCACCGCGGTAGATCTCGTAGGTGGGCCCCCGGGACAGCAGTTTCTGCCTGATGAAGAGCAACTCGTTGCCGCTCATGTCCTGAAACGAGAGCTTGGCGCCGATGCTGAACGCCTTGCCGTCCACGAAGAACGCGTCGCGCCCTTCGGCGTCCTGGATGGTGAAGTCGTCACCCCACGACAGGAATTTCTGCTTCATCACGTAACGCACGTTGTCCTCGCCGGTCACGCGTCAGGGCAGCCCGAGCTTCTTGCGCGCCAGCGGGCGCACGTGCGCAGCCGGCGGATTGTGCCCGTTCGACAGGTCGTACGCCTTCTGCCAGAGCGGCTTGGCCGCGTCGGCATGCCCCATCCTCTCGTGGGTCATGGCGAGCAGGGCGTGGAAGAACGGGTCACGCTCGTTGCCGCGCATCGCAATCGCCTTGGTCAGCTCAGACTCGGCGGTGGCGAGGTCACCCGTGTAGAGCGCGACGTACCCCACGAGGTATGGAAAGAAGCGCGCCTGCTGCGCGGCCATCGCCGAATCGGCATCGAGCGCCTTCCGTGCGGCCGCCACATGCTGCTGCGCCACCGCCTTGTCACCGCGACGCGCGGCCAGTCGGGCCAACGCATGCTCGAGGCGGAAATCCCAGAGACTCCTGGGATGGGTCTTCGGCTCCGGTTCCTTCAACCCGAGCTCGCTCCCGCGCCGATAGTACCTCTCCGCCGTTGCCAGGTCGCCCGCGTCGATGCACACGCGAGCGGCCTCGTTGGCCATCTCGCCCTGCTGGTAGAAGGCGTTCTGCGGCTCGGCCTGCTCACGCGTCACCCAGTAGGCGATTACCATCTCCTCGAGCCTCACAGCATTCGCGCAGTCGCCGTCAAAGCCGTACGACATGGCCATCGCGCGCTGCGACGCCGCCTTGGCCGCTGGGTCGGGCGCACCGTCGATGAGACGCTGGAAGATCTCGCGTGCCTTGGCGGTCTGGCCGTCGGAGTCGAGGCGTGATGCCGTGCGGCTGCTGTCGGCGCGGGGGCTTGGCGGTGCACCCTGCGCGGCCATCACGAGCGGGGCAACGGCCAGGCCGAGGGCAAGCATGCGGGAGAAGGAACGACGGTTCGGCATCGGTGCTCCTGGTGGCATCGGTGGATCGGGACGAGGCGCCGCCTCACCGGCCGCGCCTCGGACTGCTACTATACATAGTTGCCCTCATCACCGCGAGCATCCAGTGACCCGACTGCGCCTGAGCGCTGCCCTTCTCGGCACGTGCGCCATCGCCGCCTGCACCGCGCCCGCCGCCGACCAGACGGGCGGCGGCGCCCCGCCAGCCAGCTACTTCGACACCGCCGGCCGTGCCGACGCCTACAGTGGCGGCGCGCGGCTCATCGCCGTCTCCACGCCCAAGGGCACGTTCAACGTCTGGACCAAGCGCGTCGGCAACAACCCGCGCATCAAGCTCCTGTTGCTGCACGGTGGCCCCGGCGCGACGCATGAGTACTTCGAGTCGGCCGACAGCTACCTCCCTGCCGCCGGCATCGAGTTCTACTACTACGACCAGCTCGGCTCCTTCTACAGCGACCAACCCAGGGACTCTTCCCTCTGGAACACCGACCGCTTCGTCGAGGAAGTGGAGCAGGTGCGCAAGGCGCTGGGCATGGACAGCACCAACTTCTTCCTGCTTGGCCACTCGTGGGGAGGCATCCTCGCCACCGAATACGCGCTCAAGTACCAGAGGAACCTCAAGGGACTCGTCATCTCCAACATGATGTCGAGCATCCCCGCGTACGTCGAGTACGCCGAGAAGGTCCTGATGCCGACCATGGACCCGAAGGTGCTCGCCGAGGTCAAGGCGCTCGAAGCGAAGAAGGACTATGCCAACCCGCGCTATATGGAACTGCTCGTCCCCAGCCACTACGAGAAGCACATCCTGCGGCGTCCAGCCGCCGACTGGCCCGACCCGGTGAATCGTGCGTTCAAGCACATCAACAACGACATCTACATCCCCATGCAGGGGCCCAGCGAACTCGGCGCCAGCGGCAAGCTCGCGAAGTGGGACCGCGGCGCCGACCTGAAGAAGATCGACGTGCCAACCCTCGTGATTGGCGGTACGTACGACACCATGGACCCCAAGCATATGGAGTGGATGTCGCGTCAATTTCCACGCGGACTCTTCCTCTTGTGCCCCAACTCCGGGCACATGGCGATGTACGACGACGGCCCGACGTACTATGGCGGACTTCTCAGGTTCCTGCGGGACGTCGACACCGGCACTTTCGCGAAGTAAGGAGACGCATCCTTGAACAAGCGTGACTTCCTGCGCACCGTCGGTGGCGCATCCCTGGGCCTGGCATTCGGCCCCGAGTTGCTGGCGCAGTATGCGAATACGCCGGCCGCGACGCTCGCCGAAGACGAAAGGTTCTGGGCGGCCGTACGGACGAAGTTCAAGCTGACAAGCGAGTACATCAACCTCGAGAATGGCTACTACTGCTTCCAGCCCGAGGAGGTGCTCGAGTCGTTCATCGCGCATGTGCGCCGCGTGAACCTGATGGGCTCGCGCTACATGCGCACCGTCAAGGACGAGGACAAGCTGCGCGTGCGCACCAGGCTTGCGGCGCTTGCCGGTTGCTCACCCGCCGAGCTGATCATCACGCGCAACACCACCGAGTCGCTCGACACGGTGATCGCCGGCTTCGACTGGAAGAACGGAGACGAAGCGGTCATGGCCAACCAGGACTACGGCGCCATGATCGACCAGTTCAAGCTGCAGGCGCAGCGCTTCGGGATGGTGAACCGGTTTGTCGACATCCCGATGGACCCCAAGTCCGATGACGAGGTCGTGCAGGCCTACGCCAGCGCGCTGACGCCGCAGACGCGCCTGCTGATGATCTGCCACATGGTGAACATCACGGGGCATGTGCTCCCGGTGCGGGCCATCTGCGACATGGCGCACGCGCGCGGCGTGCCGGTGATGGTTGACGGCGCGCACGCCTTCGCGCACCTCGACTTCCGCCTGCCCGACCTTCACTGCGACTACTATGGCGCCTCGCTGCACAAGTGGCTCTCCACCCCGCTCGGCGCCGGCATCCTGTACGTGCGGCAGGACCGGATCGAGAAGCTGTGGCCCATCTACGGCGACCAGGGCATACCTGCCGACGACATCCGCAAGCTCAACCACACCGGTACGCACCCGGTGCACACCGACCTCGGCATCGAGAACGCCATCGCCTTCCACGAGACCATCGGCAGCGCGCGCAAGGAGGCCCGGTTGCGCTACCTGCAACGGTACTGGAGCGACAAGGTGCGCAGCACACCGGGGATCGTGATGAACACACCAGCCGACCCGGCGCGCTCGTGCGCCATCGCCAACGTCGGTGTGCGGGCGATGAAACCCGGCGACCTCGCAAAGATCCTGCTGGACCGGTACAAGGTGTGGACGGTGGCCATCGATGGGGCCGGCGTGCACGGTGTGCGCGTCACGCCGCAGGTGTATACGTCCACCAGTGAACTCGACACGTTCGTAAGCGCGCTGAAGGAACTGGCGGCATAGCAAGCGCATCGCCCAAGCGCCCCACCCCGCGGTCCTCCGCGAGGTGGGGCACTGTTCATCTGGACCCACTATCTCTCGACGATCGCGCTCTGACCGGCAACGCAGAGCCAGCGCCCATCGCCCTGACGCACCCAGATATCGGTCCACCGAATACGCCGGGTGACGGTTCCCGTTTCCGCCTTGGACGTCACGGTCCACAACCCCGTGATTACCGCCGCGTCGCCGTAGACACGCACCTTGTAGTCCGTGTTCTTGCCGCTCACGTACTGTTTGGTGTCGTTGTTCACGTCGGCCACCGTCTTCGCCTTGTCGGCAGAGCTGCCGTCGGGCCTGACGAACGTGAAGTCGTCCGCGAGCATCCTCCCAATGGTCGCACCATCGCGCTTGAGCGACGCGGCACCCCACTGGTCCTCGAACCCCATGAGTTGTTTCGCGACGGCATCCTGCGCCGGCAACGCGGTGACTGGACGCACCACGGCCATTGCCACAAGAACCAGAAGAAGGCGAGCGGACGAAAGCATGAATCCTCCCGGAAGAGACGGACGGTTTACGACGATGTCTTCACTGCGGAATCGTCACCGCCGGTTGCCCTGCCGCCTTGCGCTTGGCGTTCAGTTCGGCCAATCCGGTGGTCTTGAGCGCGGTCCACTGCTTCATCACCTCCGCCGATTGCTTGCGTGCGCGATCGCATGCGGCCACCTGGTTGGCGGTCGGCGCAACATCTGCCCCCTGCATGGCCATGGCCGCGCCCATCAGCGTGCCATTGATGCTGGCCAGCGTGGCAGGACCGGCCGGTGCACCGAAGCGGCCACCGAAGCCGCCGCGCCCGCCGCGCCCCCGCGCCGGCGCCGGTGCCAGCGAATCGAGCTTCGCCTTGAAGGCGTCCACATCAGCGCCCGACTCGCTCGCGAGCTTTGCCGCCAGCGCGCGGGCTTCGACAAATGCGGCGCGCGACGCCGTCGCACCGTCCCACATCTCGCGCGACAGCGTGGCCAGTTGTGCAAGCGCCGGCGCCGGAGTCTTCACGCGCGGGTCGAGCCGCACCGTGATTGGCTGCGTCATCGACTTGCCATCCACCGTCAGGCGCACCGTGTAGTTGACGGGCGGCGCCCACGGCGAGGATTCGCCCAGCGTCGCGCGCCCCGCCACGGCACCCGTGGCGTCCACGTCGCCAGCGGCGTTGACATCAGCGGTTGGCGCCGGCTGCAGGCGCATGTCCCACGCCACGCGGTGCATGCCGGCGCCCGTGCCAAAGACCATCGGCGCGCCCGGCCAGTAGAGCGGCAATCCGCAGAACGTCGCGGTCGTGTTCGCCTGGCAGATCTTGTCGTACGCCGCGCGATCGAGAGCCGGGTGCGGATTCAGCACCGGATCCTTGCTCGAGTACGCGCGCACCACCACGCCCTTGGCGTCGAGAATCTCGAGCGTCACTTCACCCGCGGCGTGCGGAAGGAAGTAGTCAAGGATGGCGCCCGGCATCGGGTTCTGTCCGGCCGGCACTTCGGGTGGCAGCGGGGTCGGTTCGTTGGTGCCGAACCGGATGCGCAGCACCGTCGCCGGCTTCACGAGATACGCCGAGTGCGCCGCAGCCGCCTTGGAGACTTCGGCCGCCTGACGGACGGGCGTCAGGTTGTCGAGGATCCAGAAGCCGCGCCCGTGCGTGCCGGCCACGAGGTCGGCGCACTGGCAGATGCTGTCGTCCTTCACCTTGATGTCGCGCACCGAAATGGCCGGCATGTTGTTGCGCAGCGACCGCCAGTGGGCGCCGTCATCGTATGACACCCATACCTGCGCATCGGTGGCGGCGTAGAGCAGCCCCTTCACCCGCGGGTCTTCGCGAATCGAGTTCGCGGGGTAGTTGGTGGCGATCCCGGTGCTGATCTCCGTCCACGTCTTGCCGCCGTCGTGCGTGCGCCAGAAGTGCGGCGCCATGTCGTCAATGCGCAGCGTGTTCGCCGCGATGTACGCGGTCAGCCTGTCGTGGCGCCCCGCTTCCATGTTGTAAATGCGCGTCCATGGCTTGACGGTCGCGGGCGTCACGTTGGTCCACTTGGCGCCGCCATCCATGGTCACCTGCACCTGGCCGTCGTCGGTGCCGGCCCACAGCACGTTCGCGTCCTTGAACGACGGCGCGAGTGCCGTGACGGCACCCAGCGGCGCCGGCTTCACCGTGCTCGCGTACTTGCCGGCGCTCATCGGTACCTCCCACGTTTGCCGCGTGAGGTCGGAGCTGATGCGCGTCCACGTCCGGCCACGATCGAGCGTCTTCCACACGGCGTTCGACGCGTAGTACAGTGCGTCGACGTTCACCGGCGACCAGATGAGCGGCATGGTGCGCACGTTGCGGTTGTACGCCTCTCCGTTGGGACCGCGCGCCGACATGTCGGGCCCCACCTGCGTCGTCTGGCGCGTCTTGCGGTTCCACACGGACACGCCCTGGCGCGCGCTGCCGTACACCATGTCGGGATCGCGCGGGTCGGGCGCCACGACGCCGTACTCCTGCGTGTTCACCGGCGTCCAGTCACGGAACGTGATCTGGCCGTCCATCGACCGGCTGTCGACGCAAGCCGAACCGCTGTCCTGCTGGCCGGCGCACAGGCGGTACGGAAACGCGTTGTCCGCCGTGACGTGGAACATCGCGGCCGCGGCCTGCGTGTACCAGTTGCTCCACGACACGCCGCGATTGGCCGAGATCACCGCGCCCTGGTCGGCGATTGCGATGAGAATGTCGGGATTGAACGGGTTGATCCAGATGCGCTGGTAGTCGTCGCCACCCGGGGCGCCGCGCACGGCCGACCAGTTGAGACCGCCATCCTCGGTGCGCCACATCACGGTGGAGGCGCTGTAGATCACGTTCTCGTTCTTGGGATCCACGACAATGGGGGGAAGGTCGCCGCCGCCGATGCGCCCGAGCGGACGTGGATCGGGGGTGCGGCGCGGCTTGCCGTCGGGACCGTTCACGGCCAGTGTCCAGTGCTCGCCCGCGTCCACGGACCTGTAGAAGGCTACGGGTCCCGAGGCGCCATTCGCCAAGGCTGGCGCCACCATTGCGTACAGCAGCTTCGGGTTGCTCGGCGCGATGGCGATGTTCGCCTGAAGCGCATCGGGGAGCCCGTCCGTCAGGTGCTTCCATGTGGTGCCGCCGTCGGTCGACTTGAAGATGCCGTTGCCGCCGCCGCCGAAGGTGCTCCCTTCATAGAACGTCTGCTGCTGCTGCCAGAGCGTGGCGTACACGATGTTGGGATCGCTCGGGTCGATGCGCACTTCATTGGCACTGGTGTACTCATCCTTGAAGAGCACCTTCTGGAACGACTTGCCGCCGTCGGTCGAGCGGAAGATGCCGCGCTCGGCATTGGGTCCGTACGGATGGCCGAGCACCGCCACGAAGACCCTGTTGGGATCGCGTGGATCGACGTCGATGTAGGCGATCATCTGGCTGTCGAACAGCCCGAGATGCGTCCACGTCTTGCCGGCATCGGTGGACTTGTAGACGCCCAGGCCCGTGGCAAGGTCGGGACGGATGATCCCCGCGCCGGTGCCGACGTAGATGACGTTCGGGTCGGACGGCGCCACGGCGATGGCGCCGATGGAGCCGGTCGCTTCCTTGTCGAAGATGGGCTCCCAGTTGTTGCCGTAGTCCGTGGAGCGCCAGACGCCGCCGTTGTCGAAGCCGACATACGCGACGTTCGGCTGCGTGGGCACCCCCACCGCCGCCCGTCCGCGCCCCGCGCGATTCGGGCCGATCTGGCGCCACTGCATGGCCGCCGAGGGGTCAGGTATCTGCGCCGTAATCGTCGCGGTACTCGCCGCGATCGCCGTGACGGCGAGGGTCAGTCGGGAGAGACAGGTGCGCACGGAGTCCGCCTTATGAATTGTCGCGGGAGATTGGTCGGCGCGAACGAACAGTCGCCGGTCCCTGAAGATGCAGCACAGGCGCAGCGAGCGCCAAAAGCGGAGCGGTGGCTCTCAGCCCTTGGACCGGGGGCGCTCGTCACGCATCGTAGCCCCGTCGTCGATCATAATCTGCCGGCGGCGGGCGATCTCCCAGTCGATATCCGGTGCCACCTCGGCATCCGACAGTGCGAGGCTCTCGGTGGACCGGGCAACTACCGGCGCCCCGAGCTCGGCGGGAAGCGCAAGCCCGAATGCCAGTTCCGCCCGACGGCAGATGCGCTCCTCGCGGGCCATGTCCCGCGACTCGGGTCGTACGCCACACCGGTCAACCCGCGCGTGCACCCCCTCGTGCAGGATGCTCGACGCGACGGTTGCCGCGGTGATGTCGCGTCGCGCCAGGAAGGTGAGTTCCGTCAGGCAGGCCCGGTCCGCCGGGAAGTACGCCCCGCGCGTCGGGTAACGGACCACCCAGATGGCGCGCAGGTCGCGCTGGAGGTGCCGAAAGCGCCACGGCTGCGTGGCCTCGATCAGGCCAAGTGCCTCGTCGAGCCGCTCAATCACGTCGGGCGTGGCGATATCGGGACGCGTGTTGTCGACGAGGACGTCGAACCCCCGGATCCGCATGCGCCCCCCCTTCACACCGTGCGATGCGCCGGCAACCTGGCGACTCAGGAACCCCCGCAGTGCGCCGAGCACAGCGAGCGGTGTCTTCATTTTTCCTTGCCGGGCCGGTACTCGCGTTCGGTGTGCCCCTTCAACTGGTTCGGGTAGAAGTACACTTCGCGCAGGTCGCCCTTGGCGTACCGTTCGGCCTGGTCGTTGAAATGCTTCGATCCCGGTACGCCATTCAGGCCGCCCGCCGTCACCGCCAGCGCGCGCACACTGTCGCCGAACTCCACCACCGCTACAAAACTGTTGCCGCTGGTGCCGTAGATCTTCTTCGAGCCCTTGTACGAGCGCGCGCCAAACGACGCCAGCGACCCCCAGCGCGACGACGCGAAGCCCACCGGAATGCTCGCCCCGGAGTCGGCAAACGGCTGTTCGATGTCACCGGTCAACCGCTGGAACCGGTTGATGTCGCCCCATGGCGTCTTCCATGACCCGAAGTTGGCGGCAAGCTGGTCGCTCACCGTCGCCAGGGCCTGCAGGCGCCGTTCGGACGTCGTCCGCTTCGCAATGAAGTCGTACACCGTCATGTCTTCGCTCTCGGCGTCCGCCCGGACGCTCCGCCACATCTCCTCGCCCCAGAATACAGCGAGCGTCGTCGGCACGGACACCGCCGACCACCGATAGTCCCAGCTCCGCAGCATGGCGATCTGCTCGGCGAGTTTCGCCTTCAGCGGGTTCGACGCCGGCGCCTGGTCATACGACTTCAGCAGCACCGGCACGAGGTCGGCGAACGCCGTGAGGTAGCTGTCGTACGCGGCATCGCGCAGCGTCTGGAGCGTGAAGTCCTTCTTGTCCTGAAGCACGCGAATGGCATGGATTCCCCGCGGGTTCTCGACGTAGGTCTCCATGTACGCAGGATAGTTCGCCTTCTTCGGGCTGTCCGCCCCGGCGGCCGAGTACGGCCAGTTGTTCGTGTTGTACAGCCAGCCGTTGGCGGGGTTCAGCACGAGCGGGCTCTCCTCCACCGAATGCACCGGCCCCCACTCCGTGGCCGGGTTGCTGCCGTCCACCGGCTTGGTGAAGTCGAACCTCGGGTCGCGCCTGGCCACGTGGTTGGCGTGCAGGTAGGCGACGTTTCCCTCGCCGTCGGCGTAGATCGTGTTGTTCGACGAATTGGTGTGCAGCTGCATCGTCGCGTGAAATTCCTTGTAGTTCTTCGCCGTGGTGCGCGTGTACGACTGCGTGAGCGCCTTCACCGGCTCATTCATCAGCTTCACGCTGATCCACTTGCCGTCCGCCTCGCGCACCACCGGTCCGTGATGTGTGCGGTACACGGTGAACTCCTTCGTGGCCATGCCGCTCGCCGACTTGTACGGTATGGTGATCTTCGCGGTTGTGACCGGGCGTTCTTCCTTTCCGTACCTGTACGACAGCGTGTCACCCTTCTTCACGATCGTCTCGGCGTATTCGTCCACCACGTCGGCGCCGCTCGACGTGTGCATCCAGCCGGCGCGTTCGTTGAAGCCCTGGTAGACGAAGAATTGCCCCCACGTCACCGCGCCGTACGCGTTGAGCCCCTCGTCGCTCGTCATCTGCAGTTCCTCGCGGAAGAAGAACGACGTGTGCGGATTGATGAGCAGCAGCGCGTGCTTGCTGGCGCTGTTCGACGGCGCGATGGCGAAGCCATTGGAACCCGTCGGCTCGACGGGGCGCGTCGTGCGGTCGGTGGCCACGACGCTCACCTGCTTGCCGCCGTAGAATGCCTCGAGCGCCCTGAGCGACACGTCCTCGATGTCGCCGCCAATGCTCCCCTCGCTGAAGCTGAGCGCCATCCACGGCTCGAAGCGCGCAATGACCCGCGGCTTCGCTTGAGGGTGGTTGTACAGGTAGTAGTTCAGCCCGTCGGCCCAGGCGTTCATCAATGTCTTCAGCCATTCCGGGCTCGACGCGTATTGCGCCTGAAGGCCCCGGGGATCGACGAAGAGTTTCATCCGGAGGTCGCGGTAGATCGCGCCCTCGCCCTCGGCCTCGGCCAGGCGCCCCATCGCGTTGAGGTAATTCACCTCGACGCGGTTGAAGTCGTCTTCGGCCTGCGCGTAGATCATCCCGAACACCGCGTCGGC
>JBBTFF010000039.1:19057-24009 GCA_038041995.1 Gemmatimonadota bacterium | reverse complement strand
GGCATCATCCACCGCGACATCAAGCCCGAGAACATCCTGCTGCAGGGCGGGCACGCGGTGGTGGCGGACTTCGGCATCGCACTGGCGGTGCAGCACGCCGGCGGCGGGCGGCTGACGCAGACGGGGCTCAGTCTCGGCACGCCGCAGTACATGGCGCCCGAGCAGGCGATGGGCGAGAAGACGGTCGATCACCACGCGGACATCTATGCGCTGGGTGCGGTGACGTACGAGATGCTCACGGGGGAGCCTCCATTCACCGGCGCCAATGTGCAGGCGATCGTGGCGAAGGTGCTGAGTTCCGAGCCCGCGCCGATCACGACCACGCGCAAGCTGGTGCCGGTGCACGTCGAGGAGGCGGTGCTGAAGGCGCTGGCCAAGCTGCCGGCGGATCGGTGGACGGGGGCTTCGCAATTCGCTGACGCACTCGGCGCCACCGCAGCGCAGCCAGCGGCGTCGGCCGGCAAGGTCCATGCGCGCCGAGCGCGTGAGGCGATGCACGGACAAGGGAGAGCGGTGTGGTGGGCGCGGCTGGCGGTGGCCGCGACCGTGCTCGCCACGGCCGCGGTTTCGATGGCGTGGTGGGCGATTCGCCGCGTTGCCGATGCTCCGCTTCCGCAGCAGTACGATGTGGTCCTTCCAGACAGCGCACCCATCGTCTTCGCCAAGGGGAGCCCGTGGGGCGAAGGCTGGACCGCGCTCGCGGTCTCACCGCGCGGAAACTTCGTGGTCTATGTTGCCGACCGTGGAAGCCGGACCGAGTTGTGGTACCGGAGTTTACTCGACTCTACCGCGCGACCACTGCCAGGCACCGAGGCGGCATACCAACTGGCCCTGGACTCGGACGGTTCGTCGGTCGCCTTCATCGCAGGAAACAGGCTCAAGCTCGCGTCGCTGGCTGGCGGCAGCGTGCGGGAACTCGGAGAGGTGCGCCGGCCGATGGGCATCACGTGGGTGGCGCCCGACCGGCTCATCGTGACCGATAACGATGGAGGAGTGACCGAGTTTGATCGGGTAGGCGGATCCGCGCGGTCGGTTGCGCAAGTGCTCTGCGCCATACCCTTTGCGATGTCGCCGCGAGAAGTGATGTGCGGCTCCGTGGGTACAGGTGCCTCGGAAGTCGACCTCCTGAGTCTCCAGGATGGCACGAGGCGACCGATTCACCTGCTCGACCGTGCCGGAGATTCCTCCGAATCATCGCTTCGGGGATCCATGCCCGTCCTCGTGGGAAGTCGCCATCTGGTCTTCTCAGCTCCCGACGGGTCTGTAATTGCTGCCCGATGGTATCCGGACGCGCTGGCGATCGATGGCCGGGCGCTCGTCCTCTCCGGGGTGAGAACAGAGAGCGTGTTTGGCGCTCGCCAGGCCGTGGTTTCCCCCTCGGGTACGCTGGTCTTCGTCCCCGGGGTGAACAACGGCGTGGGAACTCTGGTACTTGCAAGCGGCGTCGGAGAGGCGGTGCCGCTGCGGATCGAGCCCGTCCAGGCAGGACAATTCGATGTCAGCCCAGATGGGAAGCGACTGGCGCTCACCAAGTTCACCTTGGAGGGGATGGAACTCTGGATCCACGACATGACAAGTGATCGCGGCGAGAAGTGGCTCGCTGGAAGAATGTTCTTTGAGCCGAGATGGAGTCCCGATGGACGGCAGTTGGCCGTGTGGGCCGGATTGCCCACAGGCTCTGAAGGCGTGACGCTGATTGGCACGCCGACGCCGGGCAGCGCTCCAGACACGGTCCGCGGCACCGCGTTCACTCCGTCACACTGGTACGCCCCGGACCGGATGCTCGGAACCGTCAATTCGAGGATCGTACGTGTGCAACTTGGGAGCCGGGTGGTCGTCGACACGGTGCCCTCGGCGCAAAAAGGGCAACGCGCGGTGGTGTCCTCTGACCGCCGACTCGTGGCGTACATGTCCGCCGATGAAATCGTGGTGCAGACCTTTCCTGACGGCAGGCTGCGATCCACCGTCGGTCGCGGACTGGATCCGCTCTGGCTGGACCGCCGTACGATCGTGTACAAGGACCGCGACAAGTGGTACCGCATCAGGGTGAGCGATGACGCCTCGCTGACGGAGTCGCCGCAACCGTGGTTCAGTGATGGGCGATTCATCGACACCAACTCCCGTTCGCACGCCCTGACACCCGCCGGGGAACTCATCTACCTGCGGAGCATTGCGAAGGAATCGTCCACCTACCTGCGTGTGATGCCGCGGTGGGATGCGAGGGTGGTGACCGTCGTGAAGGCGGCGTTGCGCCGATGAGCGGCTCCGGAGTGGTGGCGAAACCGGTCTCCGCGACTGGCATCGGGCGCGTCACTTGATGAAGTTCCCCCATGGACTCGTTCGGCCTCCAAATCGTTCGCGAGCCACTCGCCCGCGCTGACCTTGTCGCGATCGCCGCCCGGGGCTTTGGCGACATGATCAAGGCCGTGGTGGACGTCGAACGAGGAATCATGGCGATCGGCGCCGAACTGCATGCGGACGAGGAGGCGGCGCTCCTCGATGATGGGTCTCGCCAGCCGGACCTGTGGGGCATCAACCTCTATCCCGACGACTCCGGTGACGAGTGGATCGAATTCGACTCGATGATCAACGTGCGACCGGGGCAGGGGAATCGCAGTCGCGGCGTGGACGACGAAGCATCGAGGTCGGCGATCCGCCGGGTGGTGGGCACGCTGGTGCGTGACGCATGACGACCGTCACGCCGCAGCACCCCGGACTGGCCGACCGGTGGGCGACCTTCTCCATCATGGAGCAACTTGCCAACGTCGGCAGCGAGGTGGAACGGGCGATTCGCGCGCACGCGTCGGGCAACGTGCGCCGCTTCGACAGTGCCTTGGCGCGCGCGCTGGAGCTCTTCGACCTCACCGCCGCGGACACGCGCTGGCGCGGACCGCGCCGCCGCGAAATCCTCCGCGCACGCGAGGAATTCTGCCGTCTCTTCTTCAGTGCCACGCTGCCGGAGAATTCGATCCCGGGGTTGCAGCGGTACTTCCTTTACGCCGCGATCGCGGCGAATCGCCAGCGCGCGGCCTCGATCCCAGGCGATAGCGGGACGCTGGTGGCGGTGCGAGAATAGCAGGGAGTATCGAACCGAGCGGCGGGGAGCAGGGACGCAAGAGGCGGCTATCCGTAGATGGGAGCCGCCTCTCCGACGTGTTCCGCCAGCCGCCAACGGCGTTACAACGCCATCTCCATCTGCCCGCCGCTCCGCGCCCCCAGCCGTGTCACCACATCCTGCGCCGCGCACCCAAGCGTTCCCCTGAACCCCGTCCCCTTCAGCACCGCCGTCGCCGCCGCCATCGCCACCGCCGGCTCGTTGTTCTGTTGCGACAAGTGCGCCAGCATCACCTGGCGCAGCCCTTTGTGCGCGACGCGCTGCAGCAGCGTGCCCGTCTGACGGTTGCTCAAGTGCCCGGTGCCGCTGGCAATGCGCGCCTGCAGGAACGGGGGGTACGGTCCGTCGCGCAGCATCATCTCGCAGTGGTTGCTCTCGAGCACCAGGAAGTCGAGGCGCTCGAATGCCGCGCTCAGCATGTCCGACACCTCGCCGAGATCCGTCGCCAGCCCTAGCCGAGCGCCGGAGCGCGTCGATGTCACCACCACCGCCGCGGGCTGAGCCGCGTCGTGCGGCACCGCCACCAGCTCCACGGTGCACGCGCCGATCGTCCACGACCGGCCGTAGGCGAGCGACACGTGGCGCTCCACGGGCACGTCGCGCGCGCCAGCGAGCGTGCCCTCAGTCGCCACCACTGGCCACCCCCACCTGGCCACGGCCTGGGCGAGCCCCTTCACGTGGTCGATGTGCTCGTGCGTCACCACCACGGCGTCAATGGACGCGGGCGCCACACCGGCCTCGGCCAAGCGCTTGGCCAGCGTGCGCGGACCGAGCCCGCAGTCAATGAGAATGCGCGTCGAGCCGATCTCCACCAGCGCGACGTTGGCCTTGCTCCCGCTGGCGAGCGTGCAGAACCTCACGTCGTCCAGCGCCGCTGGTGCGCGGCCGCGAGCACTTTCCTCAGTCCGTCCGTCAGTGGCGCGCTGCGGCGCGCCTGCACGCGCTCGGCCACCTCGAGGAACTTCTCCAGTGCAAACAAGGCGTCGTCGCCACCGCCCCACGAGAAGGGCGGCACCACCTTCGCGGGTGACCCGACGCCGAAGACGCTGGCCCCGGCGCCGACAACCGAGCCGGTCATCAGCAGCGTCCCGATGGCCAGCTTGGCGTGGTCGCCGATGAGCGCGCCAAGGAACTGCATCCCGGTCTCCACCGTCCCGCCCGGCGTCCACATCTGCACGGTGCCGTAGCTGTTCTTGAGGTTGCTCGTCGTGGTGCCCGCGCCGAGGTTCGACCAGCGCCCCATGACGCTGTGTCCCACGAATCCGTCATGCGCCTTGTTCGACTGGCCAAAGAACACCGACACGCTCACCTCGCCGTGTACCCGGCACTGCTCGCCAATTGCCGAACCCGCCACCCGGCCACCGTGCACGACGCTCTCTGCGCCCACGAAGCACGGCCCCACCAGCCGGGTGAACGCCTGCACGTGCGCGCCCCGGCGCACCAGCAGGGGGCCGTGCTGCGCGTCGAGCAACACAAATGGCTCCACGACGGCACCGTCCTCGATGAAGACCGGGTGCGTACCCACGATGTGCACGCCGTCGAGCGCGCCGGCGTTCCCTGTGGCGAGCGTCACGCCGATGACGGGAATGTCGGAAGCGAGCATGGCGCCGAGGTGGCGCACCAGGTCCCACGCGTGGTCGATCCACCAGCCGTGCAGCCGCGCGGCGCGCGCTCCGGGGGGAGCCAGCGAATCCAGCGCGAGCGTACCGTCGCCCAACGAGGCCGCGTCGAGCGGCGCGGCCAGACGCACCGCGGCCACGCGCCCGTCGGCCGTCCAGACGTCGGCGTCGTCGAGCGGTGCACCCAGCCCCGGTGCGAAGCGCGCGTTCGCCACCAC
>JBBTFF010000039.1:0-19047 GCA_038041995.1 Gemmatimonadota bacterium | reverse complement strand
CCGTTCCCGCGTCGAGCACGCCGGGCAGGGTGCGGGGCGTTCCGGGTTCATCGAACGAGGCGAGGTGCGGCGCGCCCACGCGCCCGGCAATCCCGCCGCTCGCGACCTGTGCCCAGCGCTCGCGCAGCAGCACCGCGCCGGTGCGAAACTCGCAGACCGGCCGCGTCAGCGCGAACGGTTCGAGCGCACGCGCCGCCGCATCCTCGTACAGCACGATGGTGCGGCTGTTCAACGCCGCTCCCGCAACTCCGAAGGAAGGCTCTCGAGCAGGGGCTTGAGATTGCGGGCGCTCTCCTCGGTGGTCACCAATACGATGCCTGCGCATTCCACCACCACTAACCCCTGCACTCCGTACAGCACGACATCGGCGCCGGCGGCGTGCACCACGTTGTTGGCCGACTCGCGCAGGTGCACGCGGCCATGCGTCACGTTGCCGTCGGCGTCACGCGCGCGCACGCCCCGCAGGGCGGACCACGTGCCGACATCGCTCCACCCAAAACTCCCCGCCAGCACGAACACGCGCGCACTCCGTTCCAATACGGCGACGTCCACGGCGACGGGGTCCTTCACGCTCGCGAAGAACGCCACGGCGTCATCGCCGGCCCGGTCGAGCGACTCGGAGACGGCGGGGCACCAGGCGCGCACTTCGTCGAGGAACACGCCCACGGGCCAGGCGAAGATGCCCGAGTTCCACAGCGCGCCGCCGGCCACCAGCGCCTCGGCCGCGGCCAGTTGTGGCTTCTCGACGAAACGAGCGACCCGGCGCGCGGCGCCCGTGGTGGCATCGCCCGGCTCGATGTAGCCGAGTCCCGTGTCGGGGTGCGTCGGCACGATCCCGACGGTCACCAGGCCCTGTGTGCGCGCTGCCTCCGACGCGGCCAACCGCAGGGCGTCCTGAAAGCGCGGCACGTCGCCGATGGCCCAGTCGGCGTGAACCGAGATCATCAGTGCGTCGCGCCCACCGAGCTTGGCGATGCGCGAGGCCGCCCACGCCAGCGCGGCGGTGGTGCCCGCCGGGCGCGGCTCGGCCAGGATGTGGTCCACCGCGAGTTCCGGCGCAATGCGAGCCACGCCCGCCACCAGTTCGGCGTTGGTCAGGACGAACATCTGCGACGCCGGCGCAACGGGCAACAACCGGTCGATCGTGTCGCGCAGCATCGGCTGGTCGCTGAGCAGCGGCAGGAACTGCTTGGGCCGGTCGGGTGTCGAGAGTGGCCAGAAGCGTGATCCAATGCCGCCGGCCAGGATTACCACCCAGGTGGGCGCCGCGTTCACGGGGCTACCGCGGGGGCGTCGCCGCCGTCGTCCACGCCCGTGAGTTCGGCCACGCGCGCGTAGAGCCGCTTGGGGCTGAACGGCTTCGTGATGAAGTCCGAGGCGCCCAGCCGCATGGCTTCGTCGTATCGCTGGTCCTGGCCGGCCGCCGTGAGGATCACGCAGGGGAGGGACGACCACCGGGCGTCGGCGCGCATCCGCGCCAGCACCTCGAGCCCGCTGAGGTGGGGCATCATGAGGTCGAGCAGCACCAGGCGGATGTCATCGTGCGCGGCCAGGGCGGCGAGTGCCTCGGTGCCGTCGAACACCAGCGTCACCCGGAACGGGCCTTGTTCGAGCTTCGTCTTGACGATGCGACCGATGTGCGGCTCATCGTCGGCCACGAGCACGTGGCACGGCATGACGGCAGGCGTGCTCAGACGAGCGCCGCGATGTTCGCGCGATTGCGCCGCAGCTCGTAGAGGAGTTGGGCGAGGTTCGCGGTGGGTTGCACGAGCACCAGCAGGACGGCGTCGGGAGACACCGAGGCGACAATGGCGTACCCGTGCTCATGCTCCAGCACGGCCGTCCGCAGGGCGCCGAGGTGGCCGGAAGCGCCCAGCTCTTCGGCGGCGACCAGCACGGGCGGGACGTGGGCGGCTACGTGCTCGGCATCCACGGCGTCGACCGTCTGGCTGTCGATCAGCAGGCCATCGCGGCCCAGGATGACGGCGGCGTCGACCCCCTCCCGATCGCGGATCGCTGCCACGAGGTCGCGAATGGTAGGCATCGCCCCACTCCGGTGTATGAAAGGTTGCCGAAGTGTACGCGTCGCCAGAGCGAAGTCAAGGCGACTTCGCTTGCCCCTCTCGTCGTCCGTCCGCTACTTTCAATCCTTGCCTATGTCCATCACACCTCCGATTCCCCGCCGCCCCGTTCGCCGCGGGCGTGCCGTGGCCTTCGTGGCCCTGGCCGCGCTGGCCGTCTCCGCCTGCAGCGATCCGTTCAAGGTCACGGCGCAGTATGCCAACACGCCGTTCGCCTTCTCGCTTTTCGCCCTCTCCGGGTCGGGGCCCGCCAACGCGCCCGCGGCCATCGACTTCGGCACCCTTGGCGCGGTGCGCGTGGACGGCTCGTTCGGTTTCGACGTCGCGTTCGACTTCGACGGCACCGGCAAGATCCGCGTCATTCCGCAGAAGCTCGTCGGCACATCCATCGGCGGTTCCCGGACCGTCGGCCTGCAGCGGGTCACCGGGGTCTACGAGACCGTATTGCTCGCGCCGTCAAAGGGCTGGGTGCTCGACTCGGCGCTCTCGGTGTTGCCCGGCGAAGTGGTGGTGGTGCGCCTGACGTCCACCGGTTGCGTCTACCAGCTTTCCAGCGAACTCTACGCCAAGTTCGTCATCGATTCGGTCAAGGCAGGCGGGCTCATCTTCGGTCGCGGGATGACCAACCCCAACTGCGGCTTCAAGTCCTTCGAACCCGGCATTCCGTCCAAATAGGCCATGCACGACATCAAGATGGTCCGCGAGCAGGCCGCTGCGCTGCGTGACGGAATGCGCCGGCGCGGTGCGCTCGACCAGCTTGAGCCCGTGATCGCCCGTCTTGAGGCACTCGACCTCGAGCGCCGCATGGCGATCCAGGCCGTCGAGGAACGAAAGGCCGCGCGCAATGCGGCGAGCCAGGAAGTGGGACGGCGCAAGAAGGCGGGTGAGGATGCGTCGGAACTGCAGGCGCAGACGCGCGCGCTCGGCGAGGAGATCGCCCGCCTCGAGGCTGAACTGCAGGCCACCGAGGCCGGCATCCAGCAGGGACTCTACGAAATCCCGAACGTCCCGCTTCCCGCCGTGCCGTCGGGCGACGAGTCCCAGAACACCGTGGTCCGCTCATGGGGCACGCCCCGCGACGCCGCCACCGTGAAGCCGCACTGGGAGGTGGGCGAGGCGCTCGGGCTCTTCGACCTGGCGCGCGGCGCCAAGATCTCGGGCTCGGGGTTCATCGTGTATCGGGGCGTTGGCGCGCGGATGGTGCGTGCCTTCATGAACTTCATGCTCGACCTGCACACTCGCGAGCACGGCTACGAGGAGTGCTGGGTGCCGGTGGTCGTCAACCGCGACTCGATGACGGGTACCGGCCAGCTGCCGAAGTTCGAGGACGACATGTACGCGCTGGGCGACGATCAGGGCTTCCTGATTCCCACCGCCGAAGTGCCGGTGACCAACCTGTATCGCGACGAGATCCTCGACGCGGCCCAACTGCCCAGGGCGATGTGCGCCTACAGTCCGTGCTTCCGTCGCGAGGCGGGGGCCGCCGGCAAGGACACCCGTGGGCTCCTGAGGGTGCACCAGTTCGACAAGGTGGAACTGGTGCGCTACTGCGCCCCCGCCGACGGCGCCGCGCAACTCGAGCTGCTCACCGGCCACGCCGAGGTCGTGCTGCAGAAGCTGGGGCTGCCGTATCGCGTTGTCCTGCTCGCCGCCGGCGACACCGGCTTCAGCAGCGCCATGACCTACGACCTCGAGGTCTTCGCTCCCGGCGTGGGCAAGTGGCTCGAAGTGTCGTCGTGCTCGGTCTTCACCGATTACCAGGCGCGGCGTTCGAACATCCGCTTCCGCGCGGCCCAGGGCGACAAGCCGCAGTTCGTCTACACGCTCAACGGGTCAGGGCTCGCGTTCCCGCGCGTCTTCGCGGCGATCCTCGAGCACTATCAGCAGGCCGACGGCACGGTGGTCGTACCCGAGGCGCTGCGTCCGTACGTCGGGCTCGACGTGATCCGGTAGGGCATGCGACGCCGGGTGCCGGTGATCCTCGTCGCGCTCGGCCTCCTGGTGCTGCTGGGGTCGTACCTCTGGTATACCCAGCGGTTGGTGCACGAACTGCGCGGCGAAGCCGAACGCAACGGCCGCATGTTCGCGCGCGTGTACAGCGCCCTTGTGGACACGGATACTTCGTCGGCGGCCGGCACGGCCGCCCTGCTCGACCTGTCGCGGGAGATTCGCGAGCTTGGCGTCCCCGTCGTCCTCACCGACGAGCAGGGTTGGCCAACTGCCTTCGCCAACGTTCCCGACGCTGGCAGCGGCATCGCCAACCCGCGTGACCGGCAGCTGGCCGCCTATGCGCTGAGTCTCGACCGGCAGAACACGCCGATCGTCCAGCCGGGTTACGGGAAGATCCACTTTGGCAGCACGCCGCTGGTGCGTGGGCTCCGCATCATTCCGCTGCTGCAGGTCGCCATGCTCTCGCTGCTCATCCTCGTCGGGGTCATGGTGCTTGGCGTACGGGCGCGGGCCGAGCGCGAGCGCGTCTGGGCGGGCATGGCCCGCGAGGCGGCGCACCAGCTGGGCACGCCGCTCTCGTCGCTGCACGGCTGGCTCGAGCTCATGGCCGACCGCGACAGCGATCCGGCGTCGGCGTCGGCACGCCGGCACATGGAAGGCGACGTCGAGCGGCTCGAACGCGTGGCCCACCGATTCGAGCGCATCGGGCGCCCGCCGAAGCTCGTGCCCATCGACATTGGCGAATCCGTGGAATGCGTCGTGAGTTACTTCCGCGCCCGCGTCCCCACGCTCGCCAACACCATCGTGGTGGAATTCGAACGCGGCGAGGGGCCGCTGACGGTGCCCGCCGACCGCGTCCTCCTGGAGTGGGCGGTGGAGTCGCTGGTGAAGAACGCCGTCGATGCGCTCGTCGGGCGGGGGGGCACCATCAGCGTGCGGGTCGATCGGGCCGCCGGCGGCGGCGCGCGGGTGCGCGTGTCCGATGATGGGCCGGGTGTACCGCCCAAGCTGCGCCGGCGCATCTTCGCGGCGGGCTTCACCACGAAGGAGCGCGGCTGGGGCATCGGCCTCCCGCTGGCCCGTCGCATCGTGGAGGAGTCGCACGACGGGCGGCTGGTGCTCGTGCCGTCGGACCGGGGCGCGGTGTTCGACGTTATCTTACCCGGATGACGTCGTTAGCCCCCATAAGTGAAGTAACGCTCAACCCCGCACAGCGCGCCGCCGTCGAACACGGCGCCGGGCCACTCCTCGTGCTGGCCGGCGCCGGCTCCGGCAAGACGCGCGTGCTCACGGCGCGCGTGGCGCGCATCGTGGAGGAACTCGGCGTGAGCCCGCATCGCGTGCTCGCCGTCACCTTCACCAACAAGGCCGCGGGCGAGATGCGCGAACGCATCGGCCGGCTGCTGGGCGTCGAGCCGCGCGGCATGTGGATCGGCACCTTTCACGGCATCGGCGCGCGCCTGCTGCGCCTGCATGCCGACAAGGTCGGGCGCACGTCCGCGTACACCATCTACGACGAGGACGACACGCTCACTGTCGTCAAGCGCCTCATGGTGCATGCGAAGGTATCGCCGAAGGACTTTGCGCCCAAGGCGGTGGCTGCGGCCATCGGCGACGCCAAGAACGCGCTGGTTTCGCCCGAGGAATACGCGCGCCTGGCCCTGACGCCGATGGCCAAGGCCGTCTCGCTGGTCTACACGGCCATGGAGCCGGCCCTGCGCGGGGCCAACGCCGTCTCGTTCGACGACCTGCTGGTGCTGCCGGTGCGCATCCTGCTCGAACACGACGACATCCGTGCGCACTACGCCGGGCGCTTCGAGCACCTGCTGGTGGACGAGTACCAGGACACCAATCACGCGCAATACGAGTTCGTGCGCCTCATCGCCGGCTCCACCGGCAACGTTGCCGTGGTCGGTGACGACGACCAGTCCATTTACGGCTGGCGGGGCGCCGACGTGCGCAACATCCTCGACTTCGAGCGCGACTATCCAGGTGCGCGTGTCGTGCGCCTCGAGGAGAACTACCGTTCCACGCCGGAGATCCTGAGCCTCGCCAACGTCGTCATCGCGCAGAATGCGGCGCGCCGCGGCAAGACGCTGCGTGCCACGCGACCGGCCGGTGAACCGGTGACGCTGCTCAAGGCGCTCGACGATCGCGACGAGGCCGACGCGATCGCCGAGGAAATCGAGAAGCGTCGCATGAACCTGCGAGAGCGGCCGAAAGAGATCGCCGTCCTGTACCGCACCAACGCGCAGAGCCGCTCGCTCGAGGAATCGCTGCGTCGCCGGAGCATCCCGTACCGCCTCATCGGCGCCGTCCGCTTCTACGATCGGCGCGAAGTGCGCGACCTGCTGGCCTGGCTGCGCCTCGCCGCCAACCCGTCGGACGACGAGGCCTTCCGACGCGCCATCACGGTGCCCAAGCGCGGCATCGGCGACTCCACCGTCGAGCTGCTCGCCGGCGCGGCGCGCGAGCGCGGCATTCCGCTGCTCGAGATGGCCCGTCGTGCGGCGGAGCTGGACGGCATGCGTCCGTCGGCCCGGACCGCGCTCGACGTCATCACGACACTGGCCGACCGGTTCCGCGCGAGCGCCGAGGACTCGAGCGTCGATCGCCTGATCGTCGAGATCCTGCAGGCCACCGGCTACGACGAAGCGCTGCGCGCCGAGGGACCGGAGGGCCTCGATCGACTCGACAACGTGCGGGCCATGGTGGAAGGGGCCGCCGAGACGGTGGTCGACGATGGCGGGGAACTGGGACTGCGCCCGCTCGACCATTTCCTGCAGAAGGCGATGCTCGTCGCCGCCGTCGACCAGATGGGGCCCGATGGCGACGCCGTGACGCTCATGACGGTGCACACCGCCAAGGGGCTCGAGTTCCCGGTGGTCTTTCTCTCCGGCATGGAAGACGGGTTGTTCCCGCTGGCGCGTGCCTTCGACGATCCCGACGTCCTCGAGGAGGAACGCCGGCTCCTCTACGTCGGCATCACGCGCGCCGAGCGCAAGCTGTTCCTGACGTGGGCGACGGCGCGCCGGCGCAATGGCGAACTGCTGCCCGGCATCCTGTCGTCGTTTCTGACCCCGGTGCCGGCCGAATGCTACGAGTCGCGGATGACGTCGAAGCTGCGCGGCAGCGCCAGCGCCTTTGCCTACACCTCGCCGTCGCAGCGACGCCCGGGAACGCCGATGTCGCGTCCCAGCGCCTGGGAGACTCCCACCGAGGAGGAGTCGCAGGTTGCTGCCCGCTACGTGAAAGGGGCGCGCGTGAAGCACAGGGCGTTCGGTACCGGCACGATCCTCGAGCTCTCCGGCACGGGGCGGGACACCAAGGTCACCATCGAGTTCGACGACGAGACCATCGGACGCAAGCGGCTGGTGGTCGCCTTTGCCGGCCTGGAACGCGGAGACGAATAGCGTCCGGCTCGCGCGATTGCGGCACGGGACGCGCCAGCGCGCGCAACCCGGATCAGCTGGTTGGCGCGCGCTCCGGCACGTACAGCGGTTCACCGAGCTGCCCGGCGAACGACAGCGACGACGGCGGCAGGCCGAAGTGGCGGCCGGCGGCTTCGCGCGCCGTGTCTTCGTCGCCGAGCCGCATGGCGGTGCGACGCACCGCCTTGGCCGCGCGCAGCGGTTCCTCGCCCGACGGGTCGTGCGCGTAGGGCTCGCTGCCGTCCATGCGCCGCAGGAAGTCGACCACGAAATCGAACGAACGCGAGAGGTAGGAGCCGACGTCGCGCTCGGCCAGGTCCCAGCGGCTCCGCTCGGCCATCAGGGCGAAGACCCGCTGCCAACTCTCCGCGTCCGTCACGCGCACCATTCCGCGGAAGATCCGGCGGTTGGTGTGCGTGCTGAAGATCGTCGGGCTGAGTATCCGGTCGAGATGATCGTCGGCACGCGCGTGGTCGAGCAGGATGATCTCGTGCGCACGGCGGCTGTGCTGCGCGCCGAGGTGGGTTTCGAACCGGCTCTCCCAGTAGGAGTGGCCGATGGTCTTGGTGCTTGACGTCACCGCCAGCTGGTGTGGCACGAACCAGTTGTGCGCCACCACATCGGCAGCCAGGTGCGACAGGTAGCCGTAGGCGAACGATTTCAGCGTCTCGTCACGCGCGCGATTGAGGATCTCCAGCCCGACGTACCAGTGATGGCAGTGCCGCCCGAAGCGGGCATACTTCTTGGCAATGCTGGTATCGGCGGCGATCGAGCCGTAGAGGAAGTCATACGGAAACGCCTGCAGCAGCTCCGCGATGCTCGCCGGCAGCAGCGATGCCGACCGGAGCACGGCCTCTCCCAGCAGGATGTGCGTACCGGGGGTCCACGCGTACGCCGCAACCGGCGTGAGGGCCAGCAGCAGCACGACCACCGTGGCGTGGCGGAGCAGGGTTACGCGGCGCGACGCGGCGCCGGGCCGGAACCGCATACTCAGCCAGCTGGGCGACGACCGCGGCCGCGTCTCCGGCGCCGCCGTGGCGCCTTGGGCGGTTCCTCCGTTGCGACGGAAGCGTACGGCGAGTCATCGTGCTCCTCGTCCCGATCGATCCGATCGTCCACGTCGTCCGGGGGCGCGGCGCGATCGCGGTCAGGCGCCGCTGGGTGCTTGCGCGAGCGCACGACGTCATCCGGGCGGCGCTCGGGCTCGCGCTCGCGGTCGTGGCGCGGCCGCAAGACGCGCGACCCCAGCTTGATGGTGTCCAGCGCGGCTTCGGCCACGTCGGCCACCTCGTCGGCCTTGCCGTGCACGCGCCCCATCAGGTCGCCAAAGTCGTCGATACGGTCGGCGATGCCTCCCACCGAATCGCGCACGCGGCTGGTGGCTTCGGCAAGCGCATCGGCGGCCCGCACGGCGTCCTTGCGCACCACGTCCGTGAGCACGCGGACGTTCTCGGCGGCCGAGGTCGCGCTGGCGATCATCGGGTCCACCTTCGACGTCAGTCTGGCGAGCTGTTCGTGCAGCGCCAACTGCGCCTTCCACATGCGGTGGAAGATCAGCGCCAGCAGGGTCAGGGCCACCAGGGTGAGGATCTGAGCCAGTCCCGACGCAACGAAGACGGTCTCCTCGAACCCCGACCGAACGGGGGGCACCTGGCGGAAGATCAGCGTGTCGGCGGCGGCAAGCAGGAAGAGTGGCAGCATGTCCGTAGCTTCCGCAGTTCCCCGCACAAACGCAAGGGTGGATTTGCCGACGGTGTGCGAGTGAATGCCTGAGCGGGGTGCTTTTCATCGCGTTCTGTCATCGCGTCCGCCGCCAATTTCGGTCTCCACTTCCGCGTTCCGCTTCGCATTCCGCTTTCGAATTCCAATTCCGGAATCCGAGTTCCGGTCCTATGTTCTGGGCATGCAATTCCTCGTCGAAGGCGGCCGCCAGCTGGGCGGCACCATCCGCCCGTCCGGCAACAAGAACGCGGCCCTCCCCATCGTGGCGGCCACGCTCCTCACCGAATACCCGGTGACTCTCGAGAACGTCCCGCGCATCCGGGACATCGAGATCCTCGTCGACCTGATCGCCACCACCGGCGCCGAGGCGCGGTGGACGGGGCCGAACGAGCTGTTCGTGCATGCGCGCTCCGTGTCGGCGCGCGCGCTCGATCTCGGGATGTGCAAGAACATTCGCGGTTCCATCCTGCTGGCCGCGCCGCTCCTCGCGCGCTGCGGCGAGGTGACGTTGTCTCCGCCCGGCGGCGACGTCATCGGGCGGCGCCGCCTCGACACGCACTTCCTGGCGCTCGCGCAGCTTGGCGCCGAGCACGTCTTGTCGGACCGGATCAAGTTCACCACCAAGGGGCTCACCGGGGCCGACGTCTTCCTCGACGAACCCAGCGTCACCGGCACCGAGAATGCGGTGATGGCTGCGGTTGCCGCCAGCGGCACCACGATCCTGCGCAACGCCGCCAGCGAGCCGCACGTGCAGGATCTCTGCGAGTTCCTCGTCGCGCTCGGCGCACGCATCGAGGGCATTGGCACCAATACCCTCACGGTGCACGGCGGGGCCTCGCTCGGCGCGGCGACGCACGCCATCGGCCCCGACCACATCGAGGTGGGATCGTTCATCGGACTGGCCGCCGTGACGCACAGTGAACTGCGCATTGCCAACGCCGGCGTGCGCCACCTGCGCTCGGTGCTCATGGGGTTCGAGCGCCTCGGCATCACCTGCCGCGCGGAGGGCGATGATCTCGTCATCCCCGCCCACCAGTCGATGGTCATCCAGAACGACATCGGCGGGCACGTGCCCAAGCTCGAGGACCAGCCGTGGCCGGCGTTCCCGGCGGACGTGATGTCCATTGCCATCGTCACGGCGACGCAGTGCCAGGGGCTGATCCTGATGCACGAGAAGATGTTCGAGTCGCGCATGTTCTTCGTCGACAAGCTCGTGTCGATGGGCGCGCGCATCGTGCTGTGCGATCCGCACCGCGCGCTGGTGGCGGGTCCCTCGGAACTGCGTGCCGGCACCGTGGAGAGTCCCGACATCCGCGCCGGCATGGCGATGCTCCTCGCCGCGCTCTGCGCCAAGGGGACCAGTACCATCAAGAACGTCGGCCAGATCGACCGCGGCTACGAGCGCATCGATGAACGCCTGAACGCCCTCGGCGCGAGCATCACGCGCCTGCCCGACGAACGATGAGCGGCACCCTTCCGCCACGGGAACGTGTGGCATCGTTCGCGGTGCTCGGCCTCGCCGCGTTCACGACGACGCGCCAAGCGGGTTCGTACGGGTTTACCGACGACGCGCCGGTGCAGCAGGTCAACGACCGCTGGTTCGAACTGATGCGCGTCACCGGAGGGCGACTCGCGTCGGCGCACCAGGTGCACGGCGCCAAGGTCATCACGCACCAGAGCGGCTGGGACGGCTGGCTGCGCACCGATGCCGCTGACGGGCACGCGACGGCGCACCATGACACGGCCATGGTCGTCACCGTCGCCGACTGCGTTCCCGTGTTCATCGGTCATCCCAAGGGCGCGTCGGCGCTGCTGCACGCGGGGTGGCGTGGCGTCGCCGGCGGCATTCTCGGAGCCGGCATTCACGCGCTCACGGCGATGGGGCACCATGCCAAGGATCTCGTGATACACCTCGGTCCGGCCATCTGCGGCAAGTGCTATGCGGTGGGCCCCGACGTCTACGCGCGGCTGATGCAACGCCACGTCGACGCGCCCGCGCCGGTGGACCTGCGCGCGCTCCTCGCCGATCAGGCGCGCATCGCCGGCGTGCGGGAGATCGACGTGAGTCCGTTGTGCACGCGGTGCAACAACGACCGCTTCTTCTCGCATCGCGCCGGCGACACCGGGCGTCAGGCGGCGGTCATCGCTCCGTCCGCGTAGTCGGCGCAGCGGGAAGGGCGGCGCGCGTCTGTGCCGCAACCAGCTTCGACGCCCCTTTCTGTCGTTCTCTGTCGTCCTCTGTCGTATTCTGTCGTATTCTGTCGTATTCTGTCGTATCCTCTGTCGTTCATATCTGTCGTTCATATCTTGACGTCCGAGCGCACGGCATCTATAATCTTCTTGCTGGGCGGGTTGGGCGACCGCCTTGGAAATGTGGGGTCGCCCCCCACATTTTTTTGTCTCTAAAGGGATCATATATCAGGTGAAGCAGGCACTGGAACTCATTGTCATTGCTACACTTGAGCAGTTCGGGCTTGAGCTGGTCGAGTTGCGCGTTGGGGGCACTCGCAGTCGCCCCCTGCTCGATGTGCGCATTGACCGCAAGGACCTGCAGAAGGTCACGGTGGATGATTGTGCAGGGGCATCGAGAGCCATCGAGGAGCGTCTGGACAGTGATCCTTCGCTTTTCGGAGAACGATATGTGCTCGAAGTGTCATCGCCCGGAATGGAACGGGCGCTGCGCGGCGAGGGGGACTGGCGTCGGTTCGCGGGCCGCAAGGCAAACGTGAAATCCGCGGCACTCGGTGGACGTGTTGAAGTGGAGATCGTGGGAGTCGAGGATGACGCGGGCGCCGTGCGCCTGCGTCTTCGCGACGCGAAGGGCGATGAGCATCTGCTGGGGCTGGCCGAGGTGGACGAGGCCCGCCTGGCGTTTCACTGGAAACCGTAACGAGGTCCTGAATGTCCGGTTCGGCTGAAATTCTTGCTGCATTCCGCGAGTTGTCGAACGCGAAGCAGATCGACCGCGCGGAACTGCACGCCCTGCTGCAGGACGGCATTCATGCCGCCCTGGCCAAGAAGCATGGGCCCAACGTTCAGGCCGACGTGTCCATCGACGAGTCGAAGGGCGAGATCCGCATCGTGCTGCTCAAGACCGTCGTCGAGACCGTCGAGGACCCGAGCCGCGAGATCGCGCTGGAAGAGGCGCGCTTCGAGGACCCGGAGTTCCAGGTCGGCGACGTCATGGAAGAACCGGTCGAGTTCGCCGAGTTCGGGAGGTCCGCCGTGCAGGCGGCCAAGCAGCGCATCATCCAGCGCGTGCGCGAGGGTGAACGCACCAAGATCCGCGACGAGTTCGCCGGGCGCGTCGGCGACCTCCTGTCGGGCGAGATCCAGCAGATCGAGCGCGGCAAGATCGTCGTCATGCTGAACAAGTTTCGCGAGGCCGAGGCGATCATCCCGTATCGCGAGCAGAACCATCGCGAAGACTACAAGCAGGGCGAGCCGCTGCGATCGGTGCTGAAGAAGATCGAGGAGACGCCCAAGGGGCCGCGCCTCGTCCTCTCGCGCGCCGACCCGATGTTCGTGCAGGCGCTCTTCAAGCTCGAAGTCCCCGAGATCCAGCAGGGGATCGTCGAGATCAAGGCCGCCGCGCGCGAATGCGGCAGCCGCACCAAGGTCGCCGTCGTGTCCAAGGACGACGCCATCGATCCGGTGGGCGCCTGCGTGGGCCTCAAGGGCGCGCGCGTGCAGGCCGTGGTGCAGGAACTCGGCGGCGAGCGCATCGACATCGTCCCGTGGTCGCCCGATCCCGAGCGTTTCGCCAAGCTCGCGCTGGCGCCGGCCAAGGTTGCGCGCGTCTTCAGCGACCCGGCCACGACGACCATCCAGGCCATCGTCGACGAGGACCAGCTGTCGCTGGCCATCGGCCGCAACGGCCAGAATGTGCGACTCGCTTCGGAACTGACCGGGTGGAAGATCGACCTGTACTCGAGCCGCGAGTGGCTCGAGCGCGGGGGCGACATGCCGCTCTTCCAGCCGCTGCCCGAGGAGGACGTCGCCGCCGAAGTGCACCTCTCGGCCATCGAGGGCCTGCCGCCGGCGACGATCGCGGTGCTCGAAGCCGGCGGTTTCCGCACGCTGAACGACATCATCGATCTCGAGCGCGACGACTTCCTGCGTCTGCCGGGCATTGCGCCGGAAGAGGCCGATCGCATCATGAAGATGATCGACGAGCTCACGACCGACGACAACAACAACGGTGACGCGACGGCGGCTGATGCTGGCTCAGGTGCGGGCGCAGATGCTAGCGCAGATGCTAGCGCTGATGCTGGCGCTGATGCTGGCGCTGATGCTGGCGCTGATGCCGGCGCCGATGCCGGCGCTGATGCTGGCGCTGATGCCGGCGCTGATGCCGGCGCTGATGCCGGCGCCGATTCTGGCGCTGATGCCGGCGCAGATACGGGCAAGATCGTCCCGGAAGTGGCGTGAGTACGATACGGTGATCGACGCCGAGCTGCGTCGCCGCCTGCTGAGCCTGGCTGGCCTTGGCGTGCGTGCGCGCAACGCGGTGGTGGGGGTGGAGATGGTGCGGGCGGCGGCACTCGGCGGGACGCTGAAGCTCGCGTTGGTGGCGGAAGACGCGTCGCGGCACAGCCGCGACAAGGTGCTTCGCTTGCTGGTGGCGAAGGGAATCACCATCGTGGATGGTTTCCCGGCAGCAGAACTGGGCGCGGTGGCAGGGCGGGAGGCGACGGCGGCGATTGGCATCGTCGACGCGCCGCTGGCGAAGGGGATTCGCGGAGCGCTCGGTTCCGCGGGCGAGTAGCAGCACGAAGGAGGCAGTTTGACGAAGCTTCGGGTGAGTGATCTGGCGGCTGAGTTCGGCATCTCGAGCGACGAAGTGTTGGGCATGCTTCGCGCCATGGAGGTTGTCGTGCGCAGCCACCTGACGCCGCTGACGGATGACCAGATTTCGCGCGCACGGGCCCGATGGGAACGTGAGAAGCGCGTGCGTGCCCTCAAGGCGGCCGAGGCTCCAGCCTCGGGCGCCAAGAGCCGGCGTCGCGGCAGCGCGGTCGCTGAAGCGAACGCGGGCGCCGCCGAGAAGGCGACGGCGAAGACGGCGGCGAAGTCACGAGCCAGGAAGAAGGTCGAGGAGCCCGCGCCCGAAGTGGAGCCGGCCGACTCCGCGCACAAGGTGCGCCGGCGTCGCGCGGCGCCTCCTGTCTCCGAGACACCGGCGGAAGCGCTGCCCGCGGCCGACGTCGTCGAGGCCGTATCGGCTGGCGTGCCCGTGGTCGTCGAGACCCCGTCGGCACCCAGCGTCTCTGCGCCGCCATCACCTGATGTCACGCCGACACTCGAGGCGCCGGTCGCCCCGCAGCCACGGCAGGCGCCGGTTGCTGCCGCACCGGAAGCTGCGCCACCACCACCGGCCATGCTCCCGCCGCGGCCAGCCAGACCGCTCGCGCCGCCAGCGCTACCCTCGGCGGTGCAGGGGAATGCGCCCACCGCGGAGCGTGCGCGCCCGCGTCCCATCGTGCCGGGTGCGCCGCGTGGACGGCCCGCCGCGTCGGGCCGCCTGCCGATGCCCCCGCGCCCCATTGCCTCAGCCGCGCCGGGTGGCGGGCTGAGTGGTGGGCGCCGTGACGATCGTGGCCGCAGTCCGGCCGCGGGCGGTGCCACCACGGCTCCGCAGACGCCGTCCAGCGGGCCGCGTCGCAAGAAGGGCAAGCGCGGGCAGGTCGACCAGGAAGCGGTATCGGCCAACATCTTCCGCACCATGAAGGAAATGCGCGGCGCGCCAGGCAAGCGGCGTCGCGACGACTCGGGGCGCGAGGAACTCGCGGCCATTCGTGCGGCCGTCGCCGAGCAGGAAAAGAAGACGGTGCGCGTCAACGAGTTCATCACCGTCAGCGAGCTGGCCGACATCCTCAAGATCCCGGCCACGCAGATCGTCTCGTTCGCGTTCAAGCACCTCGGGTTGATGGTCACCATCAACCAGCGCATGGATTTCGACCAGATCGAGCTGATCGCCAGCGAGTTCGGCTTCATCGCGGTGCGTGAGGCCGAATACGCCGCCGCGCCCACCGAGGCGAAGGTCGAGGACCTGCCGGAGGAACTCAAGCCGCGTCCGCCCGTCGTCACCATCATGGGTCACGTCGACCACGGCAAGACGTCGCTGCTCGACTACATCCGCAAGGCCAATGTCGTGGCCGGCGAAGCGGGCGGCATCACGCAGCATATCGGCGCCTACCACGTCACGCTGCCGAACGGCAAGGCCATCACCTTCCTCGACACGCCGGGCCACGAGGCCTTTACCGCCATGCGTGCCCGCGGCGCGCAGGTCACGGACATCGTCGTGCTCGTCGTGGCCGCCGATGACTCGGTGATGCCGCAGACCATCGAGGCCATCTCGCACGCCAGGAACGCCGGCGTGCCGATGATCGTCGCCATCAACAAGATCGACCTGCCGGCCGCCAACGCCCTGAAGGTCAAGCAGGAACTGCTCAACCACAGCGTCGTGCTCGAGGACTTCGGCGGGCAGACGCTGCACACCGAGGTGTCCGCCAAGAAGGGCACGGGCATCCCGGCGCTGCTCGAGCAGCTGCTCCTGCAGGCGGAAATCCTCGACCTCAAGGCCAACCCGAACCGCAAGGCCGCGGGCGCCGTGGTCGAGGCACAGCTCGACGCCGGCAAGGGTCCGGTAGCCACCGTGCTCGTGCAGAATGGCACGCTGCACGTGGGCGATGACTTCATCTGCGGCATGTACTCGGGGCGCGTGCGCGCGCTCCTCGATGAACGCGGCAAGGCGATCAAGGAAGCGGGCCCGGCGATGCCGGTGCAGGTCCTCGGCCTCACCGGCGTGCCGATGGCCGGCGATCAGTTCATCGCCGTGGCCGATGCGTCCGAGGCGCGCGAGATCGCCCAGCGACGCGAGCGCCTCGACCGCGAGGCCAAGAGCCGCCGCACCACCAAGGGCGCGGTGTCGCTCGAGGACTTCATGTCAAGTTCCGGCACCGGCGAGAAGCGCCAGCTGAAGTTGCTCATCAAGGCCGACCAGGGCGGCCCGGCGGAAGCGCTGGCCGACGCGCTGCAGCAGCTGTCCAACGAGGAAGTGCAGGTGGAGGTGGTCCAGCGCAGCGTCGGCGCCGTCACCGAGAGCGACATCCTGCTGGCGAAGGCGTCGGGCGCCATCATCATCGGCTTCCACGTCCGCCCCGACATCAAGGCGCGGAGTGCCGCCGAACGCGAAGGCGTCGAGATCAAGCTGTACAAGATCATCTACGAGGCCGTGGCCGACGTGAAGCTCGCCCTCGAGGGCCTGCTGCGCCCGGAAGAGAAGGAAACCGTGCTGGGCGAGGCCGAGGTGCGCGAGGTCTTCAAGGTCACCAAGGTCGGCGTCATTGCCGGCTGCTCGGTGCGCAACGGCGTCATCACGCGCCAGGGCAAGGTGCGCGTGGTCCGCAACGGCGCGGGCATCTACACGGGCATCATCGGCTCGCTGCGCCGCTTCAAGGACGACGTGAAGGAAGTGAAGGAAGGCTTCGAGTGCGGAATCGGCGTCGAGAACTTCAACGACCTCAAGGTCGGCGACATCCTCGAGTGCTACAAGATGGAAACCGTCGCCCGTACGCTGCAGCCGGCGCACGCCGGATGAACGCCCGTCCGGACGATCGCTGATGCCCCCGCGGGATACACGGCGCCCTGACCGCGTGGCGGAAGGTATCCGCATGGAAGTCGCGACGTTCCTGACCGGGAGCGTCAAGGATCCGCGCGTCAGCGGCAAGCTGATCACGGTGACCGCCGTCGACGTCACGCGCGACCTTGGCCACGCCACGGTGTTCGTGTCCATCATGGGCGACGACGCCGAACGCGCCGCCACCCTCGAGGGGCTGTCGAGCGTGGCCAGCCACCTGCGGTCGCACATCGGGCGCGCCCTGCGCCTGAGGGTCGCCCCCGAGATTGCCTTCCGGTTCGATGAGAGCGTGTCGCGCGCGGCGCGCATCGAGACGCTGCTTGCCTCGATCCGACCGTCGGGACACGCCGACGATGACTCCTCCACAGGCGCCTGACGGCCTGCTGCTGGTCGACAAGCCGGCGGGGGTGACGTCGCACGACGTCGTCAACGCCGCGCGTCGTGCGTTGGGCGAAAAGCGCATCGGGCACGGCGGGACGCTCGATCCCTTCGCCACCGGGCTGCTCGTGCTCCTCGTCGGGCGCGCCACCCGCCTGCTGCAGTGGGTGCACGACGAGCCCAAGGAATACGACGCCACCGTGCGGTTCGGCGCGGAGACCGACACCGAGGACCTCGCTGGTCAGGTGGTGCGCGAAGCGCCGCTTCCCTCGCGCGAAATCCTGGACGCGGTGGTGCCGGCGCTGCTCGGCGACATCGACCAGGTGCCGCCCTCGTACTCGGCCAAGCGGGTCGATGGCCAGCGCGCCTACGAACTGGCGCGTGCCGGGCGCGAGGTGACGCTTGCTCCATCGCGTGTGCACGTGAACTCCGTCGTGCTTTCCGGGTTCGAGGGTGCCGACGACGCGGTGACCTCGTGCCGCATGCACGTCAGCTGTGGCGGCGGCACGTATGTGCGCTCGCTTGCCCGGGACCTCGCGCGGGCCGCGAACAGCGCGGCACACCTCACGGCGCTTCGCCGCACGAGGGCCGGCGTCTTCTCGCTGGCGCGATCAATCCCGCTGGAGCGGATGCGCTCGGGGGAGTCCGTCACGCTTGCCCCGACGATCGACGCACTCGAGGGATATCCGCACCAGGTGCTCACCGAGGACGAGATGGCGCTAATCGTGCGCGGCATCGACGTCGGGGCTCGTGTCGACGGTGCCTTCGCCGCGCTGCTCGACCCGCGCTTTCCCGCCCGCGCCGGCACCTTGGTGGCGTTCGCCGAGCGTCGAGCGTCCGAACGGGGCGACCGCTGGCAGCCGCGGGTGGTGATGCGCGATGGCTGAGCACGTCGACTGGCACCAGCAGTCGGGACTCCCACCCGACGTCGCCGGCACGGTGCTCACCGTGGGGACCTTCGACGGTGTGCACGCCGGCCACCGACTGGTCCTCGAGCGGCTGGCGGAGCGCGCGGCAGCGACCGGCCTGAAGAGCGTGCTCGTGACCTTCGAGCCGCACCCGCTGGAGATCGTGAATCCGGCGGCGGCCCCGCCGTTGCTCACGGTGGGCGACGAGAAGCTCGAGGTGCTCGCCGAGAGCAAGCTCGACTACCTCGCCGTCCTGCCATTCACCCCGGCGCTGGCCCAGTACGACGCGGCGACGTTCGTCGACGCGGTGCTCCGCGAGCGCTTCGGCATGCGGGAACTGCTGATCGGGTTCGATCATGGCTTCGGGCGCGGACGTTCCGTCGACGCGACGGTGGTGCAGGCGCTTGGCGCCGCACGCGGGTTCCGCGTGGACGTGGTGCCTCCCGTCGTGGGTCCCGACGGCCGAGCCATCTCGTCCACGTCCATTCGCCGGGCCATCGCCGGCGGCGACCTCGACCCCGCCGCCCGCGGACTCGGCCGCCCCTACAGCCTCAGCGGTATCGTCATGGAGGGCGCCCGGCGGGGGCGCGATCTCGGGTTTCGCACCATCAATCTGTCCATGCCGCCCGCGCGAAAACTCCTTCCACCCGACGGCGTCTACGCGGTGCGCGCCTGCACGCCGGAGGGAACCTTCGGCGGCATGATGAACCTCGGTGCCCGCCCCACGTTCGACGACGCCCTCCGGACGCTCGAGGCGCACCTGTTCGGTGTGCGCTCCGACTTGTACGGGCGACGGGTGCGCATCGACCTCATCCGGCGCCTGCGCGAAATCCGGAAGTTCGAGAACGCCGACGCCCTGGTGGCACAACTGCGACGCGACGAGACGGCGGCGCGGGCCGCGCTGTCCGGTTCGTGAGGCAACTCGTTGCCAGTAC